>NZ_JBFUKP010000004.1:0-348423 GCF_056400765.1 Ramlibacter sp. P4_H7
ACGTCCGCCACAAGTTCACTCGCCCCTACCGGCCGCAAACGAACGGCAAGGCCGAACGGTTCATTCAGTCCGCCCTCAGGGAGTGGGCCTACGGCTTCGCGTACCGGCACTCCAGCGAACGCACTGCGGCCCTGGATCGCTGGATCCATCACTACAACTGGCACCGCCCCCATCAGGGCATCGGAGGCGCCGCTCCGATGTCCAGACTCAACAAGTCAAGAAACAACCTCTTGACTCTTCACAGCTAGCTGCCCGCGCCGCGGGCGTGGAAGGTGATCGGCGCCGCAGCCTTCAAGGCGCGAGCGCGAAGCTGGCCGCAACCGCCATCGACGTCCTGTCCCGCGGAGTGCCTCAGCTTGGTCAGCACACCGCGGCGGTGCAGCGAGCGCGCCATCTCCGCGGCGCGTTCCCAGGACGGACGCCGGAAGGCGAGGCCGTCGACCGCGTTGTACGGGATCATGTTCAGCACGCCGTACTTGCCCGAAAGCAGGCGCACGATGCCATCCAGTTCGTCGTCGCCGTCGTTGATGCCTTCCAGCAGGGTCCACTGATACTGGATCGGGTAGCCGGTCGCGCGGGCGTATCGCTCGCCCGCGGCCACCAGTTCTTCCGGCGTCATGCGGGGGGCGCGGGGCAACAGGCGCAGCCGCAGATCCGGCTTGGTCGTGTGCAGCGACAAGGCCAGCGCGGCCTGGACCGGACCCCGGGCGAGCCGCTCGAACGCACGCGGATCGCCCACCGTGGAGAACACCAGGTTCTTGTGGCCGATGTTGCCCGCCGTGCCGAGGAGCTCGATCGCTTCCATCACCGCATCGAGGTTGTGCGACGGCTCGCCCATGCCCATGAACACGACCTTCCTGACGGCCCGGCGGGCCCGGGCCAGCGCCACCTGGGCCACCATTTCGGCGCTTCCAAGCTGGCGCAACAGGCCGTCGCGCCCGGTCATGCAGAACAGGCAGCCGACGGCGCAACCCACCTGGGAGGAGATGCAGAGGCCGTCGCGCGGCAGCAGCACGCTCTCGACCGTCCGGCCGTCCGCCAATTCGATCAGCAGGCGCTCCGAACCGTCGGCCCCGAGGTGCGTCGACTGCAGCCGTGCCAGGCCACTGAGCTGCGCTTCGATCGCCGGCAATTCCGCGCGCAGCGACAGCGGCAGGAAGTCCTCGATGCGGCGCTTGCCGCTGGCCATGGGCAAGGCCTGCGACCACAGGCGCAGGATCCGGCGTTCATGGCTGGGACCCGCGCCGGCGGCGTGCAGGCGCTGCTTCAGGTCGTCGATTCGCATCGGCGGGACAGTTCAAAGAAGGGAATGGAGAGTGTCACAGGAGCGGGCAGAAGGCTTGAGGCCACCGAGTGTGTATCTGCCAAACTGTCTCCCCATATCATTTGACATAATACGCATCGTATCAGTGAGATCGAACGGTTACCGTGAGGCCCCGAAACGGCCGAACCCCGGTAAAAAGCATGGCGCCCCGGCAGTGATCCGGAGGTCCAGAACCAGGGAGATTCCATGCACGCCATCACGCGCCTGTCCATCGTTGCCGCCGCACTCGCGGTGCTCGCTGGCTGCGCCACCCAGAACACCGGACCGTCCGGCAAGCATCTCGTCTACCGCGATGGCAACGGCCAGGTGATCCGCCAGTTCGACTATCCGGACGACTCCTTCTGCCGCCGTGTCCAGGGCATGGCCGGACGCGGCGCCCGCTGCGAGGCCGAATCCGCCGCGGCGGCCACCGGCGCCCACGCCACGATGCGCTACAGCCCGCCCGGCGTGATGGTGCAAGGCCATTACGCCGATATGGCCCGCTGCAAGGCCGACACGACCACCATGTCCGCCGGCGTGGAACTGGTCAGCGCCTGCGCCGCCCGATAGGACTGGACGTATCCCCGGCAAGTGGTCCTCACCACTTGCCTTTGGGCTGCTTGCTTCGGATCGCGGCGGAAATCAGCTGCGCAGCATCCGGCCGGTTGCCGCGCAGCGCGAACTCCACCGCGGACAGTCCAATTTCATTGCGCAGGGTCGGGTCGGCGCCCCCCTCCAGCAGCAGTTTGACCGCCTGGGTGGAACCGTACTGGGCCGCCACCATGAGCGGCGTCGACTTGTTGGGCGACTCCGCGTCGATGTACGCGTTCTCGTCCAGGAGGATCTGCATGATCTCCAGGTTTCCCGCCGTGGCCGCGTAATGCAGCGGCGCCCAGCCGGTCTTGTTGACGTCGGCATCGCGGGCGATGAGCTTCTTCACCAGCGCCGTGTGGCCCTTCAGGGCGGCAATCATGAGCGGGCTTTCGTCCTTGCGGCTGCGCCACTCCACGTTGGTCTTGGGCGATGCCACCAGCACCTCCGCGACCTTGAGCGAGCCGTCCTGCAGGGCCATGAACAGGCCTTGCCGGCCGGACGGGTCCACGGTGTTGGGATCGAAACCGCGCTTGAGCAGCTCGACCACTGCCTGGGGATCGTCCCGCTTGATGGCCACGAACCAGTCGTCGAAGGATCCTCCGAGGGCGCTGGACAGGCTGGCTGCCAGGATCAGGTACAGGAAATACTTGAAGTGAAGTCTCATGATTTCAGTCGCCTAAAAATCAATGTACGACAAGGGGTTGCCAGATAAATCGCAGGCAACTTGTCATGAATTGACAGCGGCGAAAAGTGTCTCGAAATTGCGGCTGGTGAGCTCGCCCACGGCCTCCACGGACAGGTCGCGAAGCTCCGCGATCTGCCTGGCGACGTAGGGCACATAGGACGGATTGTTGATCTTGCCGCGGTACGGAACCGGCGCCAGGTAGGGACTGTCGGTCTCGATCAGCAGACGGTCCAGCGGCACGAACCGGGCCACGTCGCGCAGGTCGGCCGCACTCTTGAAGGTCAGGATGCCTGAGAAGGAGATGTAGAAGCCGAGGTCCAGCGCGGCGCGCGCGACATCGGCCGTCTCCGTGAAGCAATGAAAGACGCCACCCGCGCTGCCGGGGGAGCCGTCCTCACCCTCTTCCTTCAGGATCGCGATGGTGTCGGCGGAGGACGCACGGGTGTGGATGACCAGCGGCTTGCCGCAGCGGCGCGCGGCTCGGATGTGGGTGCGAAAGCGCTCCCGCTGCCACTCCAGGTCGGCCACGCTGCGGCCGCCCTTGCGCTCTTCCATCTGGTAGTAGTCCAGCCCGGTCTCGCCGATGGCCACCACGCGCGGGCGCGCCGCCAGCTCCAGCAGCTTGTCCACGCTGGGTTCGGCGATGCCTTCGTTGTCCGGGTGCACGCCCGCCGAGGCCCAGAAATTGTCGAACTGCATCGCCAGGGCGTGGACACTTTCGAACTCCTCCAGCGTGGTGCAGATGCACAGCGCCCGGTCCACGCCCGCCTGCGCCATGGCCTGGCGTATTTCGGGCAACTGGGAGGCGAGCTCGGGAAAGCTGAGGTGGCAGTGGGAGTCGACGAACATGGCAAAAGCGATCGCGCCGCGCGGCGGGGCCGGCGGCGCACCGTGGATTCTAGGGAATCAGATGGTCTGCGTCGGGCGCTCGGAAGCCAGGTGGCCGCCGAGGATTTCCTCGATCTTGACCTTCAGCAGCTTGGACTTGTCGTCCGACGGGAACCGCACGCCGACACCCTGGGTGCGGTTGGCGGCGGCGCGCCCGGGCGTCACCCAGGCCACCTTGCCGGCCACCGGGTAGCGCTGCGGATCGTCCGGCAGCGACAGCAGCACGTAGACATCGTCGCCCAGGTGGTAGTCCCGCGTGGTCGGGATGAACACGCCGCCGTCCGCGAACAAGGGGATGTACGCGGCATACAGCGCGGCCTTTTCCTTGATGGCCAGCTGGATGACGCTAGGACGGGGAGCGTTGGATGCGGCGGGTGTGCTCATGGGCAGGTCAGGCTTTCGAGTGTAGGGCCGTCCTCGCGCCCGCCACAAGGTCTTCCAGCATCAGACCGGCATTGAAGGGGTGCTCCACCGTCCGGGCGGTGTCGGCCAGGCTGCGCCACCACCTGGTCAGGCCTTCCACGCTCCCCGCCGCAGGCAGGTCGGCGGCCTCGAAGAAGCGGGGCGCCGCCCCGGAATGCACGGCCAGCAGGTCGTGGCAGAGCTTTTGTAGCCCTTCGACCAGCTGGGCCGGGCTCCAGTCGGTGATCACGCCGGTGTCGCCTCGAACCAACGCCTTGGGCCATTGCGACCAGGTCCGGGCGGTCAGGCCGGCCCGGTGCAGGCGCAACGCGTCCTCCGGCCGGCCGCCGGCCGCCTTGAGCAGGCCCGCGGCCGCTCCTTCCTCGACACCCTCTTCCCGCAGCCAGTCCACGGCTTCCGCCTCGGCCGGCCAGCTGAGGGTGTGTCCAAGGCAGCGGCTGCGGATCGTCGGCAGCAGCTGGTGCGCCGCCTCCGTGGCGAGCACGAAGCGCACGTCGCCGGGCGGCTCCTCCAGCGTCTTCAGCAGGGCGTTGGCGGTGACCGTGTTCATCCGCTCCGCCGGATAGACCAGCACCGCTTTGCCGCGGCCGCGGCCGCTGGTGCGCTGGGCGAATTCCAGCGCGTCGCGCATGGCGTCGACCCGGATCTCGCGGCTCGGCTTGCGCTTCTTGTCGTCGATCTCGGCCTGGGCCTTCTCGGACAGGGGCCAGCCCAGCTCCAGCATCGTCGTTTCCGGCATCAGCACGGCCAGGTCGGTATGGGCGCGCACCTCCACCTGGTGGCAGCTGGCGCACTCGCCGCAGGCGCCCTCTTCCGTGGGCCGGTCGCAGAGCCACGCCTGGGCCAGCGACAGGGCCAATTTGTACTGTCCAAGTCCCGACGGTCCATGCAGCAGCCAGGCGTGGCCCCGCTGGGCGAGCAACTGGCGCAGCTGCGCGCGGATCCAGGGGGCCGTCATGCCAGCACCCCGCGGGCGCGCAGGCCGGATTCCAGTTCGCGCCAGACCGCTTCCCGGCTCTGGTCGGCCTGCACCCGCAGGAAGCGCCCCGGGTCCGCCGCGGCTCGGCCGGCATAGCCGGACGCGACCCGGGCAAAGAAGGCCTGCGGCTGCGATTCGAACTTGTCGGGCACACGGGCGCCGGCGAGGCGCTGCGCCGCAACGGCCGGATCCAGGTCGAACCAGACGGTGACGTCGGGCTGGCGCAGCGCCGCAGCGGGCAAGGCTGGAACGGACTGCACCCAGCCCTCCAGTGTGTCCAGCACGGCGCGATCGAAGCCGCGGCCGGCGCCCTGGTAGGCGAAGGTGGCGTCGGTGAAGCGGTCGCACAGCACGGCGGCGCCCCGGGCCAGCGCCGGTTCGATCACCTGCAGCAGGTGGTCGCGCCGGGCCGCGAACATCAGCAGCGCCTCGGTGAGTGGGTCCATGGGATCGTTCAGGGCCAGGGCGCGCAGCTTTTCCGCCAGCGGCGTGCCCCCCGGTTCGCGAGTGAGGACGACGGTGCGGCCCCGGGCGCGCAGCGCCGCGGCCAGCGCCTCGATGTGCGTGGACTTGCCCGCGCCGTCGATGCCCTCGAAGCTGATGAAGAGGCCCTGGGTCATCGGCGGCGCTGGTACTTGTTGACTGCCTGGTTGTGCTGGTCCAGCGACTCGCTGAACTGGCTGGTGCCGTCGCCCTTGGCCACGAAGTACAGGAACTTGCCGTCCGCCGGCTGCACCGCCGCCAGCAGCGAAGCCTTGCCCGGCATCGCGATGGGCGTGGGCGGCAGGCCCGCGCGCAGATAGGTGTTGTAGGGGGAGTCGGTCTGCAGGTCCACCTTGCGCAGGTTGCCGTCGAACTTCTCGCCCAGGCCGTAGATGACGGTCGGGTCGGTCTGCAGCGGCATGCCGATGCGCAGCCGGTTCTGGAACACGGCGGCGATCAGCGTGCGGTCGGCGGCCCGGCCGGTCTCCTTCTCCACGATGCTCGCCAGGATCAGCGCGTCTTCCGGCGTCTTCAGGATCGACTGCGGCGTGCGGTGCTCCCACGCCTGGGCCAGCCGCTTGTCCATGGCGCGCAGCGCCCGCTGCAGCACCTTCACGTCGCTGGAGCCCTTGGAATAGGTGTAGGTGTCGGGAAAGAAGCGGCCCTCGGGCGCGACGCCGGGGCGGCCCAGCAACTTCATCAGGTCCGCATCGGGCAGGTTGGCGGTGTCCGGCTTCAGCTGGTCGGCCTTGGCGAGCGCGGCGCGCAGCTGGCGCCAGTTCCAGCCTTCCACCAGCGTGACGGCGCGCAGCGACTCCTCGCCGCGCGCCAGCTTGTCCAGCAGGCGCTGCGGCGTGATGCCGCGTTCCAGCTCGTAGCTGCCGGCCTTGATGCGCTGGCCCTGGCCCGACAGGCGAAACCAGGCGTAAAGCAGGCGCGGGTCCACGTCGACGCCGGCGTCGCGCACGGCTTGGGCCACGCCGCGCGGCAGGGTGCCGGGTTCGATGGAAAGGTCGATGGAGGGAGCGGACAGCCGCAAGGGCTGCTGCACCCACCACCAGGCGGCGGCGCCGGCACCCAGAGCGGCCAGCAGGGCAAGCATGAAGACGGTGGTGATAAAGCGGCGCACGTCCCTGCTTCGTCTGTGGAATGTGGCGGCCATGATAATTCAGCCCATGTCGCATCCTCTCCACGGTGTCGCCCCCCTCCACCATCTCGGTGTGATCCGAGTGCAGGGCGAGGACGCCGCCAGTTTCCTCCAGGGCCAGCTGACCCAGGATTTCGTGCTGCTGGGCCAGGGCGAGGCCCGCCTGGCCGCCTTCTGCACTGCCAAGGGCCGCATGCAGGCCAGTTTCATCGGCTGGCGCCGCGCGGCCGACGAGATCCTGCTCGTGTGCAGCAAGGACCTCCTCGCGCCGGCGCTCAAGCGCCTGTCGATGTTCGTTCTGCGCGCCAAGGCGAAGCTGACCGACGCCAGTGCGGAGTTCGCGCTGGCCGGCCTGGCCGGCGAGGCGGTGCCGGCGCCGCAGTCGTCGCCCTGGTCACTTTCGCAGGCCGCCGGCGGCCAGGTGGTGCAGCTCTACCCGGCCGACGGCCAGCCGCGTGCGCTGTGGGTCGGTCCGGCCGGTGCGCCGCTGCCCGCGGGCGCGCCGCTGGCGCCCGCGCTGTGGCAATGGGGCGAGGTGCGCAGCGGCATCGCCACGGTCGCCGCGCCCATCGTGGAAGCCTTCGTGCCGCAGATGCTGAACTACGAGTCCATCGGCGGCGTGAACTTCAAGAAGGGCTGTTACCCCGGGCAGGAAGTGGTGGCGCGCAGCCAGTTCCGGGGCACGCTCAAGCGCCGGGCCTTCGTCGCCCATGCCGACGGCGAACTCGCGGCCGGCCAGGAAGTGTTCCAGGCGGCAGACCCCGAGCAGCCTGCCGGCCTCGTGGCCCAGGCCGCGCCCTCGCCCGACGGAGGCTGGGACGCGATCGTCTCCGTTCAGCTCGCGGCCGCCGAAGCCGGGGACCTGCACGCGGGCGCCGCCACCGGTCCCGCGCTGAAGCTGCTGCCCCTGCCCTACCTGCTGCTGGCCGACGTCTGAGGGGCGGGCGCGGCGACGATCTGCGCCCGGAACTCCGTCGGCACCTGCTGCAGCAGCGCATCGCGTTCCTGCGGGCTCGCGACCTTCAGCGCCAGCTGGAAGGCCGCCAGCGCCCTGGCGCGATCGTGCCAGCCCCCGTTGTAGATCAGTCCCAGCTGCACCAGCCCGCGCGCCCGGCTCTCCGGCCATTCGCGCATGCGCAGCTGCAGCAGCTGCTCGGCCCGCGGCCAGTCGTGGGCCCGCCAGGCCAGGATGAAATAGGAGTTGACCAGCTCGTAATCGACCACGCCGGCGTCCAGCGCTTCCTGCGCGCGCTGCATGGCCTTCGCCTCCTGGCCCATGCGCGCCAGCAGGAGCACTTCCAGCCCGCGCACCGCGGGCGCGCGCGGCTGGAGGCGGCGCGCCCGCTCCAGGTAGGCCAGGGCCTGGGCCTGGTGGCCCATGGCGTCGTGGCCGCGCGCCGCGTTGGTCAGGATGGCCACGATGTGGGGCCGGGAGCCGAGCACGCTTTCCCAGATCCAGGTGGCGTCGGCCCAGTCGCCCCAGCGGGCGAGTTCGTCGGCCACGATGGGCGTGATCTTGCGGTAGTGCGGATTGATCGCAATCCCCTCGCGCACCAGCTGCAGCAGTTCGGCCTTGGTCGCATCGAAGCGCGGATCGTTCGGCTGGCCCGACTGCGAGATGCCCAGTGCGAGCTGGGCGGCGCGCACCAGCTTGCGTTCGCTCTCGGCGGCGCGGTCGGTGATCACGACGGCGAGCACGAAGCAGGCGGCAACGCCGGCCAGCGCCGCCTGGCCGATGCGGGGCGACCACGGCAGCGGCCGTGCCAGCCAGGGCCGCGTGAACCCGAGGCGAGCGTCCGATCCCGCCAGTCCGCCCAGGCACACAGCGAACAGCGCGCCGGTCGCGGCCAGCCGCCAGGGGAAGCCGATGCTGCTGACCACCAGCAGCGCCAGCAGGCTGCACAGGAACACCGCGCGCCAGGGGCGTTCGGCGTCGCTCTCGGCATCGGCGCCGCCCCAGCTGTGCCAGGCCGCCAGCACCAGGTAGGCCAGCAAGGCGAGCAGGAACAGCCAGCCGACGAGGCCGTATTCGGCGACCAGCTGCAGGAACTCGTTGTGCACGTAGTAGTCGGTCTCGAGCTGGGCGCCCTCTTCCTGGTACAGCGGGATTTCGCTTTCCCAGGCGCCGGCGCCCAGGCCCGCAAGCGGTCGGGCCTGGATCGCGTTGAGCGTCGCGCGCCACATCAGCATGCGGATGTTGAGCGAAGGGTCGCCCGGCCGGATGGAGCCGGCGCGATGAAAGCCCCGGGCGATCGCGGTGGCGCCGAAGCCTTCCTCCAGGATCTGGGGATTGCCGCTGGGAATCACGCCCAGCAGCAGCACCGTGCCGACGATCACGGCCAGGGCGGCGGCTTGCAGGCGGCGCGTCCAGGCGGCGAAAGCGAGTTGCCGGCGGCAGCGCCACGCAATCAGCGGCAGCACCACGCCCAGCTGCAGCCACAGGGCGATCAGCGCGCTGCGCGTGCCCGTCATCAGGACCGCGGTCACCACCAGGCCCACGCTCGCCGCGAGCGGCACGATCACCGCCGGCCGGCGCGCCCGTGCCAGCAGCAACGCCCCGAAGGGCAACGCGCACACCAGGAATTCGGCGAAGAAATTGCGGTTGATGAAGGTGGAGGCCGGATTGGGACCCTGGGGGAACAGGTCGAAGCCGGTCCAGAACTGCAGCATGCCCCATGCGGTCGCGGCCAGCGCCCCGCCATGGATGCAGGCGGCCAGCAGCGGCAGCCGCTGGCGCCCGAAGGTGTTCAGCACCAGCCAGCCGACCAGCGCGAACAGGAACCACCGCACCGCTTCCACCCCGCCCAGGAACGCGTGCGACCAGGCCATGCTGCCCAGCGCATACGCCATCAGCAGCAGGGGCAGCCACAGCACGCCATGCCACTGCAGCGGCTGCTGGCGCCGGCGCTGGTCCCAGAGGAACACGAACGCGGCGAACAGCGTGCAGAACGCCACGATGATCGACTTGAGGGTGTCCTGCAGCATGGCCTGCCCCGGCACGCCCAGCGCGGGCGCCAGCAGCAGCATCAGCGCCAGCAGGATGGGCGCCGCACTGCCGGCGGCGGCTTCGGGCCGCGCCGCCGTGGGCGCCGCGGACGGACGTTTCTTCGTCACCGCGTCAGCGCGCGAGCGGCAGCGCGCTGGTCATCGTGATGTGGGGGATGCCGGCTTCCTCATAGGGCTCGCCCTGCGCCGCGAACCCGAGGCGGGCATAGAAGTCCCGGGCCGTGCGCTGGGCATGCAGCTCGATGCCGCGGTCGCCCCGCTCCTGCGCCCGGGCGGCCAGCGCGCGCAGCACCTGCTCGCCGACGCCGCAGCCGCGCAGCACCTGGTGCACGGCCATGCGGCCGATCTTGGCGATGCCGCCCTCGGCCGGCAGCAGCCGTCCGGTGGCGATGGCCTGGCCCAGGCGGTTGTAGGCCACGGCATGGACGGCGGTGGCATCGTCCTCGTCCCATTCGAGCTCCGCCGGGATGCGCTGCTCCTGCACGAAGACCTCCGTGCGGATGCGACGGGCGTCGGGGCCCAGCTCGGTCCAGCTGCCCGTCCTCACCTGCAGCATGGGCTCGCCTGCTTCGTAGCCCGTGAGCATCTCGCGCAGCCTGGGCGGCACCGGCCTCGAGGTCTGCGTCGCCGGATCGGCGAACACGTAGACCAGCTCGCACTGGATCAGGAGCTCCTCGCCGCGGAAGATGGCGCCCAGGAACTGCATCGACGAAGTGCCGATGCGCGCGCACTTCACGCCCACGTCGAGCCGGTCGTCCATGCGGGCGGAGCCATGGAATTCCACGGTCGCCTTCTTCACGTAGATGTCTCCCTCCAGCTGGCGCATGCCTTCCTCGTACGGCATCGCCAGCGCGCGCCAGTAGTCGGCCACCGCCGTGTCGAAGTACATCAGGTAGTGGGCATTGAAGACGATCTTCTGCATGTCCACCTCCGCCCAGCGGACGCGCAGCTTGTGGAAGAAACGGAAGTCTTCTCTTTTCATGGGTGCAAGGCCTGTCGCAGGGCCGCCGCGGCATGCTCGTGCGCCTGCCGGGCCTCCGGCAGCGCGCGGCCCATCTTGATGAATTCGTGGGTGACGCCGCGGTAGATCTCGAGGTCCACCGCCACGCCGGCAGCGCGCAGTTTATCCGCGTACGCGACGCCGTCGTCGAACAGCGGATCGCACTCGGCCAAGCCCAACCAGGCGGGCGCCACCCCCTCCAGGTCCGGCGTGTTCAGCGGCGCGAACCGCCAGTCCTCGCGCTGCGCATCGGCGATGTACTGGCGAAAGAAATACTCGATGTGCGCCTGCTCCAGCACCAGCCCCTGGTGGTAGCGGCGGTGCGAGGCGCTCACCTGGCGCGCCGCGCAGCCGGGGTAGAACAGCAACTGCAGCGCGACCGGCAGGCCCGCATCGCGGGCCAGCGTGGCGCACACCGTGGCCAGGGTGCCGCCGGCGCTGTCGCCGCCGAGCGCGAGGCGCCGCGCATCGAGGCCGAGGGCTTCGCCTCGGCGGGCGATCCATTGCACGGCATCCCAGGCGTCGTCCACAGCGGTCGGGAACCGGTGCTCTGGCGCCAGCCGGTAGCCGAGGGAAACGACGGCACAGCCCGAGAGCTGGCTCAAGTTGCGGCACAGGGTGTCGTGCGAGGCGATGCTGCCGATGGTGAAACCGCCGCCATGGAAGTAGAGCAGCACAGGCAGCCGCTGCGACGACGGGGCGTACAACCGCGCCGCGAGGGTGGTGCCGTCGGCGGCGGGAAGGGCCAGGTCGTCCACGCGCGCCAGTTGCGGACGAGGCGTTTCGAGCACGCCGGCGCCGGCCTCGTAGGCGGCGCGGGCCTGCTGCGGAGCCAGCCGGTACATCGGCACATGACCCGCCCGCGCCATGCGTTCCAGCACGGAGCGCATGGCCGGGGTGAGTTCGGGAAACTGCGGAAGAAATGTCACGCGGGAGGCTGCGCCGCCGCTGGCGGCTGGCTTACAGTGCGGCTCTCCATCGTAAGGGACGCGACGCCATGGCCTTCATCTACTACGTGACCCAGATCCAGTTCGATTTCGGCGCGGTCCAGCTGCTCAAGCAGGAATGCCAGCGCGTCGGCATCAGCAAACCCCTGATCGTGACGGACCCCGGCGTGAAGGCGGCCGGCGTGCTGCAAAAGGCGCTGGATGCGCTGGAGGGCCTTCCCCACGCGATCTACGACCAGACCCCGTCCAACCCGACCGAGGCGGCCGTGCGCGCGGCCGCGGCGATCTACAAGGCGCAGGGCTGCGACGGCCTGGTGGCCGTCGGCGGCGGCTCCGCCATCGACTGCGCCAAGGGCGTGGCGATCGCCGCCACGCACGAAGGTCCCCTCACCCGCTACGCGACCATCGAGAGCGGCTCGCCGCGCATCACCGACAAGGTGGCCCCGCTGATCGCGGTACCGACCACCAGCGGCACCGGCAGCGAGGTCGCGCGCGGCGCGATCATCATCGTCGACGACCACCGCAAGCTCGGCTTCCACTCGTGGCACATCGTGCCCAAGACCGCGATCTGCGATCCCGAACTCACCATGGGCCTGCCGCCCAAGCTGACGGCGGCCACCGGCATGGACGCCATCGCGCACTGCATGGAGACCTTCATGTCCGCGGCCTTCAATCCGCCGGCCGACGGCATCGGCCTGGACGGCCTGGAGCGCGGCTGGGGGCACATCGAGCGGGCCACCCGCGACGGCAGCGACCGCGAGGCGCGCCTGAACCTGATGAGCGCGTCGATGCAAGGCGCGATGGCCTTCCAGAAGGGCCTGGGCTGCGTGCACTCCCTCAGCCACAGCCTGGGCGGCGTCGATCCGCGCCTGCACCACGGCACCCTGAACGCGATGTTCCTGCCCGCCGTGGTGCGCTTCAACGCCCAGGCGCCTTCGGTGCAGAAAGACCGGCGCCTGGACCGCATGGCGCATGCCATGGGCCTGCGCTCGGGCGGCGACATCCCCGAGGCGATCCGCGACATGAACGCCCGCCTGGGCCTGCCCCCGGGCCTGGCCGCCATGGGCGTGCAGCGCGAACAGTTCGACCAGATCATCCAGGGCGCGCTGGCCGACCACTGCCACAAGACCAATCCGCGCGAAGCGTCGCGCGAGGATTACGTGCAGATGCTGGAGGCGTCGCTCTAGCGCGGGCTGCGCGCGCCCGCGGCTTCACAGCGCCTCGACGCGGGCGGGCTCCGGCCGCTCCAGCCATTCGGCGAATTCGTCCGCCAGTTGCTGGCCAGCCCTGGCGGCGCTCCACCACGCGTCCATGCGGGACTGCAGGTCCGACCCGTAGCGTGTGAAGTCCGTCCGATCCGGCAACTTTGCGTTGGGCAGCGTCCGCACCCAGGCCGGGTCCGGCGCCAGCACCACCATGCGGTCCAGGAAGGCCGTGGCCCGGTGCCGCCACTTGAGGCCCTTGTCCAGCCAGCCGGGCACCACCGCTTTCTGGAAGTGCGGATACAGCACCAGCCCGGGCCCCGGGCCGCGGCCGTACTTCAGGTGCAGGTGGTAGTCCGTGATGCCGCCATCCCAATAGGCGCCGGGAGGCGCGCCCGGGATGTCGTGCACCGCCTTCAGCAGGAAGGGGATCGAACAGCTCGCTTGCAGCGCCGGCTGGAAGTTCGCCTCGGTCAGCAGCACCTGGCGCGTCGGAAAGTCGTCGGTCGCGAAGGGAAGCGGGCAGGGAGCACCGTCCTGCGGCACGGAGAACACCACGCGTTCCAGCCATGCGCCCATCGCCTTGCGGTGCAGCGTGTTGCTGACGAAGGCGCCGAGATAGCCCAGCGGCGTTCCGAAGCGATGTTCCCGTCCCAGCACGTGCCGCCCGTGCGAGGTGACGACGTGCAGCCGGAAACGCGGATGCGTCAGCACCTCGCGGATGCGTCCGCCGTAGAAGGCCTCCAGCCCTCCGCTGAAGCGCTGCGACACGTCGGCGGCGGTGAGCGCCTTCTGCCCCGGCGGCAGGTCGTAGCTTTGCGCGATGTAGTCGCGCTCCAGTTGCTCGAAGGCCTGCATGGGTTCGCGCAGGCAGGCCGTGGCCATGCGCCAGGCGCCGATGGACGCGCCCACCAGGTGCACGGTGTGGTCCGTGCGGGGCAGCCACTGCCCGAACAGGAAGCGGTCCAGCCGCCCGAGGATCAATCCCTTGGGGCCGCCCGCGGCGGCGGGCACCACGCCCACGTCGGCAGGGGCCAGTCCATGGTCCTCGATGTGGCGGCGTGCCAGCGGTCCCGCATAGATGCGCAATGCTCGCATCGGCCGGATTCTAGGAGGCGGGCGCTCGCCGCTTCAGCCGAAGGCGATCACGACCGCGCCCAGCGCCGCCGCGACATAGGCCAGCGACCAGCCCACCGCGCGCAGGTCGCGTTTCGGTGGATTGCGCAGGGCCGGTTCGCCGCTGCGGTCGGCCAGCAGGCGCCGCAGGCCCACGGCCGAATCGAACTGGGGCGATGGCGGCAACCCCACGGGCTCTGCCGTCGCCAACGTCTCCGGCAGCTCGCTGCCCGCGGGCGCGGTGGACGCATAAGGATCGGCCGGCGCCTGCGCCGCGGCCGGTGTGGCGGCACGCGTGCGCGCCAGCGCAATGCGGCACTGCGCGAGGTCGCGCGCCATCTCGCCGGCGTCCTGGTAGCGCGCCTGCGGATTCTTCTGCAGCGCCCGCCCCACCACCACTTCCAGCACCGTCGGGATTCCCTGGCGGTGGTGGCTCAGGGGCGGTTGGGTGGAGTGCAGGATGGCGTTGAGCAGCTGCCCCAGGTTGCCGCCTGCGAAGGCCTGCTCGCCCGTCAGCATCTCGTAGAGCACGGAGCCCAGCGAGAAGATGTCGCTGCGCGCGTCCACCGGGTGGCCGCCCACCTGCTCGGGCGACATGTACTTGGGCGAACCCATCATGGTGCCGCTTTGCGTGCGCACGTCGGACGACTTCATCCGGGCGATGCCGAAGTCCATGATCTTCGACTGCCCCTGCCCGACCAGCATGATGTTGCCTGGCTTGATGTCGCGATGGACGATGCCCTCGGCGTGCGCCACCGCCAGCCCGGACGCCACCTGGGCCGCGATGTCGACGGCCTCGTCCATGGGCATCGCGCCCTGCTGCAGCCGGTCGCGCAGTTCGGTGCCCTTGAGCAGCTCCATCGCGATGTACAGCCAGTCGCCTTCGCGGCCGATGTCGTGGATGGTGATGATGCCCGGGTGGTTCAGTCCGGCCGCGGCCTTGGCCTCCTGCCGGAAGCGCGCCTCCAGCTGGCTGCGATCGCCGGCGTCGTCGGGCAGCAGCAGCGTCTTGATGGCCACCTGCCGCTGCAGCGATTCGTCGTCGCACAGGTAGACCACGCCCATGGCGCCGCGCCCCAGCTCGCTGAGCACGCGGTAGCGTCCGAGGTGGGTGAAGGGCGGCGGGCGAAGGGCCATGGCGTTCACCAGAACTTGAAGCGATCGAGCAGGCCGGGCTGCTCCTTCGGCCTGGCGCGGCGCGCAGGCTGCGTCGGGGCGGTGAAGACGTGCTTCAACTGCATCTCCTCGCCGGGCTGCAGCAGCACCTGCATGTGCAGCGGTCGGAGCCGACCGTTGCGCACCTCGATGCTGTGCGGTCCCGCCGGCAGCGACAGCCGCACCAAGGGCGGCGAACTGCCCTTGGCATCGCCGTCGACGAACACCTCGCCGAAGGGCCGGACGTCCAGCAGGATCACGGCGGGCCGGCGCGCCTCGGCGTAGTGTTCGCGCAGCACGCGGCCGGCCCAGCCCACCCCGAGCAGGACCAGCACGCCGGCGCCGGCGACGACCTTGCGCCGCGCGGCGCGATGGCGCGCGGGTTGCGGATCGAAGACGTACAAGGCATGCGGACGCAGGCGCTCGTCGACCTGCTCGCCGGCCGGCTCCAGGTCTTCCGCCAGCCGCGGCGCGCGCAGCGCCAGGGCCTCGCGGAAGGCCTGCGATGCAACGATGGGCTGGGCGGTGGCGAAGCCCGCGAGGGCCGCGGCGGTGTCGATGCCGTCGCCGACGACCCGCGAGCCGTCCTGCAGCGCGCGCACCGGCCCGTGGTGCAGGCCGATGCCCAGGTTCGCGTCGGCGCCCTGCACCGCGACCAGCTGGGCGCCGGCCAGCGCTTTCGCCGGCTCCACTTCGCCGACGATGGCCAGGCCGTCGGGCGCGTCCAGCACCACGCGATGTTCGTTGTCCCAGGCCGCGAGCAGTGCCTGCACCAGGCCGGCGAGGCGCTCGCGGCGGGTCTTCTGCGTGCTGGGAAGGTCGTCGGCGAATCCCCGCATCCGCAGGAACAGCACGCTCGCCGGGACCGGAAGCGGACCGGATTCGGCCGTCATCCGCGGGACTGCATCACCACCATGCGGCCATTGTGCGCCGGGCGCCCTGCACTGCCTACGACTGCTTGCGCAAGCCTTGCAATTTGGCGAACGCGCCCTGCATCGCCGTGCCAACGGGTGCATTGTTTGTTGCGCGCTGGCCTCGCCCCGCGCCTTCGAAGCGGTTTTCGCGGGGGCCGTCGCGGCGCGCTGCGGGCGCACCGAGCTTCATCGTGAGGCTGATGCGCTTGCGCACGGGATCCACCTCCAGCACCTTCACCTTGACGATGTCGCCGGTCTTCACGACCTCGCGCGCATCAGTGACGAACTTGTGCGCCAGCTGGCTCACGTGCACCAGCCCGTCCTGGTGCACGCCCAGGTCCACGAAAGCGCCGAAGGCGGCGACGTTGCTGACGGTGCCTTCCAGCTCCATGCCGGGCTGCAGGTCCTTGATGTCGTCCACGCCTTCGTTGAAGCGGGCCACCTTGAAGTCCGGCCGCGGGTCGCGCCCGGGCTTCTCCAGCTCGCCCAGGATGTCCTTGACCGTGATGACGCCGAACTTCTCGTTGGCGAACAGTTCCGGCTTCAGCGTCTTGAGCATCTCGGCGCGGCCCATGAGCTCCTGCACCGGCTTGTTCGCGGCGGCCAGGATCTTCTCGACCACGGGATAGGTCTCGGGGTGCACGCCCGTCATGTCCAGCGGGTTGTCGCCGCCGCGGATGCGCAGGAAGCCCGCGCTCTGCTCGAAGGTCTTGGGGCCCAGGCCGCTCACCTGCAGCAGTTGCTGGCGGCTGCGGAAGGCGCCGTTCGCCTCGCGCCACTGCACGACCGCTTTCGCCACCGAGCCCGACAGGCCGGAGACGCGCGACAGCAGCGGCGCGCTGGCGGTGTTGAGGTCCACGCCCACGCGGTTCACGCAGTCCTCGACCACGGCGTCCAGCGTGCGCGCGAGCTCGCTCTGATTCACGTCGTGCTGGTACTGGCCGACGCCGATCGATTTCGGTTCGATCTTCACCAGTTCGGCCAGCGGGTCCTGCAGCCGGCGCGCGATCGATGCGGCGCCACGCAGGCTGACGTCGACGTCGGGCATTTCCTGCGAGGCGTACTCGCTGGCCGAATACACCGAGGCGCCCGCTTCGCTCACCACCACGCGCTGGATGTCCGCGTCCAGCCGCTTGACCAGGTCGGCGGCCAGCTTGTCGGTCTCACGGCTGGCGGTGCCGTTGCCGATCGCGATCAGGTTCACGCCATGCTTGCGCGCCAGTTGCGCCAGCGTGTGCAGCGCGCCTTCCCAGTCGCGGCGCGGCTCGTGCGGGTACACCGTGGCGGTGTCCACCAGCTTGCCGGTGGCATCGACCACCGCCACCTTGACGCCCGTGCGGATGCCAGGATCCAGGCCCATGACGACGCGCGGCCCGGCGGGAGCGGCCAGCAGCAGGTCGCGCAGGTTCTCGGCGAACACCTTGATCGCCACCTTTTCGGCATCCTCGCGCAGGCGCGAGAACAGGTCGCGCTCGGTCGACAGCGACAGCTTGACCCGCCAGGTCCAGGCCACGCACTTGCGCAGCAGGTCGTCGGCGGGCCGCTTCTGGTGGCTCCAGCCCAGGTGCAGCGCGATCCTGCCCTCCGCGATGGAGGGCTGGCCCGGCTCGGGATCCACCGGCAGCGCCAGTTTCACTTCGAGGATGTCCTGCGCGCGGCCGCGCAACACGGCCAGGGCGCGGTGCGACGGCACCTTGCCGATCGGCTCGTCGTAGTCGAAGTAGTCGCGGAACTTGGAAATGTCAGGATGGTTCTCGTCCTTGCCGCTCCCAAGTTTCGCCTTCAGCAGGCCCTCGGCCCACAGCCATTCGCGCAGCGACTGCACCAGCGGTGCGTCCTCGGCCCAGCGCTCCGACAACAGGTCGCGCACGCCGTCCAGTACCGCCGCCACGGTCGTGAAATCGTCCCCGTTCTCGCCTTTTTCCGCCTTCACGAAAGCGGCGGCCTCCTGGGCGGGATCGCGCGCGGGATCGGCCCACAGCAGGTCCGCCAGCGGCTCCAGCCCGGCCTCTCGGGCGATCTGGCCCTTGGTGCGGCGCTTCGGCTTGTAGGGCAGGTACAGGTCTTCCAGATCCTGCTTCGTCGCGGCCGCCTCGATGGCCGAGCGCAGCTCCGGCGTCAGCTTGCCCTGCTCGTCGATGCTCTTCAGGACGGCCTCGCGCCGCTCCTCCAGCTCGCGCAGGTAGGCGAGCCGGGCTTCCAGCTCGCGCAGGTGGATGTCGTCCAGGCCGCCGGTGGCTTCCTTGCGGTAGCGGGCGATGAAGGGGACGCTGGCCCCGCCGTCCAGCAGCTCGACGGCGGCACGCACCTGGGTTTCCTGGACGCGGAGTTCGGCAGCGATCTGCCTCAGGATTTTTTGCATCGTGTTACTGCTTGGGCGGGCGAGGAATCGCCGGAAAGCGCGCGAGTTTGCCACATGCCCCGTACAGGCAAACAGGGCGCCGGCTGACAGATGTTGCGGCCGCACTGCAGAGAATCTTCGACAACACCCGAAGGAGTTCCCATGCGCTCACGATTCGTCCTGCTGCTCATCGCGATCCTGCTCGTCGCGGGCTTCGCCGCGCTGAACTGGTCCGAGGTCACCCGCTCCTCTCCGCTGCTGTTCGGCCCCGTCGTGGTTGACGCACCGCTGGGAGGCATCCTCCTGGGCCTGCTGTTGCTGGCCCTGGTGGTGTTTGCCGTGGCCGCGGGTTCCATGCGCACCTCCGCCCTGCTGGAATCGCGCCAACACTACAAGGAGCTGGAAGCGCAGCGTGCCCTGGCCGACAAGGCCGAGGCTTCCCGCTTCACCGAGCTGCGCGAGCACTTCGACACCCACCTGAGCGGCCTGCGCGAGCGCGACACGATCGCGGCGTCGGAACTGGAAAAGTCCCGCCTGGAGCACCAGCGCGAGCTGCGCACGCAGCTGGAGCAGATCAACCGCACGCTGTCCGCCCGCCTGAACGAGATGGAGCATCGCCTGGAAACGCGTTTCGAGCGCATGGGCTACGCGGGCGGGGCGGCCGTGCCGGTGGTCAGCCCCGCTCCCCTGCGCGCCGAAGGCGAGCTGGTGCGCGAGCAGAACGCGATCGCGCGCAACGAGGAAGCCCGCCAGGCGGAGATGCGCGAAGAAGAGCGACTGCGTGACGAGCGCATCCGGGCCGAGCGCGAGGTGCATCGCGAAGAGCGGGCGAAGGCGGAAGACCGGCCCGCCGAATCCGGCTGGCGCCGCTGGTTCTGAGGCCCCTTGGTCAGAACAGGCCCGGTTCGTCGTCGAACCGGGCTTTTTCGATTTCCAGCATCTTCAGCTTGGTGGCGGCGCCGCCTTCGGCGGAGAAGCCGCCCGATCGCCCGCCGGCGGCGAGCACGCGGTGACACGGAACCACCGGCGCGAACGGGTTGCGGCCGAGCGCCTGCCCCACGGCCCGGGCCGCGCCCGGTTCGCCGATGCGGCGCGCCACTTCGCCATAGGTCAGCACCTCGCCCGGCGGGATCGCACGCGCGACCGCATAGACCTGGCGATGGAATTCCGGAACGCCCTCCAGGGCCAGCGGCAGGTCCGCCAGGTCGTCCTGCGCGCCCGTCAGCAGCGCCTGGATGCGCGCGATCGCGCCCCGCACGAAAGCCGGCGGCGCCAGTTCTTCGCACTCGCCGGTGTAGCGCAGCATGCGCCGCCGCGTGCCGGCGGCGTCCGCCTCCGGCAACTGCACGGCCGCGATCGCGTCGGCCATCCAGGCGATGCCGCAGGCACCGAGGGCGGTGTCGAACAGGCAGAAGCCCAGAACCCGGCCCATGGTCCGGTTCAGGTCGGCTGCGCGGCCCGCAGCACGTAGCCGATGCGGGGGAAATGCACGTGCAACAGACCCGCCCGCGCGTCCTCGCGACGCAGGCTGTAGTGCGTGCGGGTGGCCGCGATCAGTTCGCCTTCGGTGGGTTCGTTGCCGAAGGATTCGGCGGCGATGGTGACGCGGCTGCCCAGCGCGAGGCCGTGGTCGTCCTGGAACGCGCTATCGATCAGCAGGTTGGCGCCGGCGGGTGCGGGATCGGCGGCGGCGGCGATCGCGATGGAATCCGCGGAGGTGAGCTTGGTCATCGCCCCGTGGCCGATCGCTTCCATGCGGTTGGCCCACTCGCCCACAGAGGGCGTGGCATTGAGGATGTCGGCCAGCAGGGGCACCTGGGCGCGTGTGTACCAGATGCCGTGGTACGCGGCGAAGTCGGCGACGCAGGGTTCCATGCCGAACAGGAAGTCGTGCTCGTCGGCCATGTTGGCCAGGCGGCGCAGGTAGGAGCGATAGGCCGAGGTGGCGTCGCCCGGGCGAAGGCGCACCATGGTGCCGGACATGGCCTTGCGGTCTTCGCCGAAGGCCTTGGCGGCATCGGGCGGGGCCTTGGCGAACACGTGTGCGGCCCCCTTTGGCTGCAGGTTGTAGCCCATGGCCGCCCAGAACAGGCTGGAGTCCGCCCACTGGGCAAAGATGCGGCACACGCCCTTCAGGTGCGGCGGGTACAGCGTCGGCTCCGGACGCACGTGCTCCAGCACGTCGCAGATCAGCGCGGAGTCGCAGTAGATGTCCGCCCCCACCTGCAGCACCGGCGTCTTGCGGTAGCCGCCGGTGAGCGCCAGCACGTCGGGCTTGGGCATGATCGGCGGGATCTGCACCGACTTCCACGGCAGCTTCTTGTAGCCCAGCACCAGGCGGATCTTCTCGGAGAAGGGCGAGCTGGCGTAGTTGTGCAGGATCAGGTCGTTCATGGAGGTGAGGACTGGAAGGGGCGGATCCCCAGGGCGAATCTTCGGCGAATTTCAGTTCGGCAGGGCGCGCTGCAGGATCTTGTCGAAATCGGTGCTAGCGGACAGCGTGCCGAAGGCCTGGCCCCAGTCGCCGCCCAGGCGCGATGCGCAGAAGGCCGCGAACACGGCGTCCGGCGCACCCTGGTGCAGCAGCGCGGCCTGCACGGCCAGCGCCACGTCCTGCGCCAGGCGACGCGCCTCGACTTCGGTGGCCATCGCCTCCACGCGCGCTGGCAAGGCCGCGGCCATGCGGTCCAGCGCCGGATGGGCGCCCTTGGCCGGCGCCAGTTCGTGCTCCAGCGCGGCCGCCGCATCGGCCTTGCGGATGGCGCGCAGCAGGTCCAGCGCCATGATGTTGCCGGCGCCCTCCCAGATGGAGTTGACCGGCATCTCGCGGTAGATGCGCGCCATCACGCCCTCGCCGCCCTCCTCCACGTAGCCATTGCCGCCCAGGCACTCCATCGCCTCCTGGGCGAAGTGGCTGCCCCGCTTGCAGATCCAGAACTTGGCGATGGGCGTCAGCAGGCGGGCGATCGCCACCTCGTGCGCATCCTCGCGGCGGTCGAAGGCGCGCGCCAGGCGCAGGGCCAGCGCGGTGGACGCCTCGCTTTCCAGCGCCAGGTCGGCGAGCACGTTGCGCATCAGCGGTTGCTCGACCAGCCGCTTGCCGAAGGCGCTGCGCTGTCCCGTGTGGTGCAGGGCGATCGCGAGCGCCTGCCGCATCAGGCCGCTGGTGCCCAATGCGCAGTCCAGCCGCGTCATCGTGCCCATCTCCAGGATCTTGGGGATGCCGCGGCCCTCCTCTCCGACCAGCCAGCCGATCGCATCCTGGAACTCGACCTCGGAACTGGCGTTGGCCTTGTTGCCCAGCTTGTCCTTGAGCCGCTGGATGTGCAGCGCATTGCGGGTGCCGTCGGGCAGCACGCGCGGCAGGAACAGGCAGCTCAGGCCCGAGCCCGTCTGCGCCAGCACCAGGAAGGCATCGCACATGGGCGCCGAGAGGAACCACTTGTGGCCGGTGATGCGGTAGCGCTCGCCCCAGGCGTCGCTGCCGTCGCGTTCCGCCGCGGTGGTGTTCGCGCGCACGTCAGAGCCGCCCTGCTTCTCCGTCATGCCCATGCCCATGGTCACGCCGGCCTTCTGGTCGAAGGGCTTGAGCACGGGGTCGTAGCTGCGGCTGGTGAGCCGCGGACCCCATTCCTTGTGGATCGCCGCGTTGGCGCTCAGGGCCGGCGTCACCGCGTAGGTCATGGAGATCGGGCACAGGATCGACGGCTCCAGCTCGGTGAACAGCATGAAACCGGCGGCCCGCAGCACATGCGGATGGGCGCCCTCCCCCTTGGCCGAAGAACTCGCGGCGGCGGGAGCCCAGGGCGTTCCATGCAGTCCGGCCTGCACGGCCGCGCTCATCAGTGCGTGGTAGCTGGGGTGGAACTCGACTTCATCGATGCGATGCCCGAAGCGATCGTGCGTGTGCAGTTGCGGCGTGTGGGCGTTGGCCAGCCGCGCGTGCGCCTGCATGTCGGCGGTGCCGGCAAGGGCTCCGAGCTCGCGCAGCGGGGCCGTGTCCAGCCCGGGCGCGTTGAGCTTGAGGGCGTCCTGCAGCGGCCGGTTGGTGTCGAACAGGTTGTAGTCCACCAGCGGCGCCGGCTGGTTGAAGACTTCGTGCGTGGACGCGGGCATGTTCCCTCCCTGGCTGGCAGGCACCGCCCGAGTATCGCGCAGGCGGCCCCGGCAGCCTCAGACCAGCTTGACCAGCTGCTTGCCGAAGTTCTTGCCCTTCAGCATGCCCAGGAAGGCCTCGGGCGCCGACTCCAGGCCCTGCGCCACCGACTCGCGGGGCCGGAGCTTGCCGGTGCCCACCAGCGTACCCAGCTCCTGCAGTGCCTGCGGCCACACGTCCATGTGCTCGCTGACGATGAAGCCTTCCACCGTCAGGCGGTTGGTGAGGATCATCTGCGGAAAGGCCATCGGGATCGGCTTGCCGTCGTAGCCGGCGATCATGCCGCACAGCGCGATGCGGCCGAAGGCGTTCATGCGCAGCATCACGGCGTCCATCACCATGCCGCCCACGTTCTCGAAGTAGCCGTCGATGCCGTTGGGGCAGGCTTCCTTCAGCGCCTTCGACAGCGAATGCGCATCGGCGTGCTGCTTGTAGTCGACGCAGGCGTCGAAACCGAGTTCCTCGGTCACGTAGCGGCACTTGTCCGGCCCGCCGGCGATGCCCACGGCACGGCAGTTGCGCACCTTGGCCAGCGCCCCGAAGGCGCTGCCGACCGCGCCGCTGGCGGCGCTGACGACGAGCGTCTGGCCGGCTTTCGGCTGGATGATCCGGTTCAGGCCGTACCAGGCGGTGACGCCGGGCATGCCGACCGCGCCCAGGTAGTGCGACAGCGGAACGTGCGTCGTGTCCACCTTGCGCAGCATGCCGGGCTGGTCGGCGACCGCCACGGCGTATTCCTGCCAGCCGCCCATGCCCACCACCTTGTCGCCGACGGCGAACTTCGGGCTGCGGCTCTCCACCACCTCGCCCACGGTGCCGCCCTGCATCACCTGCCCCAGCGGCTGCGGCGCGGCGTAGCTCTTGGCGTCGTTCATGCGCCCGCGCATGTAGGGATCCAGGCTCAGGAAATGATTGCGCACCAGCACCTCGCCGTCCTTCAGTGGCGGGATGTCGGCCGCGACCAGCTTGAAGTTGGAGGCCTTCGCTTCGCCTTCGGGGCGGTTGTCCAGCAGGATCTGCTTGTTCTTGGGCATGGGGACCTCTCAGTCGGTGGAAATGGTGTTGGCCGGCGCGGTGGGTGCCGGCCGCTTGACGTACTTGAAGGTGCCGGTGGCGTGGGCGCAGGGCTTGCCCTCGGCGTCGAAGATGGTGCCTTCGGCAAAGGCCATCGATTTCGTCCGGTGCATCAGCCGGCCCTTGCCGGTCAGCAGTCCCTTGCAGGGCTGCATGAAGGTGGTCTTCATCTCGATGGTGACGACGCCGATCTCCAGGTCGACGCTGCGCGCGGCCGTCGCCAGGGTCACGTCCAGCAGCGTCATGATCGCCCCGCCGTGCGTGACCAGGAAGGAGTTCAGGTGCTCGTGCTTCGGCAGGTACTTCAGTTCCGACTCGCCGCCTTCCATCCGGACCAGCTCGAAGCCGAGGTGGGAGACGAAGGGAATCTCGACGCCGAACAGCTTGGGAGTCGCCACGGGTTCAGCCCCCCGTCACCACGGACACGCCGCCGTCCACCGCCAGCCACTGTCCGGTGATGTGCTTGCCGGCGTCCGATGCGTACAGCAGCGTGAGGCCCTTGAGGTCCTCGTCGTCGCCCAGGCGCTGCAGCGGCGCGTTCTGCGCCAGCTTGTCGACGCCGATGCGGTCCAGCGTGCCCTTGGTCATCTTGCTGGGAAAGAAGCCCGGGCAGATCGCATTGACGTTGATGCCGTACTTGCCCCACTCGCAGGCCAGTGCCTGGGTGAAGGTGATCACAGCGCCCTTGGAGGTGTTGTAGGCGATGGTGTGCATGTCCGGTGGGTTGCCGCCCAGGCCGGCGATGGAGGCGATGTTGATGATGCGGCCCGACTTGCGCGGGATCATGCTGCGCCGGGCGACCTGCTGGCTCAGGATGAAGTAGCCGCGGACGTTGAGGTTCATCACCTTGTCCCAGCCCTCCACCGGGTGCTCCTCGGCGGGAGCGCCCCAGGCGGCGCCGGCGTTGTTCACCAGGATGTCGATGTCGCCCATTCGCTCCAGCGTCTGGTCGGCCAGCTTGCGGATGTCCTCTTCGCGCGCGCAGTCGGCGGCGATCCAGCGGGCGTCGATGCCGGCGGCCTGCAGGTCCGCCGCCGCTTCCTCGAGGTCGCCCGCCTTGCGCGAGCTGAGCATGATCTTCGCGCCGGCTTCGCCCAGCGCATACGCCATCTGCAGGCCGAGGCCGCGCGAGCCGCCGGTGACGAGGGCGACCTTGCCCGTGAGGTCGAACAATTGCTGCACCGTGCGCGTCATGCGGGGGTTCTCCGTGTTGTCTGTCAGGGTTTCGATTGTGCGCCGCCGCCGCGCTCGGTCAGGCGCGCGCGCACGACGATCAGCACCACGCCGGCCACCGCGGCCACGACGCCCAGCACGGACAGGCTCCAGCCGCCGATCCGGGTATGGCCGTGCGAAGCGACGCCCAGCACCAGGGCGAACAGGCCGGCGTAGATCAGGATCCAGGCGATGGTGTCCAGCCGGGCCAGCGTGCGCGCGGAGGTCATCAGAACGCATCCTCCGGCATGGTCGCGCAGGTCGGATCGCGCGTCTCGACCACGCGCAGCCAGGCGCCGATCTTCGGCAGCTCGTAGTGGAAGAAGTAGCGCGCCGCACGCACGCGGCCCTCGTCGGCCGGTTTCGTGGCCTGCGCCGGCAACACGAGCAGCACGTCCAGCCAGGTCCAGGCGATCACCAGGTGGCCGAAGGCCTGCATGTAGGGCACCGCGTTGGCGAGCGCATCGGCCGGGTTGGCCGTCGCCCAGGCCGCCTTGGTCGCGGCGCCGACCTTCTGCAGGGCGGCGCCGAGTGCATTGGCGTGCTCGGCCAGCTCCGGGCGCTGGATCGCCCGCTCGATGGTGGCGTTGATGCGGGCGGCCAGCAGCTGCAGGCCCTTGCCGCCTTCCATCACCACCTTGCGGCCCAGCAGGTCCGCGGCCTGGATGCCGTGCGTGCCCTCGTGGATCATGTTCAGGCGGTTGTCGCGCCAGTACTGTTCCACCGGGAAGTCGCGCGTGTAGCCGTAGCCGCCGTGGATCTGGATCGCGAGCGAGTTCGCCTCCAGGCACAGTTCGCTGGGCCAGCTCTTGGCCACCGGCGTCAGCACCTCCAGCAGCAGGCGGGCCTCCTCGGCCGCCTCGGGCGTGCCGGTGTGCTGCTCGTCCACCAGCCGCGCGCAGAACAGCAGCAGCGCCAGCGCGCCCTCGCAATACGACTTCTGCGCCAGCAGCATGCGCTTGATGTCGGCGTGCTCGATGATGCGGATCTGCGGCTGCGCCGGGTCCTTGCCGGCAGGTCCCACCGGGCGCCCCTGCGGCCGGTGCTTCGCATAGTCGAGCGAGGCGTAGTAGCCGGCGAGCCCAAGTGCCGTGGCGGCCAGGCCGATGCCGATGCGCGCCTCGTTCATCATGTGGAACATGCAGCGCAGGCCTTCGCCGGGACGTCCCACCAGGTAGCCGATCGCGCCGGCCCCGCGGCCGTCGAGGCCGCCTCCCTGGTTGGCGCGCACCGGGTACTTGCCTTCGCCGAAATTCAGCAGCGTGTTGGTGGTGCCGCGCCAGCCCAGCTTGTGGTTCAGGCCGGCCAGCGCGACATCGTTGCGCTCGCCGGTGAGCTGGCCGTCCAGGCCCACCAGCTTCTTCGGGACGATGAACAGCGAGATGCCGCGCGTGCCGGGCACCAGCTTGCCGTCGGGTCCCGGGATCTTGGCCAGCACCAGGTGGACGATGTTCTCGGCCAGCTCGTGTTCGCCGGCCGAGATCCACATCTTGTTGCCCCGCAGGCGGTAGCGCGGGCCCAGCGGATCGCTCTCGAAGTCGGCGCCATCGGGGGTCGCCCGGGTCGCCACGTCGGAGAGCGAGGAGCCGGCCTGCGGCTCCGACAAGGCCATGGTCCCCGAGAAGCGGCCGCTGAATTCGTTGCGGGCGAAAACCTGCTTCTGCGCCTCGGTGCCGTGCACCAGCAGCAGGTTGGCGTTGCCCTTGGTGAGCAGGCCGCCGCCGATACTGACCGAGGCGGTCGCGAAGAAGGTGCCGGCCGCGGCCTCGATCGTGTAGGGCAACTGCATGCCACCCTCCTCGTAGTCCTGCGCGGCACTGAGCATGCCGGAGGCGACATAGGCGTCGTGCGCCTCGTGCGTCGCCTTCGGCAGGATCACCTTCTCGCCGTCGAAGCGCGGCTCCTCGGTGTCCACCAGCCGGTTGAAGGGCGCGTACTTCTCGCGCGCGATCCGTTCGCAGGTGTCGAGGACGGCGTCGAAGGTCTCGCGCGAATGATCGGCGAAACGCGACCGCCCGTTCAGGCGGTCGGCCTGCAGCCAATCGTAAAGGAGGAAATCGACAGTGGGGCGGAGGGAGGACATGGCGATTCCGGCGAAATCGCTGGGGTTCGCCTGCGGCTCACCACCAGCCTACGGGGCGCTGGCGCCTCACCTCGCCTACGAATGCCCATCGTAGGCTGGCGGTGAGCGCAGCGAACCCCAGCGCTTCTTACAGGACCTCGAACACCCCGGCCGCGCCCATGCCGCCGCCGATGCACATCGTCACGACGACGCGCTTGGCGCCTCGGCGCTTGCCTTCGATCAGCGCGTGGCCGGTCAGGCGCTGGCCCGACACGCCGTATGGGTGGCCGACGGCAATGGCGCCGCCGTCGACGTTCAGGCGGTCGGCCGGGATGCCCAGCTTGTCGCGGCAGTACAGCACCTGCACGGCGAAGGCTTCGTTCAGCTCCCACAGGTCGATGTCCTGCACCGTGAGGCCCAGGCGCTTGAGCACCTTGGGAATGGCGAAGACGGGACCGATGCCCATCTCGTCGGGCTCGCAGCCGGCGACGGCGAAGCCGAGGAAGCGGCCCAGGGGCTTGAGGTTGTTGCGGCTCGCGTACTCCTCGCTCACCACCACGCAGGCACCGGCGCCGTCGGAGAACTGGCTGGCATTGCCGGCGGAGATGACACCACCGGGCAGCGCGGGCTTGATGCCGGCGATGCCTTCCTTGGTCGTGCCCGGGCGCAGGCCTTCGTCCTGCGACACGGTCACTTCCTTGGTGATCAGGCCCATGACGGCATCGGCCACTCCGGCCTTGACGGTGATCGGCGCGATCTCGTCCTGGAACCTGCCGGCTTCCTGCGCGGCGCAGGCCTTCTGCTGGCTGGCTGCGCCGTATTCGTCCATCGCATCGCGGCCGATGTTGTAGCGCTTGGCGACCTGCTCCGCGGTCTGCAGCATCGACCAGTAGATCTCGGGCTTCTTCTTGTCCAGCGCGGGATCGCGCAGCATGTGCTGGTTCATTTCCTGCTGCACGCAGGAGATGCTTTCCACGCCGCCGGCGACGTAGACCTCGCCCTCGCCCGCGATGATCCGCTGCGACACCATGGCGATGGTCTGCAGGCCGGAGGAGCAGAAGCGGTTGACCGTCGCGCCCGACACGGTGACCGGCAGGTCGGCCATCAGCGCGATCTGCCGCGCGATGTTGGCGCCGGTGGCGCCTTCGGGGTTGGCACAGCCCATCAGAACGTCCTCGACGGCGTCGCCGGGCACGCCGGCGCGCTGCAGCGCGTGCTTGACGGCGTGGCCGCCGAGCGTGGCGCCGTGCGTCATGTTGAAGGCGCCCTTCCAGCTCTTGGTGAGGGGGGTGCGGGCGGTGGAGACGATGACGGCGTTGGTCATGGGGTGGGCCTTTCTGGACGGGTTCCGGGGATCAGGGCGCGGGTGCGTTCAGGTTGCGCAGCAGCTGGTGGTAGAAGCGGACGAGCTCGCCGAGGTTGGCTTCGGCGATGCGCTCGTTGGTGCCGTGGAAACGCGAGAGGTCCTCGGGCTTCGCACGGACGGGAGAGAAGCGGTAGACGTGGTCGGAGACCGCCGCGAAGTGGCGCGAATCGGTGGCGGCGACCATCAGGCCGGGCGCGACCAGGGTGCCGGGAAACAGCGAGCGCACCGTCCGGTTGATCAACTGGTAGGAGCTCGACTGCGTCGGCGAGACCGGCGACGGCTCGGCCGAACCCGGCAAGGCCATCAGCTCGAAGCGTTCGCCCGTCTTGCCGCGCACGTGCTGGAGGACCGACTGGGTCGTGTCGCCGGGCAGCAGGCGGAAATTGACCGTGGCCTGCGCCTCACCGGGGATCACGTTGTCCTTGTTGCCCGCGTTCACGATCGTCAGTGCCGTGGTGGTGCGCAGCATCGCGTTGGTGCTGGCGCCCTTTTCCAGCTGCGCCTGCACCAGCGGACCGAACAGCCACAGGTTGGACAGGGCGACGCGCTGGAAGCCACCCATTTCCGGGGCGATGGTCTCGAACATCTCGCGGGCCACGCCGCGCAGGGACGCGGGCAGCTGTTCGTCATCGAGCCGGCGCAAGGCCGCGGCCATCATGCCGATGGCGCTGGTGCCCTTGGGCGGCGGCATGGAAGAGTGGCCCGGCGTCGCCGGCACCTTCATCACCACCGAGAGGTAGCCCTTTTCGGCGATGCCGATGAGCGCCGCGGGCTGCTTCAGGCCCGGCATGACGCCCTCGGTGATCAGCAGGCCCTCGTCGATCACGAAGTCCAGGCGCACCTTGCGTTCCTGCAGCAGTTTCACCACCTGCGCGGCACCGCGCAGGCCGCCCACTTCCTCGTCGGCGCCGAACACCAGGTAGACCGTCTGCCTCGGCTGGAAGCCCGATGCCAGCAGCATCTCCACCGCTTCCAGCTGCGCGACCAGGTTGGCCTTGTCGTCCCAGGCGCCGCGGCCCCAGACGTAACCGTCCTTGCGTTCTCCGGAGAACGGCGCCGCCTGCCAGTTGGGCTCGGTGCCCGGGGCGATCGGCACGACATCCTGGTGCGCCAGGAAGGCAATCGGCTTGGCATTGGCATCGCTGCCCGGCCAGGTGTAGAGCAGCGTGAGGTCGCCCACGACCTCGCGCTTGAGCCTGGCGTGCACCAGGGGAAAACGCTGCTGCAGGTGCGCGTGCAGCTTCTGGAACTCCGCGGCGTTGAGCGACGGGTCCCCGTGGCTGGACACGGTCTGGAAGCGGATCGCCCCCGCCAGCTTGTCCGCCACCGACGGCTGGTCGACAGCCAGCGGCGGCGCGGCGGCCACGTCCAGCTGTCGCGAGCCTTGGCGCAGCGTGTTGACGGCAACGGCTGCCGCCAGCAGCAGCACCGCGGCCAACACGAACAGCAGGACGCGCTTGAGCACCGTGCGCCCGCCTCAGCTGAAGGTCTTGCCTTCGCTGGCCAGCTTGGCCAGCAGAGGCGCCGGCTCCCAGAACTTGGCGTCGTCGCGCGGGTTGGCCTGGAAGCGCTTCATGGCCTGCGCCACGTTGAACAGGCCGACCTGGTCCGCATAGAGCATCGGGCCGCCACGGTGGATGGGGAAGCCGTAGCCGGTGATGTAGACCATGTCGAGGTCGCTGGCGCGGGCGGCGATGCCCTCTTCGACGATGCGAGCGCCTTCGTTGACCAGCGCGAACACCAGGCGCTGCACGATCTCCTCGTCGGAGATCTTGCGCGGCTCTAGCCCCAAGGACTTGCGGTGCTCGACGATCATGTCCTCGACCAGCTTGGAGGGGATCGCGTCGCGCTTGCCTTCCTTGTAGTCGTACCAGCCGGCGCCGGTCTTCTGGCCGAAGCGGCCCAGCTCGCACAGCTTGTCGGCGGTGCGGCTGTACAGCATGTTGGGACGCTCCTGCGCGCGGCGCTTGCGGATCGCCCAGCCGATGTCGTTGCCGGCCAGGTCGCCCATGCGGAACGGGCCCATGGCGAAGCCGAATCTTTCGATGGCGCGGTCCACCTGCTGCGGCGTGGCTCCTTCGTCCAGCAGGAAGCCGGCCTGGCGGCTGTACTGCTCGATCATGCGGTTGCCGATGAAGCCGTCGCAGACACCGGACACCACCGCCGTCTTCTTGATCTTCTTGGCCATGGACATGACGGTGGCCATCACGTCCTTGCCGGTCTTTTCGCCGCGCACCACTTCCAGCAGCTTCATCACGTTGGCCGGGCTGAAGAAGTGCAGGCCGACCACGTCCTGCGGGCGCTTGGTGAAGGAGGCAATCTGGTTCACGTCCAGCGTGGAGGTGTTGGACGCGAGGATCGCGCCCTTCTTCATCACCTGGTCGAGCTTCTCGAAGACCTTCTGCTTGACGCCCATCTCCTCGAACACGGCCTCGATCACGAGGTCGGCCTGGCCGATCTCTTCGTACGAGAGCGTCGTCTTCAGCAGGGCCATGCGCTGGTCGTACTTGTCCTGCTTGAGCTTGCCCTTCTTGACCTGGCCTTCGTAGTTCTTGCGGATCGTGGCGATGCCGCGGTCCAGGGCTTCCTGCTTCATCTCCAGGATGGTCACAGGGATGCCGGCATTCAGGAAGTTCATGGAGATGCCGCCCCCCATGGTGCCGGCGCCGATCACCGCCACCGACTTGATCTCGCGCTGCGGCGTGTCTTCCGGAACGTCCGGGATCTTGGACGCGGCGCGCTCGGCCATGAACAGGTGGCGCAACGCGCGCGATTCGGGCGTGAACATCAGCGCGGTGAAGATCTCGCGCTCGTAGGCCATGCCTTCGTCGAATTTCTTCCTGGTCGAAGCTTCCACCGCATCGACGCACCTGGCCGGCGCCGGGAAGTTCTTCGCCATGCCCTTGACCATGTTGCGCGCGAACTGGAAGTACGCATCGCCCAGCGGGTGCCTGGAAGGCAGGTTGCGCACCAGGGGCAGCGGGCGGGTGGCGGCGACGGAGCGCGCGAAGGCGATCGCCTCTTCCAGCAGCGCCTCGGGCGAGGACGCCATCTTGTCGAACAGCTTCTGGCCGGGCAACTGCGCCAGCATCTCGCTCTTGACGGCCTCGCCGCTGACGATCATGTTGAGCGCGGGCTCCACGCCCAGCACGCGCGGCAGGCGCATGGTGCCGCCCGCGCCCGGGATCAGGCCGAGCTTCACTTCCGGCAGCGCGATGTTGGCGCCCGGAGCGGCGATGCGGTAGTGGCAGCCGAGCGCGAGCTCCAGGCCGCCGCCCATGGCCACCGAGTGGATCGCGGCGACGATGGGCTTGGAGGAGTTCTCGCAGGTGAGGATGACGGACAGCAGGTTGGGTTCCGCGGTCGCCTTGGGCGAACCGAACTCCTTGATGTCGGCGCCGCCGGAGAAGGCCTTGCCCGCCCCGGTGATGACGATCGCCTTGACGGCGGCATCGGCGTTCGCCTGGTTGATGCCCTGGGCAATCGCGGTGCGGGTGGCGTAGCCCAGTCCGTTGACCGGCGGATTGTTCAGCGTGATCACGGCGACGTCGCCGTGAACCTTGTATTCAGCCGTCATGCTGCTTCCTTTGGGGGGATGAAAGAGGGAAAAGAACGGTCGTTCGCTTTTGGCGATTGTAGGGGGCGAATGCTGCGGTGCAATGGCGCAATGTCCGCTGGGGGACATGGCTTCGCTGGCGGTTATACCTCCAGCCACTCCTTGCGGATATAGGCATCGCCGCGCAGGGTCTCGGGCGTGCCCTGGAAGACGATGCTGCCGTGGCCCATCACCAGGGCGCGGTCGGAGATCGCCATCGCGATCGTGAGCTTCTGTTCGATCAGCAGCACCGAGACGCCGCGCGTTTTCAGCGTCTTCAGGTATTCGCCGACCAGCTCGACAATCTTGGGCGCGAGGCCCTCGGTCGGCTCATCGATGATGATCAGTTCCGGGTCGCCCATGAGCGTGCGGCACAGCGTCAGCATCTGCTGCTCGCCGCCCGAGAGCACGCCGGCCTCGGTGTGCTGGCGTTCCTTCAGGCGCGGGAACATCCCGTACATGTCGTCGAAGCTCCAGCGGCCCTTCTGCTTGGCGCTCTTCTGGCCCAGCATCAGGTTCTGGTGCACCGTGAGCTTGGGAAAGATGTCGCGGTTTTCCGGCACGTAGCCGATGCCCAGGTGGGCGATCTCGTACGGCTTGCTGCCCTGGATGTTGCGCCCGTTCCAGGCGACGTGGCCGCTGCACTCCACCATGCCCATGATCGCCTTGGCCGTGGTCGACCGCCCCGAGCCGTTGCGGCCGAGCAGCGCGACGATCTCGCCCGCGGCGACGTCGAAGTGCACGCCGTGCAGCACGTGGCTCTTGCCGTAGAAGGCGTGGAGGTTCTCGATGTGCAGCAGCATGTCAGTGCGCTCCCGCCTGCTGCGTGGCGACGGAGGAGCCGAGGTAGGCCTCCTGCACGCGCTGGTTGGCGCGCACCCGCTCGGGCGTGTCGTACGCGATGATTTCCCCGTAGACCACCACCGCGATCTTGTCGGCCAGGCCGAACACGACGCCCATGTCGTGCTCCACGGTCAGGAGGGTCTTGCCCACCGTGACTTCCTTGATCAGTTCGATGAAGCGGCGCGTCTCCTCCCGGCTCATGCCCGCGGTGGGCTCGTCCAGCAGGATCACGTTGGCGCCGCCGGCGATGGTGATGCCGACTTCCAGCGCGCGTTGCTCCGCATAGGTCAGGTTGACGGCCAGGACGTCGCGTTTCTTGTGCAGCCGGATCATCTGCAGCAGCTGCTCCGCGCGTTCGTTGGCATCGTCCAGGTCGGCCAGGAACTTCAGGAAGGTGTACTTGTAGCCCAGGCTCCAGAGCACGCCGCAGCGCAGGTTCTCGAACACCGACAGCTTGGGGAAGATGTTGGTGATCTGGAAGCTGCGCGAGAGGCCCAGCCGGTTGATCTCGAACGGCTTCTTGCCGTCGATGCGGTGGCCGTTGAGCAGCACCTGGCCACTGGTGGGCGCGAAGCGGCCGCTGATGAGGTTGAACAGCGTCGACTTGCCCGCGCCGTTGGGGCCGATCACGGCGATGCGTTCGCCCTGGGCCACCTGCAGGCTGCAGCCGCGGATGATCTCGGTCTTGCCGAAGGACTTGCGCAGGTCCTTCAATTCAAGGGCAGGCATGGCGGCCCCCACGCGCGACTCCCTCGGCGTCGCGCTGCCCCCCGAGGGGGCGTTCGCACCTTGGAGCGGTCCTGCGGTGCTCATGCTCACAGCGTCTCCCTCCGCTTCATTTCCTTCTCGATGAATTCCTGGATCTCGCCCCATTGCTTCAGGTAGTGGCGGCGGGCGACCTCGAACAGGCCGATGCCGGTGAGCATGACGAAGCCAGCGCCGAACCAGCTGTCGAGGCCCTTTGCGTTGAGGTTCACGCCCAGGAAGTGCAGTTCGGGACCGAGGGCCGCATTGAGCTGCAGGTGGTAGACCATCTCGATCATGCCCGCCGCACCCAGCAGGGCCACCAGCGCGGTGACCGCCAGCGCCAGGTAGCTGACCCAGAGCTCCTTGAGGCGACCAAAGGACGCCACCCGAAGGTTCATCATGATCAGGCTGGCGATGCCGCCGGGCGCGTACATCACCATGAACAGGAAGACGAGGCCCAGGTACAGCAGCCAGGCCTTGGTCAGCTCGGACAGCAGCACGCCGGCCAGCACCATCAGCACGCCGCCGATGATCGGGCCGAAGAAGAAGGTCGCCCCGCCCAGGAAGGTGAACAGCAGGTAGGCGCCCGAGCGCGGCCCGCCCACGACCTCGGAGGTGACGATCTCGAAATTCAGCGCCGCCAGGCCGCCCGAGATGCCGGCGAAGAACGCGGACAGGACGAACGCCATGTAGCGCACCTTCTGCGTGTCGTAGCCGACGAACTCCACCCGCTCGGGGTTGTCGCGCACCGCGTTGAGCATGCGCCCCAGCGGCGTGCGCGTGAAGGCGAACATGGCGGCGGTGCAGATGAAGGTGTAGACCGCGATCAGGTAGTACAGCTGGATCTGCGGCCCGAAGGTGATGCCCAGGGGCTTGGGCCCGGCCACGCGGTTGCCGGAGATGCCGCCTTCGCCGCCGAAGAATTCGGGGAACATCAGCGAGCTGGCCCACACGAGTTCGCCGATGCCCAGCGTGATCATCGCGAAGGGCGTGGCGGCCTTCTTGGTGGTGACGTAGCCGAAGATCACGGCGAACAACATGGCCGAGAGGCCGCCCACGATCGGGATCAGGCTCACCGGGATGGGCCAGCCGCCCTTGGCCACCAGGTTGAGCGTATGGATCGCGAGGAACGATCCCATCCCCGAATAGACCGCATGCCCGAAGCTGAGCATGCCGCCCTGCCCCAGGATCATGTTGTACGAGAGGCAGACGATGATGGCGATGCCCATCTGCGACAGCATGGTGTGCGCCAGGCTGCTGGTGAACAGCATGGGAGCGACGGCCAGCAGCAGCGCGAAGGCGCTCCACACGATCCAGCGGCCGACGTTGTAGGGCTTGAACTCGTAGTAAGCGGCGCGGCGCGACTTGCCGGATCGCGCGCGATCGGCCAGGGGGTCCTGGATGTCCATCGCCACGCCGACGCGCCGGTTCTCGCGTTCGGCTTCGGAGCCGGGCTCGATGTTCGACAAGGTGCTCACTTCAGCCCTCCCGCGTTCCGAGCAGGCCCTTGGGCCGGAAGATCAGGATCAGCACCAGGAACAGGTAGGGCAGGATCGGGGCGATCTGCGAGATCTTGAGTTTCCACAGCGGGTAGCCGAAGGTCTGGGGCGTGACGGTGAGGCCGAAGGTCTGCACCGCACCCATGAGCGACGCGTCCACGCCCACGGCGAAGGTCTGGATGATCCCGATCAGCAGGGAGGCGACGAAGGCGCCGGCCAGCGAGCCCATGCCGCCCACGACCACCACCACGAAGATGACGGAGCCGACGGTCGCGGCCATGCCGGGTTCGGTGACGAAGGCATTGCCGCCGATCACGCCAGCCAGCCCGGCGAGGGCGGCGCCACCGCCGAACACCATCATGAACACGCGCGGGACGTTGTGGCCCAGGGCTTCGACCGTGTCCGGGTGCGTCAGGGCCGCCTGGATCACCAGCCCGATGCGCGTGCGCGTAAGCAGCAGCCAGATCGCGATCAGCATCAGCACGGCCACCAGCATCATGAAACCGCGGTACAGCGGGAACTGCGTGCCGTAGAGCGTGAAGAGCGGACCGCCCAGGGCGGCGGGCACCCGGTAGTCGGCCGAACTCGTGCCCCACACCAGCTGCACCATCTCCAGGATGATGAAGGACAGGCCGAAGGTGATCAGCAGCTCGGGCACGTGGCCGAACTTGTGCACCCGGCGTAGCGCGTACTTCTCGAACAGCGCGCCGAGCCCGCCCACCACGAGCGGTGCGACGAACAGCGCCGGGAAGAAGCCGACCAGCTGCGAAACGCTGTATGCGAAATACGCTCCCAGCATGTAGAAACTGGCGTGCGCGAAATTGAGCACGCCCATCATGCTGAAGATCAGCGTGAGGCCGGAACTGAGCATGAACAGCAGCAGCCCGTAGCTGATGCCGTTCAGCAGCGATATGGTGAAGAACTCCATCCGCGTGTTCTCTTCCTTCGTTCTCGTGTGTCCGCATTCTGACGGGTGCGGCACCCAAAAAAAAGCCGGGACGCTGGCGTCCCGGCTCCGGACCGTCGCCTGCGCGTCAGCCCGCGGACGGACGCTTCATCTGGCAGCTGGTCGGCGTGCTCGAGACGTAGGGGTCCATCTGCTTGATCGGCACGAAGGTGTAGCCGGTGTTCTCCACGCTGTACTCGCCCTTCTTGGCCTTCTGCCACTTGGTGATGTACATCGTCTGCTGCAACTGGTGGTCGGACGCGCGCATCGTCACGTCGCCGGCGAAGCTCTTGACGGTCAGGCCTTCCATCGCCTTGGCGACCTTCACCGGGTTGGTGGACTGCGCCTTGGCCATCGCCGCCGACAGCAGCGAGATGCCGTTGTAGGTGGCGTAGGTGTAGTAGTCGTCATTGAACTTCTTGTGGAACTCGGCGCCCATCTGGCCCAGTTCGCCGGTGTGGTTGGCGTGGCCGTAGGCGACCACGTAGACCTCGCTGTCGCCGCCGGCGGCCAGCGCCGTCGGCGTGCCGGTCACGCCGGCGTAGTAGGTGTACATCGGGATCTTCAGGCCCGCGTCGTTCAGCGCCTTCACCAGCAGCGTCAGGTCCTGGCCCCAGTTGCCGGTGACGATGGTGTCCGCGCCGGACTGCTTGATCTTGGCGACGTAGGGCGCGAAGTCCTTGACCTGCCCGATCGGGTGCAGGTCCTCGCCGACGATCTTGACGTCGGGGCGCTTGCGGGCGATGGCGTCCTTGAAGTACTTGGCGACCTGCTGGCCGTGCGAGTAGTTCTGGTTGATCAGGAAGACGCTCTTGACCTTGGGCTGGTCCTTCATGAAGGAGGTCAGCGCCTCCATCTTCATCGAGGTGTCAGCATCGAGGCGGAAGTGCCAGTAGTCGCACTTCTCGTTGGTGAGGGCGGGATCCACCGCGGCGTAATTCAGGTAGACGAGTTCCTTGCCCGGATTGCGCTCGTTGTGCTTGGCCACCGCGTCGAGGATGGCGGTCGCGGCACCGGAGCCGTTGCCCTGCGTGACGTAGCGGAAGCCCTGGTCGATGGCGGCCTTGAGCGTGTTCAGGCTTTCCTGCGGCGAGCCCTTGTTGTCGAAGCCCACGACCTCGAACTTCACGCCGGCGGGATTCCTGGTGGACAGCTTCTCGGCGGCGAACTGCCAGCTCTTGAGCTGGTTCTGGCCGACGTTGGCGAAGGGGCCCGACAGCGGGTCCATGAAGGCGATCTTCACGGTCTCGCCCTTCTGCGCGAAGGCGGCGCCCGAGGCGATGACCATGGCCGCGACGGCAACGATCTTGATCGTGTGGTTCATTGTCTGTCTCCTGGTGATCCGACAGCGCGCAGGGTACAAGTTTTTGTGCGGTGCAACGGTCAGGGATTGCCCCTAAGACCGCCCTCGCTTATCACTCAGGCGACAGGACGCGATGCGCGCCGCCGCGGCCCTCCGCGGCGGGCGACTTCTTGTCCTGCGTCAAGTGGTCGGCAGCCGGTAGTCCTTCAACTGCTCGCGCAGCCGCGTCTTCAGCATCTTGCCGGTGGCGCCCAACGGAATGCTCTCGACGAACACCACGTCGTCCGGGATCTGCCACTTGGCGATCTTGCCCTCGTAGAACTTGAGCAGATCCTCCTTCGTCACCTCCGCGCCGGCTTTCTTCACCACGGCGACGATCGGACGCTCGTCCCACTTGGGATGCCGCATGCCCACGCACGCGGCCATCTGGATCGCGGGATGCGCCATCGCGATGTTCTCGATGTCGATCGAGCTGATCCACTCGCCGCCGGACTTGATCACGTCCTTGCTGCGGTCGGTGATCTGCATGTAGCCGTCGGCGTCGATCGTGGCCACGTCGCCGGTGGGGAACCAGGCCACGCCATGCTTGTCCTGCACCAGCGGGTCGCCGCCCTCGCCCTTGAAGTATTCGCGCACGACCCACGGCCCCTTCACGTACAGGTCGCCGAAGGCCTTGCCGTCCCACGCCAGTTCTTCGCCGTCGTCGCCGACGATCTTCATGTCGACCCCGAAGATCGCGCGTCCCTGCTTCAGGCGGATCTTCATCTGCTCCTCGGGCGACTGCTTCAGGTGCTTGTTCTTCAGCGTGCAGAGCGTTCCCAGCGGGCTCATCTCGGTCATGCCCCAGGCATGCAGCACCTCGACGCCGTACTCCTCGCGGAAGGCGTCGATCATCGCCGGCGGGCAGGCGGAGCCGCCGATCACCGTGCGCTTGAGCGAGGAGAAGCGCAGGCCGCCCGGCTTCATGTGGCCCAGCAGCATCTGCCAGACCGTGGGAACGCCCGCCGCGTAGGTGACCTGCTCCTGTTCGATCAGTTCGTAGATCGACTTGCCGTCCATGGCGCCGCCCGGGAACACCAGCTTGCAGCCGGTGAGCGCCGCCGAGTAAGGAATGCCCCAGGCGTTGACGTGGAACATGGGGACCACCGGCAGCACCGCGTCGCGGGCGGACAGGCACATGACGTCGGGCAGCGCCGCGGCGTAGGCGTGCAGCGTCGTGGAGCGGTGGCTGTAGAGCGCCGCCTTCGGGTTGCCCGTGGTGCCGCTCGTGTAGCACATGCTGGAGGCGGAGTTCTCGTCGAAGCTGGGCCACTGGTAGGTGGTCGGCTGGCCGCCGATCCAGGACTCGTAGGCGACGAGGTTCGGAATGCCGCTGTCCTTGGGCAGCTTGTCCGCATCGCACAGCGCGACGTACTGCTTGATGGTGGGGCATTTCGCGTGCACCGCCTGCACCAGCGGCAGGAAGGTCATGTCGAAGCACAGCACCTGGTCTTCCGCATGGTTGGCGATCCAGGCGATCTGCTCCGGGTGCAGGCGCGGGTTGATGGTGTGCAGCACCCGGCCCGACCCGCTCACGCCGAAGTACAGCTCCAGGTGGCGGTAGCCGTTCCAGGCCAGCGTGGCGACGCGGTCGGAGAACAGCAACTGCATGCCGTCGAGCGCATTGGCGATCTGCCGCGCGCGCGCGGCGACGTCGCGCCACCGGTAGCGGTGGATGTCTCCCTCGACCCGACGCGAGACGATCTCACCGTCGCCATGGTGCCGCTCGGCGTGCTCGATGAGCGCCGAAATCAGCAGCGGTTGGTTTTGCATCAGTCCCAGCATGGTGTCTCCTCGGGGGAATCAATTCGTTTGCGACGGCGGATATCGTAAACCCGCCGCGGCGCGCGGCTTGTGCGAGGCTGACGCTTGCGTTACTGCGATGCCGGGGCGAACGCCCGGCGCAGCCGACCGGGGCGGATCAGCGCAGGATCGCCTGCGGCTGGAAAAAGAGGGTCACCATCGTGCCGTCCTCCAGAGTGGAGTGCACTTCGATGGAGCCGCTGATGGCCTGCATCACGCGCTGGCAGAACATGAGGCCCATGCCGCTGCCGCCGGACTGGGCACGCGTGGTGACCGGCTCGCGCGTGAGCTTGCCCAGCACCTCGGGCGGGATGCCGGGCCCGTTGTCCCGCACCCGGATCCAGGCGCGCCGCCCCTGCGGCGCCTCGGGTGCGGAATCCACTTCCAGCCACAGCCGCGGCTCGGGCCGCCCGCGCAGGGCCAGCAGTGCGTTCTTGGCGAGCGTGCACAACACGAGGTACAGCAGGTCGCGCCGTCCGGGCAGGCGGAAGTCATGGCGCACGTCCAGCGTCACGCCGGCACGCTCGCCCTCCTCGAACGGGAACTCGTCCAGCAGGGCCTCCACCAGGCTGCTGGCCGTGATCGACTGCGGCACGGCGTCGGGATAGGCGTCGCGCGCCGACTGCACGAAGGTGGAGACCAGCGACTGGCAGTACAGCGCGCGCCGCTCGGCGCGCTCCAGCGCGGTCACCAGCTCGCCCGGATGGTCCTCGCGGAACTGCGCCAAGCCGGGGGGCGTATCGGGACCGGGCGGGATGTAGCGCGCGCCCACCGAGCTCACGTAGCCGCGCACGGTGGCCAGCGGCGTGTTCAGTTCGTGGGCGAGGAAGCCCAGCGCCTCGCGCAGCGCGGCGACGCGGCCTTCGTTGACCACCCGCTCGAGCGCCTGCGCCCGGAACATGGCCAGGGCCTCGCGCAGGGCTTCGCGCGTGGCCTCGCCGTCGAGCGGCTTTTCCAGGATGCGCAGCACCTTGCCCTGGTTGACCGCCGCGATCGCGACGTCCTTCTCGGCATAGGCGGTGGCGAGCAGCCGGACCACGTGGCGGAAGTCGCGCTGCACGGCGCGCAGCAGCTTCATGCCGTCGCGCTCGGGCATCCGGTAGTCGGTGACCAGCACGCCGAATTCGGAGCTGCGTTCGCCGAGGATGGCCAGGGCCTCATCGGCGCCGCCGGCCGTCACCACGCGGAATTCGTCCCCGAACTCCCGGGCGAACCACTTGCGGGAGGTCTGTTCGTCGTCCACGAACAGGACGGAGGGAGCCTCTCCGGAAAGATCGGGAACCTGCATGGGAACTTCAGCTGGCGTTGGAACGGGACTGCGCCGCGCAGTATGCCTTCAACGCTTCCCCCGTCTGCAGGGCAAGGTCCTGCAGCTGGGGCAGCCAGGTCGTGCCCGCCGGCCACTCGCCCTGCTCCAGCAGCGGCACGTACAGCTTGCGCACCTGCTGGTAGAGCGCCTGGGCGCCGGCCTCGCCACTCATGCCCAGCAGCGAATGCAGCGCATCGATGCTGCCCTGCACGTCGCTGTTGTCAACCGCCTGGCGCAGGGTGTCGACCAGCCGCGCCATTTCCGGCACGTAGTCGTTCAGCAGCTCGTCCAGCATGCCCAGGCGCTTGTAGCTTTCCAGCCGCTGGAGATTGAGCAGGCCGCCCTGCGCGGGGGCGCCGGGTTCGCGCGACCGCGCCGACTCCGGAGCTGGCGTCATGCCGAACCCGCCGCTGGTGAGGCGGGCGAGCGTGTCGTACAGCACCAGCGCATCCACCGGCTTCACCAGGAAGCCGTTCATGCCGGCGGCGGTGGCCGCGGCAACCGCGGGCTCGTCAGAACGCGCCGTGAGCGCAATCACCGGAACCCCCGACCACGGCTCGCGCGCGCTGCGAATCGCGCGCGCAGTTTCCAGGCCGTCCATGCCGGGCATGTGCAGGTCCACGATGACCGCGTGGATGCCTTCCTGGGCGCGCAGCTGGTCCAGCACCGCCGCCCCATGCTCAACCTCGATCACGATCGCCGCAGCGTTGCGCAGGTAGGCGGCGATGGCCTTCCGGTTGAACGCGCTGTCGTCGGCGACCAGGATGCGGCGCCCGGCGAGCCGGGCACCGATGTCGCCGCTGGACGCGAAGGGCTGCTGCATGACCTTCTGCATGGCGCCCAGCAGAGAGAGCTGACCGCTGGGCTTTCCGACGAAAGCGTCCATGCCGCTCTTGAGCGCACGCGTCCGCGCCAGGCTGGCCGGTTCGCTCGAATAGGCGACGATGTGCACGTCCTGGTTCGGGCCGCCGCCACGCCGGATCTTCTCCGCGACGGCATAGCCATCCAGGCCCGGCATGTACAGGTCCAGCAAGACGATGTCGAACTTGCGCGCCGCCAGCAGCCCCAGTGCGGACTGGCCATCTGCCGCATCCTCGATCTCGGTGGTGATCGCCAGGGGAGCGAGCTTCAGGCGGGTCGCCATGCACTGCACCGGATCGTCTTCCACGATCAGAACCCGCTTTCCGGCCAGCGCGGTGCGCGCTTGCGCAATGGCATCCATCCGGTACTTTTCTTCCTGCTCCGCGCCGAGCACCGGGAAGCGCATGGTGAACTCGGTGTACTCACCCAACCTGGAATCGCAGTCGATGCTGCCGCCAAACACGTTCATCACTCGCTTGCAGTAGGCGAGGCCGAGGCCGGTGCCGCCGGTCTTGCCGACGGAGCGGAACGGCTCGAACAAGCCGGGCAGGACGTCCGGCGGGATGCCCGGGCCGGTGTCCCGCACCGTCACCTTGTGATCGCCCACGCTGATGGTGACCTGGGTGCGGGGGCAACTGGCCGCATAGTAGAGAGCGTTCTTGACCAGGTTGAACAGCACGAACAGGTAGGCCGTCTCGTCGCCACGGAACAGGAAGTCCTGCTTCACGTCGACGCTGACCCGGTCGCGACGCTCGTCGGTGTCGTAGCTGTATTCCTCCACCGCCTGCTGCACCACGTCCGCCGCGGACAGGTAACGGAAGGCGGAAGGGTCCATCGCCTTGCCCGCGACCCCGTCGAGGGTCATCGAGATCACCTGCAATCCGCGGCGCACCGCCAATTCGCTGTCGGCAAGGTGGCGGTACAGGGCGTCCGTCTGCTCGGCCGTCATGGGCTGCTCCAACCCGCGCGAACGACGGGGCGCAAGCACGCCCTGGATCCGCTCCATCGCGTGCTGGATGCGTCCGAGCGGATTGCGCATCTCGTGCGCGATGGAGCCGGCGAGCGCAGCGGCGAGCCGCGACTTTTCGCTGTCGATCTGCTTTTCGGAAAGCTTGAAGGCGCCGCCCCCGATCAGGATGATCAGGTAAGCGGGAATCTGGGCGATGAGGTCAGGAGGCCAACGACCGCCAGGATGCAGTCCGAAGAAGATCGTGCTGGCCGACGCGATGCCGATGGCCAGCATGGCGATCGTGTTGCGCCAGTCGGTCAGCATCACCAGGAAGCTGAGGGCGATGAAACAGTTCGACATCGCCGGGATGCCGCCGCCGCGTTCCAGCGAAAAGTACACGTTGAAGAACGGCATGCAGAAGATCAACGCACCGTACGAATACGGCAGGTAGAACTTCCTGAGATTGTCCGGCCAGTGGTCCCTGGCGGCGAGCAGGAGGAACAGGATGACGACCACCAGCCGCAGGGCCAGGTCGTCGAAGGGCCGCGGATTCGGGCGCGTGAACCGGACCAGGTAGAAGGTGATGTACGTGAGGGCGCCAATGATGCCGATGTACTTCAGCAAGGGCCGGCCATGGCCGTGGTACGTCTGGTAGTGGCTGTACAGCGCTTTGAAAGGCGCGAAGACGGAGGAAAGCTTCATGGCGGGCCTCACGCGGTGACGGTGAGGGTATGGACCAGTGCCCGTTCCGTGTCCGTCGACGCGGCGGCCTCCAAGACGTCCGAGATCGCGGCGCGGATGAGGTGATACGGCTTCTCTTCGCCGGGCACCCGCACATCGTTGCTGACAACCGAGAAGCCGAAGCGGCGGTAGAGACGGCTCAGGGCCGGTGTGCAGGAGGCGAACGCATAGCCGCAGTCATGCTGGAGGACCAGGTGGGAGACCGCCAGGAACACGCATCGTTCAAGGAGTTCGGGACCGGAGCGGTAGCGCGGATCGAGCACCAACCGTCCAAATTCCCAGTTGCCGGCGACTGCCTGGTCGCCGTGACCACGTTCACGCAAGAGCTCCTCCACCGGGCTGAGCCCCTTGCCAAGTGGCAGGAACCTCATCGTCCCGATGAAATCGTCCCTCCATTCGAATGCACCGACAACCCCCTCCCGGTCTCTTTTTTTTCGCGGGTCATGAAACGGGGGTCGGCCAAGGCCGCCCCCGGTAACTGGATCTCGGCGCGGAGCTTCTGGATGTCGGCGATTTCGTCGGCGGCATGCAGGCGTCGGAACTCGATCTCATCCAGGCGCAGGTCAAAGGAGCGCGTGCGCAGCGTTGGCGTCCGCTGGATGCTGCCGGAAAGAAATGCATCATCGAGCAGCGGCGACATCGCCTGCAAGGTGAAGGATTGTTCCAGGCCCGAAAAATCGCTCATCGAGTACTCCCCCTGTCATTGGTCTTAAGCTCTGCCAAGCGATTATCCAAGCGCTCCCCGCCGCCCTGCCAGTAAGCCATTCCCCTAAGACCCCCCGGGCTTGAGGTGCGGGCGGACAATGCCGCATGGATCAAGCCATCGCGCAGGCCCCGGCGGCCCTGGAACTGGGGCCCGCCTGGCAGGCCGGCTTCGCGCAGCTGGGAAGCGCCTTCTCCACGGAGCTGTGGCCGACACCGCTGCCCTCGCCCCATCTCGTCTCGCTCAATCGCCCGCTTGCTGCCGAGCTGGGCCTGTCACCGGAGCTGCTGGCGGGCGAGCCGGGCGTCGCCGCCTTCTCCGGGAATGTCCCTATCTCAGGCAGCCGCCCGCTGGCCAGCGTCTACAGCGGCCACCAGTTCGGCGTCTGGGCCGGCCAGCTGGGGGACGGTCGGGCGATCCTGCTCGGGGGCATAGCGACGCCGGCGGGCGTGCAGGAATTGCAGCTCAAGGGCGCGGGGCGCACGCCCTACTCGCGCATGGGCGATGGACGCGCGGTGCTGCGCTCCAGCATCCGGGAGTACCTGGCGTCGGAAGCCATGCACGGACTGGGCATCCCCACCACCCGCGCGCTGGTGGTCACCGGTTCGCCGCAGCCGGTGCGCCGCGAGGAGGTGGAGACGGCCGCCGTGGTGACGCGGGTGGCGCCCAGCTTCGTGCGCTTCGGTCACTTCGAACACTTCTCCGCCCGTGGCCAGCACGGCGAACTGCGCGAGCTGGCCGACTACGTGATCGACACCTTCTATCCGCACTGCCGCGGCGGCGATCGGCTCGCCGGCAATCCCTATGCCGCGCTGCTGGAACAGGTGAGCGAGCGCACGGCGGCGATGGTTGCGCAATGGCAGGCGGTGGGCTTCTGCCATGGGGTGATGAACACCGACAACATGAGCATCCTGGGCCTCACCATCGACTACGGCCCGTTCCAGTTCCTCGATGCCTTCGTGCCGACCCACATCTGCAACCACAGCGACGACACGGGCCGCTACGCCTACAACCGCCAGCCGAACGTCGCGTACTGGAACCTGTTCTGCCTCGGGCAGGCCCTGCTTCCGCTGATCGGGGACCAGGAGGTGGCCTTGGCGGCGCTGGAGTCGTACAAGACCGTGTTCCCGCGCGAGCTGGAAGGCCGCATGCGCGCCAAGCTGGGCCTGGCGGATGAACGCCCCGGCGACCGCGAGCTGGTCGAGGGCACCCTCCAGCTGCTGGCCGCCGGCGCCGTCGACTACCCCATCTTCTGGCGCCGGCTGTCGCGCTTCGTGGCCGGCACGGCGCCGGCCAGCGAGGTGCGCGACCTGTTCCCGGACCGGGACGCCTTCGACGCCTGGCTCCCACACTATGAAGCGCGGCTGCCTGACGCGCGTGCCGCCGCCGGCGAGCGCATGCTGCAGGCCAACCCGAAGTTCGTGCTGCGCAACCATTTGTGCGAACTGGCCATCCGGCAGGCGAAACTTGGAGACTTTTCCGAGGTCGAAGCCCTGCTGAGCCTGGTCCACGCCCCATTCGACGAACACCCGGGGCACGAGGACAAGGCCGGCTTCCCGCCCGACTGGGCCACCCACATCGAGATCAGCTGCTCTTCATGAACCAGGACTTCCCGATCCGCAAGACCGACGCCGAATGGAAGGCCCTCCTCGCCGACAAGGGCGCGGAACCCGGCGCCTACCAGGTCACCCGCCAAGCCGCCACCGAGCGCCCCTTCACCGGCAAGTACGAGCGCGTGTGGGCCGACGGCAGCTACCACTGCGTCTGCTGCGGCGCCAAGCTGTTCGACTCGGACACCAAGTTCGACGCGGGCTGCGGCTGGCCGAGCTTCTCCCAGGCGGTGCCCGGAGCGATCCGCGAGATCCGCGACGTCAGCCACGGCATGGTCCGCACCGAGACGGTGTGTGCACAATGCGGTGCCCACCTGGGCCACGTCTTTCCCGACGGCCCGACCGATACCGGACTGCGCTACTGCATGAACTCCGCCTCGCTGGACTTCCAGCCGGAAGGCAAGAAGACCTGATGAAACTGCTGCTCGATTTCTTCCCGATCGCCCTCTTCTTCGTGGCGTTCAAGCTCTGGGGCATCTACGTCGCGACCGGCGTCGCCATCGCGGCGACCGTGGCGCAGATCGCCTGGTTCCGCTACTCCACCGGCAAGGTGGAACCGATGCAGTGGCTGAGCCTGGGCATCATCGTCGTCTTCGGCGGCGCCACCATCCTGGCCCACGACGAGACCTTCATCAAATGGAAGCCGACGGTGCTGTACTGGATGATGGGCGGCGCGCTCGCCGGCGGCCTGCTGTTCTTCCGCAAGAACCTGCTGAAGTCGCTGATGGGGTCGCAACTGGTCCTGCCCGAGCCCGCCTGGCGCGCCATGAACTGGAGCTGGGTGGCCTTCTTCGGCGTCATGGGCGTGCTGAACCTCTGGGTGGCGTTCAACTTCGATACCGACACCTGGGTCAACTTCAAGCTGTTCGGCGGCCTGGGCCTGATGGCGCTGTTCGTGGTGGCGCAGGCGCTGTACCTGAGCCGTCACATGAAGGACACCAAGGAAGCCGGGGCGCGCGACTCGTGAGCACGGGCACCGGGATCACCGCGCAGGCGCTGCGCGAGCGCCTGCAGGAACGCCTCTCGCCGACGCAGCTGGAAGTGCTGGACGAGAGCGCGGCCCACCTGGGCCACGCGGGCCAGGACGGCACCGGGGTGGGCACCCATTTCCGGGTGCGGATCGCCTCGCCGCTGTTCGAAGGGCGCCCCAAAGTGGCGCGTCATCGCCTTGTGTATGATGCCCTGCGCGACTTCATCGACCGCGACCATGGCGTGCACGCCCTGGCGATCGAAACGCTCTGAAACCCGATTCCGCTTCCGCTCCCAAGGGAAATCCCATGAAGAAAGTCCTCCTGACCGCGTTCACCGCGGCCGCCCTCGGCATCGCCTTGCCTGCCTTCGCCCAGAACGTCGCCATCGTCAACGGCAAGCCCGTGCCCAAGGCGCGCCTGGACATGCTGTCGCAGCAGCTGGCCAAGGCCGGCCGCCCGGTCACCCCCGAGATGCAGGGCCAGCTGAAGGACGAAGTGATCGCCCGCGAGATCTTCATGCAGGAAGCGCAGAAGCGCGGCCTGGACGCCAGCGACGACTACAAGGCGCAGATGGAACTGGCCCGCCAGACCATCCTGATCCGCGAGCTGTTCGCCGACTACCAGAAGACCAATCCCGTCACCGACGCCGAGATCAAGGCGGAGTACGACAAGTTCGCCGCGGCCAACGGCGGCAAGGAATACAAGGCGCGCCACATCCTGGTGGAAAAGGAAGAGGACGCCAAGAAGATCATCGGCGACCTCAAGAAGGGCCAGAAGTTCGAGGACATCGCCAAGAAGCAGTCCAAGGACCCGGGATCCGGCGCCAACGGCGGCGACCTCGACTGGGCCACGCCGAGCAGCTACGTGCCGGAGTTCGCCGAGGCCATGATCAAGCTGAAGAAGGGCGAGACGACCCAGGCGCCCGTGAAGTCGCAGTTCGGCTGGCACGTGATCCGCGTCGACGACGTGCGCGAGGCGCAGCTGCCCAAGTTCGAGGACGTCAAGCCGCAGATCGCCCAGCAGCTGCAGCAGCAGAAGCTGGCGCAGTTCCAGGAGAACCTGCGCAAGAACGCCAAGATCGAGTGAGGCCGGCGCGCGCAAGCGCGCGGCGCATCCTGTCCCCGCCGCTGCGGGGATCCAAGAAAAGCGGCCCGCACGGGCCGCTTTCTTGTTGGCGTTCCCCGGTTCCTGCCTCCACCCTGGTGGTGACGGGATCCGTGCTCACCGCAACACGGTGAACGTCACCTTCTTCGATGCGCTCAGGCCGCCGTCGTCGGTCACCTGAAGCGTCACCGACTCCTTGCCGGCCTTGCTGAACGTCCTGGTGAACACGGCCTGGGTCGACCACACCGTGCCGTTGTTCGCGGTCCAGCGATAGGCCGTGATCCTGCCGTCGGGATCCTGGGAGCCGCTGCCCGAGAACGTGCAGGTGCTGCCGGCCGTGCAGGTCACGCTGGGCGCCGCGACGGGTGGCTGGTTCAGCACCGGGTTGGGCCCCGGATCCGGCGGCGGGGGCGGTGCACCGGTCGTGCCCGGAATCACGTACCCGGTGAGCGTGCCCTGCGTGCGGTCCAGGGTGCGCGCGCCGAGCGTCGCGTCGTCCACGAGGAAGGCGATGGCGCCCACCCCGCAGGGGCCGCGGTAGCTCCATCGGACCACGCCGGATGCATCCGTGGTGCCGGTGACCGGCTGGTTGGTCCAGTAGTCATCGAGGAATCGCCCGCTGACCTGCACGTTCGCAAGCGGCACTCCCGTTTCGCCGGTGATCGTGACGGACGCGGAGGCGAGGTTGTACATCTTGCCGCCTTGCACACAGCTGCCGGGAAGCGCAGGGTCCTGCACGAATTGGGCCGTCACTGCCAGGGCGCGGCTCACGAGGCAATCGACCGTACAGGCGCGCGCCGGCGTCAGTTTGACGAGGCGCTGGCTGCGGCCGATCATCACCTGCGCCAGGATCTGGCCTGCAGCGTTCATGGGACCGGCGACGCCGACCGTGGCGCCCGGGTACGCGGGCGACATGCGGGAAGCCAGGGACTGCGCCGTACCGGCCGGACCCGGCGCAACCATCGCGGTGCCGAGCGCCGTGAAAGTCACGTCCTGCGCCGCATTGATGGACCCCATGCTCCAGCGCGACAGGCGCCCGGTCCCCGCGTTCGAGATCTGCTGCCAGCCGCCGCCGGCGGAGAGCCGGAACGGGTACACGAGGTTCTGCGTGCTGGTGGAAACGAGGAAATGGGCCTGGTCGCCCGCGTCGTTGATCGCGCTGCCGTTGGATCCCGCGCCGACGAAGCCTTGCGGCGGCGCCGGCAGGGGCACGGCGCTGGCCGGATCACCGAGCTGGTACCACGACCCCCAGGTCACGACCTTGCCGCCGCGGCTCATCGCTGCCGGCCGCTCGTTCGGATAACCCTGCACCTTCAGGTCCACCATGCCGGTCGGCTGCGACCACATGAAAGGCAATGCGATCGTCGGGATCGCGCCACCGAGCGTGGCCCAGCCGACCAGACGGCCCTGGTCATCCAGCCCGAACACGTCGACGCTGGACGTGCCGGGGAACAGGCCGAGGTCCTGGACGGCATAGCTGTCGCCGCTGGGCTTCCACAGCGCCGCGTGGGTGCTGCTGCCGATGAAGCCCGCCACCCCGGCGATCAGTCCGAGGTTGTTGATGAAGCGCGGATACTGGCTGCTGCCGTCGAACCCCGGCACCGGCGGCAGCACGATGCGCTTGCCGCCCTTCCAGACGACCGCCTCCTGCGGCGGCAGGCAGAACGGCCCGCAACCGGGATCCGGATAGGACTTGCCGACCACGTCGCCCGCATCGTTGAGGTCAAAGCCACTGGCGGCCGTGCCGACGAACTCCAGCGCGTACACGGGCGCCACCAGGCTGGGTGCCGACGACAGGGCGGCTTTGAGGAGTTGCGCCCCCTGCTGGGCCGCCGGTGCGTTGATGGCCGCGTCATCACTGCCACCGCCGCCGCAGGCTGTCAGAACGCCAGCCACGAAAACCGGGAGGAACCGGCCGCTGTTTCTCATGATGCACCCCCGGGGAGTAAAGCGCGTGCCAAGCTCGCAGCGGCGAGCCGCATGCACCGACCGTCAGGCTAGACCCTTGGTGGGTGCCATGTTTGAGCCGCATCAATGTTCGCGGCGCAGCCTGCTCGAGCGTGTCCCCGTCGGGCTGCACGAGGCCATCCGCAAGAGCGCGAAGGTCGAGCGAGCGTTCCGGGCCCGGACCGGGCGGCTCCAAAAAAAGCGGCGCTGTGGCCGCTTTTCCTTTGTCGTCAGGCCGTCTGCGCCTGCAGTTCCTGCTGCCGCTCCTTCAGCTGCGCGCCCAGCGCCACGAGATCGAGAGCCGGTGTCGAGCGTGCCTTGGGAAACAGCTGGTCCCGCTCCTCCTTCACGTGGTGTTCGATGGCCCGCGCCAGTTGGCTGACCAGGTCGTCCAGCGTGACGTCCGCCTGGCCCAGGCCCTCGATGCGGGCGATCAGCGCTTTCGCCTGCTGGTGTTCGGCCTTCGCTTCGTCCAGCAGGGCCGCGGCGCCGACTGCCTGCCGCAGCGCCGGATAGAAGATCTCCTCCTCGATCTGCGCGTGCACGGTCAGCTCGCTGCAGATCCGGTCCGCCAGCGCCCGGCGCGCTCCGGCCGAGCCGGGGTCGGCCATGGCCAGGCGCGCGTATTCGACGAACAGGTGCTTGACCGCGATGTGGTCGGCATCGAGCAGGTCGCAGGCATCCTTGTCGGCTGGTTCGTTCATGTCGGTTTGTCTTTCTGAAAAGGGTTGGATTCAGGCCAGTGGCGGGTCCATCTCGCGGCCGAAGTGGCGGTGCTTGCCCAGCGCCTGCAGGAAGGCGGTGATGCCGGCCACCGACTGGTCGCCGTCCACGACGACCAGTCCGGTGCCGCCCTGGGCCAGGCTCTTGTCCATGGCCAGCGGCACGCCGGCATGCGTGAGCAGCTGGCGCGAGGCGCCCAGCACCAGGATGGTCTTGCAGTGGCGGAACTGGTCCCGGATGAATTCCCCGGTGTGTCCGTCCTGCGCCAGCGCGGCCACGGCCTCGTCTCCATCCGGCAGCACGAGGCCATCGAACAGGAAGCCGGGCTCGTTCTCGAGCGAGGCGTCGGCTTCGATCGTGCCGCCGCCGGCGGTGGGCATCGGCCCGATGCGCGGGCCCACGAGACGGCCGACCGCGCCCTGTTCCGCCAGGGCGGCCTGCAGGCGCTCGATCGCTTCGCCGGCGACACCCGGGGCGACCAGCAGCGCCACCTTGCGACCCCTGATCGAACCGTCCCCGGGGCGGAACAGCAGCGACAGGGCCGGCGACTTCTTCACCTCAGGCTTCTGCGGATCGGGCAACGCCCGCGGCAGCGGCGCCGGTAGCCGCATGCCCAGGCCGTCCGCAACCTTCTTCGCCAGTTCCTCCGACGCATTGCGCAGCGAGGCCACCATGCGCTCGCGGATCGCCGGCACGGTCAGCTTGCTCAGCTCGAAGCGGAAGGCGTTGGCGATGTGGCCCTGCTCCACCGGCGTCTGGCTCTCGTAGAACAGGCGGGCCTGGGTGTAGTGGTCGGCGAACTTCTCCGGCTTGGCGCGCACCTTGCCCTGCTCCTCCTCGGCGCGGATGCGCGCCGGCACCGTCACGAAGCCCTGCGCCGCACCGGCCTGGAACGGACAGCCGCCCGCCAGCGAGTTCGGCTCATAGGACACGCGCCCGCGGTGGATTGCCTGGCGGTGCATGCCGTCGCGCTGGTTGTTGTGCACCTGCACGAGGGGCGCGTTGATCGGCAGCTCATGGAAGTTGGGGCCGCCCAGCCGCGAGATCTGCGTGTCGGCGTAGGAGTGGATGCGCCCTGCAAGCAGCGGGTCGTTGGAGAAATCGATGCCCGGGATCACCTGCGCCGTGCAGAAGGCCACCTGCTCGGTCTCGGCGAAGAAGTTGTCGGGGTTGCGGTTCAACACCATGCGCCCCACCGGCGTGATGGGCACCAGTTCCTCGGGAACGATCTTGGTCGCGTCGAGGATGTCGAAGCTGAAGCGCTCCGCCTGCTCCTCGGTGAAGACCTGCAGGCCCAGCTCGTACTCGGGGTAGTTGCCGGCCTCGATGCGCTCCCACAGGTCGCGCCGGTGGTAGTCGGGATCGGCGCCGGAAATCTTCACCGCCTCGTCCCACACCAGCGAGTGCGTGCCGGCCACGGGATTCCAGTGGAACTTGCAGAACACCGAGTCGCCCTGCTCGTTGACCAGCCGGAAGGTGTGCACGCCAAAGCCCTGCATGGTCGCGAAGCTGCGGGGGATCGCGCGGTCGGACATCACCCACATCAGCATGTGCGTGGACTCGGGCATCAGCGACACGAAGTCCCAGAAGGTGTCGTGCGCGCTGGCGGCCTGCGGCATCTGGTGGTGCGGCTCGGGCTTCACTGCGTGCACCAGGTCCGGGAACTTCATCGCGTCCTGGATGAAGAACACCGGCATGTTGTTGCCCACCAGGTCCCAGTTGCCCTCGTCGCTGTAGAACTTGACGGCGAAGCCGCGCACGTCGCGAGCCGTGTCCTTGGAGCCCCGCTCGCCCGCGACGGTGGAGAAGCGCACGAACACCGGCGTGCGCTTGCCCGCCTCGCGGAACGGCGCGGCCCGGGTCAGGTGGGTCAGCGGCTGGTAGCACTCGAAGAAGCCGTGCGCGCCGGACCCGCGGGCATGCACGATGCGCTCGGGGATGCGCTCGTGGTCGAAGTGGGTGATCTTCTCCCGCAGGACGAAGTCTTCCAGCAGCACCGGGCCGCGCACGCCGTACTTCAGCGAATTCTGGTTGTCCGACACGGCCACGCCCTGGTTGGTCGTGAGGGTGCGGCCGCTGGAATCCACCCGCACGCGGTCCAGCGATTCCGTGGTCGCGTTCAGGCCGTCCAGTGCGGCGGTGCCGACCTTGTCGCTGCTGTTCTCCTCGGACAGCGTGCTGGCGCCGACCAGTCGCGAAGGTGCTTCGACGGCATGGCCCGGCGGCGGATTCACCCCGTTGTCGAAGCCGTGCTCTTCCGCCTTGTTTTCGTTGTGGGGCATGGCGGCCACCATCGCCTGCGTTTCGGCCTGCTGTCGCGCCGCCAGGTCGTTGGGCGCAGCCGGGGCGATGTGAGCGGGGCCACTGTCGGTATTGCGGGCGGCCGACTTCGCGGCAGTCTTCTTCGGCGGGTTGGCCTTGGGCATCTTGGGCATGGGGGAGGCAGACAGTGGATCCGGCGGGATTGCCGGCCCCCAAGGTAAGCGCAGGGAATAAACGCCCTTGTAGGCGCAAGCCGACGATGTGTCGGCCTTCGGCTATCGGACCAATAGCATCGCGCCGATGAGCAAGGGCTGGTGCAGCATGTACCAGCTGAGGCTCCAGCGGCCCATCCATGCCAGCGGTGCCGGCGCCCGCGGGATCACGCCCTGCACGAACGCCGGGCGCGCGCGCAGCATCCACTGTCCCGCAGCCATGCCCCACCACATCACGCCCAGCCAGGGCAGCACCGGGACGTAGTCCTGCGTCACGGGCTTCCGGGACACGAAGCCGATCCAGTTCAGCCAGCGCTCGTCGAGCAGCCGCAGGTGGCCCACGGCCTCGTGCAGGGGCCCGGCCGCCAGCGGCAGCAGGATCGCCACCGCGCCGGCGAACCACAACCACCGCCCCCACCCTGCGGTGAGCCGCACCAGGATGAGCATCACGGCGATGCCGTGCAGCACGCCAAAGTAGATGAAGCTGGCGGGAAACATGAACAACGATCCGGCCGTGACCAGCAGCGCGCAACCGGCGACCTGCGCCCAGCGCCGCCAGAAACGCGGCCAGCCCTGGCCCTGGGCGTGCGCCACCGCCTGGCCCAGGCCCGCGCAGAACAGGAACAGGCTGACGATCGCCGTGCGCTGCCGCGTCCAGAACGGGTCGAGCAGGAAGTTCTCGTGGATCCAGCCGTAGTGGTTGAGGTCGAAGAAGAAATGGAACGCCGTCATCCACACGATGGCGACCCCGCGCAGGGCGTCGATGCGGTCGAAGCGGCGGCGGTCGGTCGGCGTTGCGGGCACGGGGCGAGTGTAGTGGCGAGCCCGATTGACGACGCGGTGCTGCTTCGGTCCAATCGCGCGATGCCGGCCAGCCGGTTGGCATGCCAACAACGAGGAGATGTCATGAGCCGACTCCGTTCCCTGATGTTCGCGGCAGCCGCGCTGGCGCTGGCCGGTTGCACCACCCCCGGAATGCGGTCCACCGCGCCTGCCACCGCGCTGCAGGCGCAAGCCGGCGGGACGCCGCGCGCGGCCGGCAAGACAGAGGTGCTGTGGCTGGGCCAGGCCAGTGTGCGCATCACGACGCCGGGCGGCAAGGTGATCATGATCGACCCCTGGCTCACCTCCAATCCCAAGACGCCGGCCAACTGGAAGCAGTTGTCCGCGCTCGGCAAGGTGGACCTGATCCTGGTCACGCACGCGCACTTCGACCACCCCGTGATCCTGGTGCCCGAGCCGGGCCAGAAGTACGACTTCTGATGTTCACGCGACGCACCTTCTGCGCGGCCGGCGCGGCGGCCCTGGCCGGCTGCGCGAGCAGCCCGGCCGCCTCGTCCGCCGCGGCACGCTCGGAGCTCGGCTCGACCGGCGCCCTGCGCGCGGCCATCAACTTCGGCAATCCCATCCTCGCCACCCGCGGCGAAGGCGGGCAGCCGCGCGGCGTGTCGGTGGACCTGGCGCAGGAGGCCGGACGCCGCCTGGGCCTGCCGGTGGAGCTGGTGACGTTCAACTCCGCGGGCAACGTGGTGGAAGCGGTGAAGGCCCGGAAGGTCGACCTGGCCTTCGTCGCCATCGATCCCGTGCGCGCCGCGGACATGGAGTACACGGCGCCCTACGTGATCATCGAGGGGGCCTACCTGGTGCGCAGCGCTTCGCCGCTCCAGCGCAACGAGGAGGTCGACCGCCCCGGCACCCGCGTGATGGTGGGCCGCGGCAGCGCCTACGACCTGTTCCTCACGCGCGAGCTGAAGTCCGCCACGCTGGTGCGCGCGCCGACCTCGCCCGAGGTGACCGACCTGTTCCTGGCGCAGAACCTCGACGTGGCCGCGGGCGTGAAGCAGCAGCTCGAAGCCGATGCGAAGCGCGTGGCCGGCCTGCGCCTGCTGCCCGGGCGCTTCATGGTGATCCAGCAGGCCATGGGCGTGCCCAAGGGCCGCTCCGCGGCGCAGGCCTGGTTGTCCGCGTACATCGAGGAGATGAAGGCGAGCGGCTTCGTCGCCGCCGCCCTGCAGCGCCATCGCATCGAGGGAGCCGCCGTCGCGCCAAGGTCCTGAGCGGCGTGGCATGGACATTGCACGACGCGGGCATCCCATCCTGACGAGGAAGCCATGAACATCCGACTGCCCTTCCCCACGGCGCGCGCATCCGCCCTGCGCCACCTCGGCACCGCGTTGCTGCTCGGACTGGCTGCATTCGGCGCGCGCGCCGAGTATCCGGACAAGCCCATCCAGCTGGTGCTGTCCTTCCCGCCCGCGGGCGCCACCGACATCCTGGCGCGCGCCGTGAGCCAGGAGATGGGCAAGGCCCTGGGCCAGACCATCGTCATCGAGAACCGGCCCGGCGCCGGCGGCAACATCGGGCTGCTGGCGGCGGCCAAGGCGCCCGCCGACGGCTACACGCTCTACATGGCGGCCGTGACCAACGCCGCCATCGCCGCCGCGGCCTATCCGCCGCAGCAGGCGCACCTGCAGAAGGACTTCGTGCCGGTGGCCGGCGTCGCCATCGTTCCGCACATGCTGGTCGTGCCGGCGTCGCTGCCGGTACAGAACGTCGGCCAGCTCGTCGCCCTGCTGAAGTCGGCGCCCGGCAAGCACAACTTCGCCTCGCAGGGTCCGGGCACCTTGTCGCACCTGGAGTCGGAACTGTTCAAGGGCGCGGCCGGCGTCGACATCGTGCACATCCCGTACAAGGGCAGCTCGCAGGCCCTGCCCGACCTGATGGCGGGCAGCTCCAGCATGATGTTCGACAGCATCCCGGCCTCCATGCCGCACGTGAAGTCCGGTCGCCTGCGCGTGCTGGCGGTGGCTTCGAGCAAGCGCATGGCCATGCTGCCCGACGTGCCGACCGTGGCCGAAAGCGGCCTCACGGGCTTCGCCGCCGACAACGTGTTCGGACTGATGGCGCCCAAGGGCACCCCGCCGCAGGCACTGGCCGCGCTGGCGAAGGCGGTGCGCACCGCGCTCGATTCCGCCGAGCTGCGCCAGCGCCTGCAGGACCAGGGGGTGGAGCTGCGCTACACGCCGGCCGACGAATTCGCCAGCGTGGTCGACCAGGAATTCCGCACCTGGGGCCAGGCCGTGACGCGGGCCAAGGTGAAGCTGGAATAGGAAAGCACATGACGACAGGCATGCCCGGCTTCTGGGATTTCCCGTACACCTCGCAGCGCATGCCGCTGCTGGCCCGCAACGTGGTCAGCACCTCGCAGCCGCTGGCGGCCACGGCCGGGGCGCTGATGCTCGCGCGCGGCGGCAACGCGGTCGATGCGGCGCTGGCCGCGGCGATCACGCTGACCGTGGTGGAGCCGTGCATGAACGGGATCGGCGGCGACGCCTTCGCCATCCTGTGGGACGGCGAGCGGCTGCACGGCCTCAATGCCTCGGGCCGCTCGCCGCGCCGCTGGACGCCGCAGCACTTCGCCCGGTATCCCGCCATGCCGCTGCGCGGATGGGACTCCGTGACGGTGCCCGGCACGGTTTCGGCCTGGCGCGCGCTGTCCGACCGGTTCGGGACGATCCCCTTCGCCGAGCTGTTCGCGCCGGCCTTGCGCCATGCGCGCGAGGGCTTCCTGGTGTCGCCGACCGTGCGCCGCCAGTGGCAGGCCCAGGTCCCTGAACTGCTGCCCCAGCCCGGCTTCCGCGAGGCCTTCGCGCCGCGCGGCGAGGCGCCGCAGCCGGGCGAGCTGTTCACCTGCCCGGGGCAGGCGGACACGCTGCAGCAGATCGCCCAGAGCAAGGGGGACGCCTTCTACCGGGGCCGCCTTGCGAAAGCCATCGCCGACCACGCGCGCGCCACCGGCGGCCTGATCGACGAGGAGGACCTCGCGGCGCACGAATGCGACTGGGTCGAGCCGCTGTCGGTGGAGTACCGTGAACTGCGGCTGCACGAGATCGGTCCCAGCGGCCAGGGCATCGCGGCCCTGATGGCGCTGGGCATGCTGGCCACCCTGGACCTGAAGGGCGCCGGCCTGGACACCGCCCTGTCCCACCACCTGCAGATCGAGGCGATGAAGCTCGCCTTCGCCGACCTCCAGGCCTACGTCGCCGACCCGGACGCGATGCGCATCGTCAGCGCCTCGCAGCTGCTGGCGCCGCGCTACCTGGCGCTGCGGGCCCGCCTGATCCACCCGGAGCGCGCCGCGCCGGCCCGCGCGGGCTCGCCGCATTCGGGCGGCACCGTGTACCTGACGGCGGCGGACCAGAAGGGCATGATGGTTTCCTTCATCCAGTCGAACTTCAAGGGCTTCGGCTCCGGCGTGGTGGTGCCCGGCACCGGCATCGCGCTGCACAACCGCGGCTGGGGTTTCACGCTCAAGGAAGGCCATCCCAACCAGGTGGCGCCGCGCAAGCGCCCGTTCCACACCATCATCCCCGGCTTCCTCACGCGCGACGGCAACCCGCTCATGAGCTTCGGCGTCATGGGCGGCTCCATGCAGGCGCAGGGCCACCTGCAGGTCGCCGTGCGCGTCGCTGACCACGGCCAGAACCCGCAGGCCGCGAGCGACGCGCCGCGCTGGCGCATCCTGGACGACAACAGCACCGTGTCCGTGGAATGGAACTTCCCGCCGGAAGCGATCGAGGGGCTGAAGAAGCGCGGCCACGAAGTGCGCGTGGCGCAGCGCTTCGACACCGAGTTCGGTTCCGCGCAGCTCGCGCTGAAAACCGAGCACGGCTACATCGCCGCCTCCGACCACCGCAAGGACGGCTACCCGGTCGGCTTCTAGCGCAGAGGGCGTTCCGGCTCGCGCGGTCCCGGCCGCGGTGCGTGCCGCTGGTCCAGGGCTTGACCGCTGTCAAGCGGATCGGCCCTGCAGGCCGGATACTGGCCGGCGATGCCCGGCACCGCACCACCCTCCCACACCGCGCACGACTGGCACCTGGAACACGCCGACGAGGTCGCCCGCGCGCACGGGGTGGATCCGCAGCTCGGGCTGGACCTCGAGGAGGTCGAGACCCGCATCCGGCACCACGGTCGAAACGAGCTGCCCAGCGCGCCTCCCCGCAGCATCGCCGCCCTGGTGGCCGAGCAGTTTCGCGACCTGATGATCGTCGTGCTGATCGCAGCGGCGGTGATCTCCGGCGTCCTGGGGGACTGGGTCGACACCCTGGTGATCGCCGTGATCATCGTGCTGGATGCCGTGATCGGCGTGGCGCAGGCCTGGCGGGCCGATCGCGCCCTGCTCGCCCTCCGCAAGCTGGCCGCGGCGCAGGCCCTGGTGCTGCGCGCCGGTCGCACCCACAGGATCGCCGCGCAGGAACTGGTGCCGGGCGACGTCGTCCTGCTGGAGGCGGGCAACCAGGTGCCCGCCGACCTGCGCCTGATCGAGGCCGCGCAGTTGCGCGTGGACGAGTCGGCCCTCACCGGCGAGTCGGTCACGGTCGCCAAGCAGGCCGAAGTGCCCGATGGGCCGGTGCACGCGCTGGGCGACCGCGTCAACATGGCCTTCAAGGGCACCACGGCCACGCAGGGGCGCGGCCGCGGCCTGGTGGTCGCCACCGGGCGCTCCACCGAGCTGGGCCGGATGGCCGGCCTGCTGGCCGAGGGGGGATGGGAGCCGACGCCGCTGCAGCGCCGCCTGAGCGTGTTCGGCCGGCGGCTGGCGATCGCGGTGCTGGCCGTGTGCGCCGTCGTGTTCGCCACCGGCCTGTTGCGGGGCGAGCCGCCGCTGCTGATGCTGATGACGGCGGTGAGCCTCGCCGTCGCGGGCATCCCGGAGGCGTTGCCGGCGGTGGTCACCGTGCTGCTGGCGCTGGGTGCGCGCAGGATGGTGGAGTTCCGCGCCCTGGTCCGGCGGCTCGCGTCGGTCGAGACCCTGGGCTCCGTCACCTATGTCTGCTCCGACAAGACCGGCACGCTGACGCAGAACCGCATGCGCGCCGAGATCGCGGTCGAAGCGGACGGCCGCGACTGGCATGCCGCCGCCGACTCCGCGCCCGAGCCCTCGGAACTGCTGCGGGCCGCGGCCTTGTGCAACGACGCGCAGCCTTCGCAGGACCAGGGCTGGGAGGGCGACCCGACGGAAACCGCGCTGGCCGAGCTGGCTGCCGACGCCGGCCTGCAGCACGCCCGCTTGCGGCAGGACCGACCGCGGATCTCCGAGCAGCCCTTCGACTCGCGCCTCAAGCGCATGACCACCTGGCATGCTGCCGGCCAGCGCGTCATCGGCTACACCAAGGGGGCCCCGGAAAGCGTCATCCCGCTGTGCTCCGCGCTATGGCACCCCGACGGCCCGCGCCCGCTGGACGCGCGCCACTGGACGCAGCGGGCGGAAGCCCTGGCCGCACAGGGCCTGCGCGTGCTCGCCTTCGCGCGGCAGGACGCCGACGCACCGGCTGCACCCGGCACCGCCGGCGAGACCTCCCCCCACGGCCTGCAGCTGCTCGGGCTGGTGGGACTGATCGACCCGCCGCGGCCCGAGGCGGCTGCCGCGGTCCGCGAGTGCCTCGAGGCCGGCATCACGGTGGCGATGATCACCGGCGACCATCCGGCCACGGCCCGGGCGATCGCCGTGCGCCTGGGCATCGTGGACGACCCGCAGGCCAGGGTCATCACCGGCGCCCGGCTGGCGGACCTGGACGACGCGGCGCTGGCGGCCTGCGTGCGCGAGGTGCGCGTCTATGCCCGCGTCGATCCCGCCCAGAAGATCCGCATCGTCGAGGCGCTGCAGGCCCACGGCGAGCTGGTGGCGATGACGGGCGACGGCGTCAACGATGCGCCGGCGCTGCAGCGCGCCGACATCGGCGTGGCCATGGGCCGCGGCGGCACCGACGTGGCACGGGAAGCTTCCAGCCTGGTGCTGCTGGACGACAACTTCGCCACCATCGCGGCCGCGGTGCGCGAGGGCCGCCGCATCTACGACAACATCCGCAAGTTCGTCCGCTATGCCATGACCGGCAATTCGGGCGAGGTGGGGCTGATCTTCATCGCGCCGCTGGTGGGGTTGCCCCTGCCGCTGCTGCCGATCCACATCCTGTGGGTCAACCTGGTCACCGACGGCCTGCCCGGGCTGGCTTTGGCCGCCGAACCCGCCGAGCGCGGCGTCATGCAGCGGCCGCCGCGCCCGCCGGGCGAGAGCCTGTTCGCGCGCGGCCTGTGGCAGCACATGCTGGTGTTCGGCCTGCTGCTGGCCGCGCTTTGCATGGCGGTGCAGGCCTGGGCGCTCGCCAACGGCAATGCGCACTGGCAGACCATGGTGTTCACCGTGCTGACGCTGGGGCAGATGGCGCACGTGATGGGCATCCGCTCCGAGACCACGGCCCTGTGGCGCCTGGGCCTGCGCAGCAACACGCCGCTGCTGCTGGCGGTGCTGCTCACCTTCGTGCTGCAGATGGCGACGATCTACCTGCCCGTGCTCAACCCGGTGTTCAAGACCGCGCCGCTGTCGGCGCTGGAACTGGCGGTCTGCCTGGCGGCGTCGGCCGTGGTGTGGCTGGCGGTCGAAGGCGAGAAGGCCTGGCGCCGCCGCCGGCAGGCGGCGGGCTGAGCCGGCTCAGTCGATCGTCGCGCCGCTGCGCTTGATGACGGGGCCCCACTTGGCGAGTTCCTCGCGCATGAAGGCGGCGAACTGCTGCGGCGTGCCCGGCTCGGCTTCCATGTACTGCGCCTTGAGCTTCTCGTTGGTGGCCGGGTCGCGCATGGCCGCCACGAATTCGCGGTTCAGCCGCTCGATGATCGGCGCCGGCGTCCCCGCGGGCGCCACCAGGCCGATCCAGGCGCTGCCGTCCATGGGCAGGCCCGCCTCGCGGAAGGTCGGGATGCCGGGCAGCTGCGGCACGCGCCGGGCGGTGGACACCGCCAGCGCCTTCAGCTTGCCGGCCTGCACCTGCGGCATCACCGCCAGCGGCGCCAGGCTGATGATCTGCGTGTCGCCCTGCAGCACGCTGGTCACGGCGGCCGGCGAGGACGCATAGGGGATGTGCACCACGTAGCTGCTGGTCAGGTTCTTCAGCATCTCGATGGACAGGTGCGAGAGGCTGCCGACGCCGATGGAAGCGTAGTTGTACTTGCCGGGATTGCGGCGCAGCAGGTCCATCAGCTCCTTGAGCGTGTTCACGCCCAGCGACGGGCTCACCGCCAGCACGTTCGCCTGGTGCACGCCGAAGGTGATCGGCGCCAGGTCCTTGAACGGGTCGTACGGCATGCGCTTGTACAGCACCGTGTTGTTCACCAGCGGGCCGGTGATGGAGGCGCCGATCGTGTAGCCGTCCGGCGCGGCCTTGGCCACCACGTCGGTGCCGAGGTTGCCGCCGGCGCCGGGACGATTCTCGATCACCACCGGCTGCTTGAGTCCCTGCGCGGCGCGGTCGCCGACGATGCGCGCGAACACGTCCGGCGTCGATCCGGCCGCGAACGGCACGACGATCTTCACCGGCCTGGACGGGTACTCGCCCTGCGCACGGGCGGCCGTCCAGGGGCCCGCCAGCAGGGCGGCCGGCGTGGCGGCGAGGGCCTTGAGCAGGCGGCGGCGTTGCGTCATCTCGTGTCTTCCTTCGGAGGGAGGGCTTCGGTCTGCCCGAAATAGTTCTGTTCGCAGGCAATGTAGCCGGCGACGAGGGCGCGGTACGCGGCTTCCACCACGTCGGGCAATCCCTCGAAGCCGCCGTTGAAGGCCGGCGCATGCTGCCCGGCGAGCGCACGCACGTGGGAGTACACCTGGGCCTGGCGCGCGGGCGCGCTCACCTGGAAGGCGTCGCGCTTGAAGCGGGCGGCGTCCTTCACGTACATGGCACGCTCCGCCAGCAGGCGCACGATGGCATCGTCCAGGCGGTCGATCTCGCTGCGCAGGCCGGCAAGGTTATCAGCCATAGGGCGGTACGCCGGGTCGCGGAAGCGGCGCACCGGGGCGCCTTGCGCATCCGGCTCCTTTTGCACACTAACTGCAGGCTCGCCGAACGGCATAGGTTCGCTACGCGAGCGGCGCTGTGCCGCCCTTTTTAAGCAAGTTAGCCGCGACTCGATACAAATCAGGCATGTCTATGCGCTCATCCCGTCGGCTGTACATCACTCCGATCCTCTTCATTGCATCTAGCAATTCCTCCTCAGTACCTTTCGCGGTAAAGGGGGGCAAGTAATTGTGCGCCGCCGCATCTTCGCGGACACGAGACACCGTCTTCGCAGCCCTCCACGCCTTGAACACTTCTGTCGTTGGTTGGGGCAGTAGAAGACCAGCCAAAGGGGCAAGCACACCCTTAATCCAGGGAAATTCCTGGTGCAACTGATCGACGCGCGTCTTCGAAGCAGCACGCAGGCCGTGCCTAATGCCGTCCGCCGAAAGCGCTCTATCCTGGGGAATGGGTCCGTACTTGGCAGCAGCTACTATCAGTCCAAGAAAGCTTCTTGGCGTGACCTCTTCAAAAGCATCTGCAAGGTGACTCAAAGGCCAGCTATACGTCTTTCCCTTCTTGAATCCATAGGGACCATCTGCCATGAACGGACCGGCAAGAGCATCCATCAACCTCATTTGAGATCCTACGTCGGAGGAGAGCCTCCACTCTCGACTCAACACTTCTGCTTGGTTTGCTGGTATTGGCAAATCCAAGGAATCAAGCAGCACGCTGAATGCAGACCGGTACTCACGGTCGGGAGTAAGAGCCAGCCTTCCGTACAGCATCCCGTACAAATCGGCTCCCGACCATGTGAGTCGCACTGCTCCGGTTCTCAGCTTGGGAAGTTCAACAAACCTGAGAGCCTCGTCGTCAATCTGATCTGGACGCAAAAACAGCTTGGACTTGATGTTCCTATATGCGCGCAGAGACCACACAACCTGGAGTAGCGCTTCTGTGAGCAGTCGCCGACGGGGCCAACTGGTAGCGATGGTGTCAAGCGCGTCGAAGACAACTAGGAGCACTGCTCCCGTATCACCAAGGTCAGCCTCGTACTGCTCCAGTCGAGCCTCTCTCTCAATAGGATCCAGAGCGATCTGCAACGAGGAATTGACATCAAGTGGAGAGCCCTTCTTGGTGTGTCTTTGGCAAGCACGCAGAATCGCAGCCCACCACACCGCAGTGGCATCAGACAATGTGGGATCGTCACCGAGCATCTGATGGAGCACTGCAGGGCTGATAGCCTCGGCACCTGCAAAGCCTGTGTATCCAAACGCCGCCTTCACTCGCGCGAGACCCAGCCTCGGAAACGCGGCATCCGCTGCTTTTCGAGTCGAGTCTTGCCCAAGAACGCCAGACCAGAAACTCTTTCCCGCACCACGCGAACCGACAACGATCGGGATGTTTGGATCCAGCGCGGCGGCATGTGTCTCAGGCGCGTACATCTCCTCAACACGGGGCGCTTGGGATCCCACCGCGTCGTGAGACACGTCCGCAGGAAGTGAAGCGATTGATGCACGAATCACCCCAAAGGGGGGCGACTTCCTTACTGGCGAGCTAGTCATTGGTGCTGCTCTTCAGTCCAAGCTGTAAATCCAGCTTCTTAAGAAACGGTTCGTACACCGTGCCGTATTCTGCGGCCGTTAACGTACTCTTCTTCGTGGCAGGATCGAAATTGAAGAATCGTGCGTCGTGTGCAATTGGGATTGGTGCGCCGAACGCGTCATCCGACTCTGCCTCGTTTGGTTGTTCAGGCAAATCTTGGTCCTCGATCCAAGGTACATCGTTGAACGGTTCTGCAGGTACCGGCACTCCGGCACTCGCCACTGCACTGTTTTGCAACCAAGTACGGCGTACAAGATCTCGCCACTTCACCGCGAAATCCTGTATGTCAGCTTCACCTCCGGCCTTTGCATGAACGACGGAAATCTGAGCAGGCCAAACCGGTTTCTCTGTGCCTTGCGGGGGCAACAGACGTCTGAGATGCGCTAGAAGCGCAGCGTAGCCGTAGAACGTTTGCGGTTCGTTCAATCCGAACAGCAGAACATCTGCGCCCAAACCTAGGACCGGCGCGGCGGAAGACTCGTTAAGCCCGGCACGGGCGTCAACTAACATGACGTCGTACCTATCCGCCGTCGCAACGTCATCGAGGAGGTTGCGAATTTGGACGCGCATCGATAGGACCGATCCGTCTTCAGCGACATCTTCAACATACGCTCGTGCGATCTTAGCTAGCACGTCGCCCGGATTCGTTATGAATGACCGTCCGAATGCGGGCATGACATCAATCCGCCCTCGACTGGTCAAAGACGAAGGACCCGTCAGATCAGCGAGGAACTCTTTAGTCAAGGCGCCGAAGGAGTTCTCGACGAGTGCGTCGACTACGCCAAATCTCGGCATCGTGGTTTCGTCGAGGAGCATAGCTCCCATACCAGGGGCCTCCATGTCTAAGTCAACGACAAGGACGCGCAGTCCTCGACTTGCGAAATGTGCCGCAGCGATGGACAAAGCAGTTGAACGGCCGACGCCCCCCTTCAAGCTCATGAAAACGAACCGCTTCGGACCTGCGCTTTGAATAGCCTCGGGCGCTTGCAACCAGTCTGCTCCAACAGTTCGTCTATCCAGCAACTGTATTGGCACTTCATCGATGCGAAGATGCAGCTTGCTAGCGGATGCAAGAACCCGTTCGGCACCAACATCGAGGACGTCTACGATTGCTCGGTCAGTTCTGATATACGGAGTGACGCGCAACGAGGCCGCCGCTGCTGCGCGCTCTTTCAAGTCTGTCGACAGCGAAACGGGTGAGAAGAAACTTAGCTGGCCGCGCGAGTCCCGATGGAAGGTGCCGTTGCTGGCCGCCTCCGGACCAAAGTGCTCAAGAATCACCCGAACCAGCTCGGGCAGACTGTCATCGAAATATGTTCGCATCCTCGCCTCACGTTCCGATTTGGTTGACGGCGCTTTTCGCTTGTTCCTGCCAACGTTCAACCCAAGCCTGCGGAACTTGGCCTTTTCCCGCATACCGAATTTCGATCGCCCACTGATTCAGAAAAGCGTCGTCGGCCACGAGTCGTGCGACGTGGGACATTGCGCGGCCTTGCAATTGATCCCTAAGCAAAGTCTTCAGTTCAGGGAAGTGTGCATAGAACGGGTCATCCCTACTCCTGCTATCAGAGGGACTTGGCTTCATGCGTCCTTCAAGCATCATCGCCTTCAAGGCGCACTCCGCAGCTATTCCGAACAAGTAGCCAGCAACGTGTAAGTGTTCAGCCTTTAGGCAGTTTCCGGCCGACAAATTTCTCCGCGCTGCCTCAGCCATATTGGCGGAATACCCCATCACCTCTCCTTTTGAGGCAAGAGATTACCAGTACTGCTGACTTACGCGGATCTTCGTCCCATCAGCCCACCCACTTGCGCGCGTTGCGCCACAGCTGCATCCAGGGACTGGGCTGCGAGCGGTCGCCGGAGGTCCACGACATCTGGATGTTGCGGAACACACGTTCCGGGTGCGGCATCAGCGCGGTGAAGCGGCCGTCGGCCGTGGTCACGCCCGTGAGGCCGCCGGCGCCGCCGTTCGGGTTGAACGGATAGCGCTCGGTGGGCTGGCCGTGGTTGTCCACGAAGCGCAGGGCCTGGACCACCTTGGCCGCGTCGCCGCGCTGCGTGAAATTGGGATAGCCCTCGCCATGCGCCACCGCGATCGGCAGGCGCGCGCCGGCCATGCCCTGGAGGAACAGGCTGGGCGAATCCAGCACCTCCACCATCGACAGCCGCGCCTCGAAGCGCTCGCTGCGGTTGGTGGTGAAGCGCGGCCAGGCCTGCGCGCCCGGGATGATGTCCGCCAGCTCGGCGAACATCTGGCAGCCGTTGCACACGCCGAGGCCGAAGGTGTCCCTGCGCGCGAAGAAGTCGCGGAACTGCTGCGAGAGTGCCGGGTGAAAGGTGATGCTGCGCGCCCAGCCGATGCCGGCGCCCAGCGTGTCGCCATAGCTGAAGCCGCCGCAGGCAACCACGCCCTGGAAATCGGCGAGCCGATGGCGGCCGGACTGCAGGTCGGTCATGTGCACGTCGACCGCCTCGAATCCCGCTTCGGTGAAGGCGTAGGCCATCTCCACGTGCGAGTTCACGCCTTGCTCGCGGAGGATGGCGACGCGCGGGCGCGCGAGGTTGAGCGCGGGAGCGCCCCCACCCCAGCCCTCCCCCAGCAGGGGAGGGAGCGAGTCCGACTGGCTCGCACCCGGGGGAGGGAGTGAATCCGGCACGCCGTCATGGAGTGCACCCGTCTTGCTCCCTCCCCTTCCGGGGGAGGGCTGGGGTGGGGGCATCCCCGGCAGATACACATGCAAGCCCGGATCGTCCGGATCCCCCGCCGCCGCATGCTCGCTGTCGGCGCATTCCGGGTTGTCGCGCTGCTGGCAGATCTTCCAGCTGACGCTGTCCCACACCTGGTGCAGGTCGGCGAGCCTGGCGCTGAACACCGCCTTGGTGTCGCGCCACACCTGCACCTCGCCCTTGCCCACGTCCATCGCGGAGTCGGCAGGCCGGGTCTTGCCCACGAAGTGCGCGTGGCGCGACAGGCCGTGCGAGCGCAGCACCTGCATCACCTCGTTGCGCTCCTCGGTGCGCACCTGCAGCACGACGCCCAGCTCTTCGCTGAACAGCGCCTTGAGCGTGAGCTCCTCGCGCCGGGCGCTGACCTGGCTCGCCCAGTTCTTGGCGTCGCCGTACTCGGCGCGGCTGTCGCTGATGCCGTCCCCTTCGGTGACCAGCATGTCGATGTTGAGAGCCACGCCCACGTGCCCGGCGAAGGCCATCTCGCAGGCCGCGGCCAGCAGGCCGCCATCGCTGCGGTCGTGGTAGGCGAGGATGCGGCCCTGCGCGCGCAACGCGTTGACCGCGTTCACCAGGTTCACCAGGTCCTGCGCATCGTCGAGATCGGGCACCTCGCCGCCGGGCTGGCCCAGCACCTGCGCCAGGATGCTGCCGCCCATGCGATTGCGCCCGCGCCCCAGGTCGACCAGCAGCAGCGTCGTGTCGCCGGAAGCCTGCAGCTGCGGCGTCAACGTGCCGCGCACGTCCGCGAGGCTGGCGAATCCGCTCACGATCAGGCTGACCGGCGACGTGACCTTGCGGACCTGCCCGCCTTCGTTCCATTGCGTGCGCATGGACAGGCTGTCCTTGCCCACCGGGATGGACACACCCAGCTGCGGACACAGCTCCATGCCCACGGCCCGCACCGTCTCATACAGCGCCGCGTCCTCGCCCGGCTCGCCGCAGGCGGCCATCCAGTTGGCCGACAGCTTCACGCGCGACAGTTCGATCGGCGCCGCCAGCAGGTTGGTGATGGCTTCGGCCACCGCCATGCGGCCGGAGGCCGGCGCGTCCACGGCCGCGAGCGGCGTGCGTTCGCCCATGCTCATCGCCTCGCCGGCGAAGCCCCGGTAGTCGGCCAGCGTGACCGCGCAATCGGCCACCGGCACCTGCCAGGGACCGACCATCTGGTCGCGGTGCGTGAGGCCGCCCACGGTGCGGTCGCCGATCGTCACCAGGAAGCGCTTGGAGGCCACGGTCGGGTGGGCCAGGACGTCGATCACCGCCTTGCGCAGGTCCACGCCGGTGACGTCCAGCGGCTTGACCTCGCGCGCCACGTGGCGCACGTCGCGGTGCATGCGCGGCGCCTTGCCCAGCAGCACCTCCATGGGCATGTCCACGGCCAGACCCTCACCCCCGCCCTCTCCCGCCAGCGGGAGAGGGTGCACTTCACTCCCTCGCCCCTCCGGGGAGAGGGTCGGGGTGAGGGGCACGCCCGAGCCCACCACCAGCTGGCGCTGCTCGGTCGCGACGCCGACCACCGCGAACGGGCAGCGCTCGCGTTCGCAGAAGGCGCGGAACTGCTCGAGCGATTCCGGCGCAATCGCCAGCACGTAGCGTTCCTGGCTCTCGTTGCTCCAGATTTCCTTGGGCGCCAGGCCCGACTCCTCCAGCGGAACCTTGCGCAGGTCGAATCGGGCGCCGCGGCCGGCGTCGTTGGTGAGTTCCGGGAACGCGTTGGACAGGCCGCCGGCGCCCACGTCGTGGATCGCCAGCACCGGGTTGTGCTCGCCCAGCGCCCAGCACTGGTTGATGACTTCCTGGGCCCGCCGCTGGATCTCGGGGTTGCCGCGCTGCACCGAATCGAAATCGAGTTCCGCGGCGTTGGTGCCGGTGGCCATCGACGAGGCGGCGCCGCCGCCCATGCCGATGCGCATGCCGGGTCCGCCCAGCTGCACCAGCAGCGTGCCGGCCGGGAACGGGATCTTGTGCGTCAGGCCGGCATCGATCGCGCCGATGCCGCCGGCGATCATGATGGGCTTGTGGTAGCCGCGGGCCACGCCCGCCACGTCCTGCTCGTACTCGCGGAAATAGCCCAGCAGGTTGGGCCGGCCGAATTCGTTGTTGAAGGCGGCGCCGCCCAGCGGGCCCTCCGTCATGATCTGCAGCGGGCTGGCGATGTGCTCGGGCTTGCCGAACGGGCCGTCCCACAGCTTCGACACGGTGAAGCCGCTCAGGCCGGCCTTGGGACGCGCGCCGCGGCCGGTGGCGCCTTCGTCGCGGATCTCGCCGCCGGCGCCGGTCGAAGCACCGGGAAAGGGCGAGATGGCGGTCGGGTGGTTGTGCGTCTCCACCTTCATCAGCACGTGGTGGGTCGCGTCGCTCTTGCGGTACACGCCGCCGGGGCCGGGCAGGAAGCGCTCCACCGCGTGGCCTTCCATGACCGCCGCGTTGTCCGCATAGGCCACGATGGTGTGTTCGGGATGCGCCTGGTGCGTGTTGCGGATCATGCCGAACATGCTCTTGTCCTGCGGCACGCCGTCGATGGCGAAGGACGCATTGAAGATCTTGTGGCGGCAGTGCTCGCTGTTCGCCTGCGCAAACATCATCAGCTCGACGTCGGTGGGGTTGCGCCCCAGCCCGGTGAAGGCGTCGACCAGGTAGTCGATTTCGTCCTCCGCCAGCGCCAGGCCGAAGCGACGGTTCGCCTCTTCCAGCGCCTGGCGGCCGCCCTGCAGCACGGCGACGTGCTCCATGGGCTGGGCCTGCAGTTCGGTGAACAGGCGCTCGGCCTCGGCCAGGCTGGGCACCACGCTTTCGGTCATGCGGTCGTGCAGCAGCGCTGCCACGGCCTGCAGCTGGGCCGGCTCCAGCGTCGGCTTGCCGCCGAGCAGGCCGGAGGCCAGCTGCACGCGGTATTCGACCGCGCGCTCGATGCGCCGGATGGCCAGCCCGCAGTTGTGCGCGATGTCGGTGGCCTTGGAGGCCCAGGGCGACACCGTGCCCAGGCGCGGCGTCACCACCAGCAGCACGCCCTCGCCGGCGCCGGCGTAAGGCTCGCCGTAGGTCAGCAATGCGGCCAGGCGCTCGCGCTCGGCGGGGCTGAAGGGATGGTCGCTCGCCACCAGGTGGACGAAGCGCGCCGACAAGCCGGCGATGCGGGGATGCACCGCTTGCAGACGCGGCAGGAGTTGCTGGATCCGGAAGCCGCTGAGGGCCTCGCCGCCCTCGAACTCGGTGATGTGCAGGGACACTGTCTGAAACCTGTCTGGGAGTGGCGCCGGGACCGCTGACTGGGGCCTCGGGAACCCGGCATTCTACCTGCGGGGACTTGGTCGCTCTGGGATAATCGGAGCCATGGGCATCACGTACAAAGACGAACAAGGCATCCAGGGGATGCGCACGGCCTGCCGGCTGGCCGCCGAGGTGCTGGACCACCTCACGCCCTTCATCAAGCCGGGCATCACCACCCGGGAAATCGACCGGCTCTCCGCCGAGTTCATGAAGAAGCAGGGCACCACCTCCGCCACGCTGGGCTACCAGCCTTCGGGCTATCCGCCCTATCCCGCTTCGCTGTGCACTTCGGTGAACCACGTGGTGTGCCACGGCATCCCGAACGACAAGCCGCTGAAGAAGGGCGACATCGTCAACGTCGACGTCACCGTCATCAAGGACGGCTGGTACGGCGACACCAGCCGCATGTTCATGGTGGGCGAAACCTCCATCGCCGCGAAACGCCTGGTGCAGATCACCTACGAGGCGATGTGGCACGGCATCGTGCAGGTCAAGCCCGGCATCCGCCTGGGCGACATCGGCTGGGCGATCCAGAGATTCGCGGAGGCCTCGGGCTTCTCGGTGGTGCGCGAGTTCTGCGGCCACGGCATCGGCCGCAACTTCCACGAGGAGCCGCAGGTGCTGCACTACGGCAAGCCCGGCACGCTGGAGGAACTGGTGCCCGGCATGACCTTCACCATCGAGCCCATGATCAATGCCGGCCGGCGCGACGTGAAGGAATTCGGCAACGACGGCTGGACCATCGTCACCAAGGACCACTCGCTGTCCGCGCAGTGGGAGCACACCGTGCTGGTCACCGAGAGCGGCTACGACGTGCTGACCCTGTCCGCCGGCAGCCCGCCGCCGCCGGCCTTCGTGAAGGGATGAGCCTGGCCGCCGCCGTCCTGCCCGCCGATGCCGCATCGCCGGTGGCCGGCATCCGCGACGCCTACAAGGCGCGCAAGGCCCACCTGCTGGCCACGCTGCAGGCGCACGGCGGCACGACCCGCAGCATCCGGGGCCTGCTGCAGGAGCTGGCCGGCGCGGCGGACGAGGCGCTGCGGCAGCTCTGGGAGCACGCCGGCCTGCCCGCCGGGGTGGCGCTCGTGGCCACGGGCGGCTTCGGCCGCGGCGAACTGTTCCCCCACTCCGACGTCGACGTCCTGCTGCTGATGCCGGACGGCATCACCTGCGAGCTCGACGCCACGCTCAAGCAGCGGGTGGAGCGCTTCATCGGCAGTTGCTGGGACGCCGGGCTGGAGATCGGCTCCAGCGTCCGCACGCTGGAGGACTGCCTCTCGCAGGCGGCCGGCGACGTGACGGTGCAGACCTCGCTGCTGGAGGCACGCCTGCTGACCGGTTCGCGCAAGCTGTTCACCAGCTTCCAGGCGCGCTTTCGCGACCAGATCGACGCGCGCGCCTTCTTCACGGCCAAGACGCTGGAGATGCGCCAGCGGCACACCAAGTTCGAGAACACGCCCTACTCGCTGGAGCCGAACTGCAAGGAGTCCCCGGGCGGGCTGCGCGACCTGCAGGTGATCCTGTGGGTGGCCAACGCCGCCGGCATCGGCAAGAGCTGGGACGAGCTCGCGCGGCGCGGCCTGGCCACGGCCTTCGAGGCGCGGCAGATCAAGCGCAACGAGGCGCTGCTGTCGATGATCCGCGCCCGGCTGCACGTGGTGGCGGGCCGGCGCGAGGACCGGCTGGTGTTCGACCTGCAGAACGCGGTGGCGGAGTCCTTCGGCTACAAGGCGACCGCGCGCGCGGACGGCCGCATCGTCGCGCGGGCCAGCGAGCGGCTGATGAAGCGCTTCTACTGGGCGGCCAAGGCGGTGGCGCAGCTGAACCAGATCCTGCTGCTGAACATCGAGGAGCGGCTCAATCCCGCGGCGGCAGAGGCGCGGAAGATCAATGCGCGCTTCTCCGAAAAGGCCGGGATGATCGAGGTGGCGCGGGACGACCTGTACCTGAAGAACCCGCGCGCGATCCTCGAGACCTTCCTGCTGTACCAGACCACGCCCGGCATCAAGGGCCTGTCCGCCCGCACCCTGCGCGCGCTGTACAACGCGCGCAAGGTGATGGATGCGAACTTCCGCAACGACCCGGAAAACCACGCGACCTTCCGCGCCATGCTGATGCAGCCGCGCGGCATCACCCACGCCATGCGGCTGATGAACGAGACCTCGGTGCTGGGCCGCTATCTCTGGGTGTTCCGCCGCATCGTCGGCCAGATGCAGCACGACCTGTTCCACGTCTACACGGTGGACCAGCACATCCTGATGGTGCTGCGCAACGTGCGCCGCTTCTTCATGGCGGAACACGCGCACGAATACCCGATGTGCTCTCAGCTCGCGGCCGGCTGGGACAAGCCCTGGATCCTGTACGCGGCGGCGCTGTTCCACGACATCGCCAAGGGCCGCGGCGGGGACCACTCGGACCTGGGCGCGCGCGAGGTGCGGCGCTTCTGCAGGCAGCACGGCATCGAGGCGAAGGACGCGGAGCTGATCGAGTTCCTGGTCCGGGAACACCTGCTCATGAGCCGCGTGGCCCAGAAGGAGGACCTGGGCGATCCGCAGGTGATCCAGGCCTTCGCGCAGCGCGTGGGCAACGAGCGCTCGCTGACCGCGCTGTACCTGCTCACCGTGGCCGACATCCGCGGCACCAGCCCGAAGGTCTGGAACGCCTGGAAGGGCAAGCTGCTGGAGGACCTGTACCGCTACACCGTGCGCTCGCTCGGCGGCGCGGCGCCCGATCCGAAGGCGGACGTGGAAGCGCGCAAGCGCGAGGCGCTGGTGCTGCTGCAACTGTTCGCGCTGCCCTTCGAGGCGCACAAGAAGCTGTGGGACACGCTGGACGTGGGCTACTTCATGCGCCACGACGCCGGCGACATCGCCTGGCACACCCGCCACGTGTCGCGCCACGTCGGCACGGCCAAGGTGATCGTGCGGGCGCGCATCTCGCCGGTGGGCGAAGGCCTGCAGGTGCTGGTCTACACGAAGGACCAGACCGACCTGTTCGCGCGCATCTGCGGCTACTTTGACCAGGCCAGCTTCAGCATCCTGGACGCCAAGATCCACACCGCCACCAACGGCTACGCGCTGGACACCTTCCAGGTGGTCACGGCCATGATGCCCGACCACTACCGCGAGCTGTGCTCGATGGTGGAGTCGGAACTGGCGGCCACCATCGCCGCCGCCGGGCCGCTGCCGCCGCCCAGCCGGGGCCGCGTCTCGCGCCGCGTGAAGAGCTTCCCGATCCCGCCCCGCGTGGACCTGCACCCCGACGAGAAGGCGCAGCGCTGGCTGCTGTCCGTCTCCGCCAGCGACCGGGTGGGCCTGCTCTACTCCATCGCCCGCGTGCTGGCGCGCCACCACCTGAACCTGCAGCTGGCCAAGGTCAGCACGCTGGGCGAGCGGGTGGAGGACACCTTCCTGATCGACGGCCCCGAGCTGCAGCAGAACCGCAAGCAGATCGAGATCGAGACCGAGCTGCTGGAAGCTGTCGCAAGCTGACGGTTTAGGCCGAATTCCTAGCGGCGCTAGAACTTCGCGCCCCTGCCGTCCAGCTAGCATCGCGGGCGGCCCCGTCAAGCGGGCCGATTCTCTTCGTCGTTGGAACAAGGACCTCGCATGTTGAAGACCGCCGCGCGCCGCAGCTTCGTGCTGCTTGCGCTCGCTGCCGCCGTGGGCGGCGCAGCCGCCCAGAAGCCCGCTCCCGCCGCCGCCAGCTGGCCAACCAAGCCAGTCCATATCGTGGTGGGCTTCCCCGCCGGCTCCACGCCCGACCTGGTGGCGCGCACGATCGCCGATCCGCTGTCCAAGGCCCTGGGCCAGCCCGTGGTCGTGGACAACAAGGTGGGCGCCGGCGGCAACATCGCCGCCGACTTCGTGGCCAAGGCCACGGACGACCACACCTTCGGCGTGATGATCAACGGCAACATGACCATCGCCAAGCTGCTGAATCCGGCGGTGGCCTACGACCCGCAGAAGGCGTTCCAGCCGATCAGCCTGATCGGCACCGCGCCGCTGCTGCTGACGGCCTCCGTCAATGCGCCGGGAACGGATGCGCAGGAGTTCTTCCTGGCCGCCCGCAACGGCGGCACCAAGTGGAGCTATGGCTCGCCCGGCGTCGGCACGGTCGGCCACATCGGCATGGAGCTGCTGAAGTCCAAGACCAACATCGACCCGGTGCACGTGCCCTATCCCGGCAACCCGCAGGTCATCACCGCCATGATCGGCGGCCAGGTGCAGCTGGCGCTGCTGCCGCCCGCGCTGGCCGCAGCCCAGATCAAGGCCGGCAAGCTCAAGGCCATCGGCGTCACCTCGCTCGCGCGCAGCCCGCTGGTGCCGGAATATGCGAGCCTGAACGAACAGGGCATCCGCGGCTTCCAGCTGGAGATCTGGACCGCCGCCGCCGCCCCCCGGTCGATGCCGCAGCCGGTGGTCGAGAAGCTGTCGAAGCTGGTCTCCGAGATCGCGCGCAGCCCGGACGTGCGTCAGAAGCTGTTCCAGCAGGGCTGGCAGGTGGCCGGCACCAACGCCGAAGGCCTGGCCAATCGCATCAAGAGCGACACCGCCCTGCTCGGCGGCGTGATCATGATGCGCGGCATCAAGGCGGAGTAAGCCGCCTGCGGCGCCCCCAGGCGCCGCTCAGTGCAGCGAGGCCAGGAAGGTGCGCAGCTCCGGCGTGGCGGGGTTGCCGAAGATCTCCTGCGGCGCGCCGGCCTCGTGCACCAGCCCCTGGTGCATGAAGACCACCCGGTCGCTCACCTTGCGGGCGAAGCCCATTTCGTGCGTGACCATCAGCAAGGTCATGCCTTCGGCCGCGAGGCGCTCGACCACCTGCAGCACCTCGCCCACCAGCTCCGGATCGAGCGCGCTGGTGATCTCGTCGCACAGCAGCACCGCCGGCTCCATCGCCAGCGCGCGGGCGATGGCCACGCGCTGCTGCTGGCCGCCCGAGAGCTGGTCGGGCATGGCGTCGAACTTCTCGGCCAGGCCCACCCGCTCCAGCAGCGCGCGCGCCTGTTCGGCGGCGCTGTCCTTGTCCTTCTTCTTCACCAGCGTCGGCGCCAGCATCACGTTGCGGCCGACGCTCAGGTGCGGGAACAGGTTGAAGCTCTGGAAAATCATGCCCACCTGCTGGCGCAGCGCGCGCATCCCGGCGGCATCGTCCTGGCGCAACGGCTGGCCCGCGACCGACAGGGCGCCGTGCTGGAAGCTCTCCAGCCCGTTGATGCAGCGAAGCAGCGTGCTCTTGCCGGAGCCGCTCTTGCCGATGATGGCCAGCACCTCGCCCGGCTGCACCTGCAGGTCGATGCCCTTGAGCACCTCGTGCGTGCCGTAGGACTTGCGCAGGGACTGGATGTCAACGATGGGCGGCATGGAGTCTTCTTTCGAGTCCGCGGGCATAGAGGCTCACCGGGAAGCACAGGGCGAAATAGAACAGCGCGACGAAGCCATAGACCAGGAAGGGCCGGAAGGTCGCATTGGTGATCATGGTGCCGGCCTTGGTCAGCTCCACGAAGCCGATCACGCTGGCCAGTGCGGTGCCCTTGACCACCTGCACCAGGAAGCCCACCGTGGGCGGCACCGCGATGCGCAGCGCCTGCGGCAGGACCACGTGGCGCAGCTGCTCGCCGAAGTTCAGGGCAAGCGCGCTCGAGGCTTCCCACTGGCCACGCGGCACCGCCGCGACGCAGCCGCGCCAGATCTCGGCGAGGAAGGCGCTGGTGTAGAGCGTGAGGGCGACGGCGGCCGCCGTCCAGGCCGAGGTGTTGAACCCGAGCAGCGCCATGCCGAAATAGGAGAGGAACAGCTGCATCAGCAGCGGCGTGCCCTGGAACAGCTGCACGTAGCCGGACACGGCCCACTGCGCTGGCCTCGAGTGCGACAGGCGCAGCACCAGCAGCAGCAGTCCCACCAGGCCGCCGCCGACGAAAGCGATCAGCGACAGCGCGATCGTCCAGCGGGCCGCGAGCAGCAGGTTGCGCAGGACGTCCCAGAGCGAGAAATCGACCATGTCAACGTCCGAACAAGAAGCGCGGGCCCAGCCACTGCAGCAGGTGCCGCACGAAGGACGCGAGCGCGAGGTACAGGGCCGTCGCGATGATGAAGGCCTCGAACGAGCGGAAGTTGCGGCTCTGGATCAGGTTGGCGGCGTAGCTCAGTTCCTCGGTGGAGATCTGGCTGCACACCGCGGAGCCGAGCATCACGATCACGATCTGGCTCACCAGCGCCGGCCACACCTTGCGCAGCGCCGGCGGCAGCACCACCCGCAGGAAGGTCTGCGCCGGGGTCAGCGCCAGGCTCAGCGCCGCCTCGAACTGCCCGCGCGGCGTGGCCTCGACGCCGGCCCGCACGATCTCGGTGGCATAGGCGCCGAGGTTCACCACCATCGCGATCACCGACGCGGACTCCGGCGACAGCTTCACGCCCAGCGCCGGCAGCCCGAAGAACACGAAGAACAGCTGCACGATGAAGGGCGTGTTGCGAACCAGCTCGACGTAGCCGCCGACCACCGCGCGCAGCCACGCTGGCCCGCTGCGGCGCGCCCAGGCGCAGGCCACGCCGATGGCGACGCCCAGCACGGCGCTGACTGCCGTCAGTGCCAGGGTCCAGGCCACGCCCTTGAGCAGCAGCGGCCAGTCCGCCAGCACCGCGGCGAAGTCCAGGGTGATGCGCATGCGCTCAGTTGGGCAGCTCGCCGGCCGGGCGGCCCAGCCACTTGACGGCCATCTTGTCGATGTCGCCGTTGCGGCGCGCCTCCATCACGATGTCGTTGACTTTCTGGCGCAGCTTGTCCTCGCCCTTGGCCACGCCGATGAAGTTGGGGGAGTCCTTCAGCACGAACTTGAACTCGGTGTTCATCTGCGGGTTCTTGGCCATCATGGCGCCGGCGACCTGGGCGCTGGTGGCCAGCGTCTGCACCTGTCCCGCCAGGTAGGCCGACACGGTGGCGTTGTTGTCCTCGAAGCGGCGCAGCTCGGTCGAGGGCGGCGCGACCTTGCTCAGTTCCATGTCGTCGACCGAACCGCGCGTCACCGAGATCGACTTGCCGGCCAGGTCGGCGGGCCCCTTCAGCGCCACCGACTTGGGTGCGAACACGGCGATGAAGAAGGGCGAGTAGGCGACGGTGAAGTCGATCACCTTCTCGCGCTCCGGGTTCTTGCCCAGCGTGGAGATCACCAGGTCGGCCTTGCGGGTCTGCAGGTAGGGGATGCGGTTGCTGGTGGTCACCGGCAGCAGCTCGACCTTCACGCCCAGCTTGGCGGCGATGTAGTTCGCCATCTCGACGTCCAGGCCCTGCGGCTTCAGATCCGTGCCGACGAAGCCATAGGGCGGGAAGTCGGTCGGGACGGCGATCTTGATTTCTTTCGCCTTGAGGACGTCGTCCAGGGCGGTCTGCGCCTGGACGCCGGCGGCGCCCAGCAGGCCGGCCAGCGCCAGGCCGAGGGTGAAGTTTCTTTTGTGCATGGAAGGACTCTGTGGAAGGTGCCAGCACCCTGACCAGCAGGTTCCATGCCCGCGCGCCTGCAAAGCGTGCGCACCAAGGGCGTGCGCGCACCGGCGCGGGACTCAGTCGTCCTCGGCGTCGAGGCCCGGGAACAGCACGTCGGTGAAGCCGAAGCGGGTGAAGTCGCGCACCCGCATCGGATAGAGCTTGCCGACGAGGTGGTCGCACTCGTGCTGCACCACCCGGGCGTGGAAGCCCTCCGCCTCGCGATCGATGCGGTTGCCCTTGTCGTCGTACCCCGTGTAGCGGATGCGGCGCCAGCGCGGCACCACGGCACGCAGGCCGGGCACGGACAGGCAGCCCTCCCAGCCCTCCTCCTCTTCATTGCCCAGCGGCGTGATGAGGGGATTCACCAGGACGGTGCGCGGCACCACGGGCGCATCGGGATAGCGCGGGTTGGGTTCGTCGCTGCCGAAGATCACCAGCTGCAGGTCGACGCCGATCTGCGGCGCCGCCAGGCCCGCCCCGTTGGCCGCCGCCATGGTGTCCTGCATGTCGGCCACCAGTGCGTGCAGTTCGGGCACGTCGAAGGCGTGCACGGGTTGCGCGATGCGCAGCAGGCGCGGATCGCCCATCTTGAGGATTTCTCTGACTGCCATCAAGAGAGCATACCGAATGGGCCATGCGACGGCGACCCGGGACTGCTATCTTTGCGGGACTGGAACCCCCATGGCGACCGATCCCCGCACCCTCGCCACCCCCGCCCGCTGGCTGCTGCTGGCGCTGGCCGCGGTCTGCGTTTTGCTGGGCCTGATCGGCATCGTCATCCCGGTGATGCCCACGGTGCCCTTCCTGATCGTCGCCGCCTGGGCGGCCTCGCGCAGCTCGCCGCGGCTGCACCAGTGGCTGGTCACGCACCCGCGCTTCGGGCGGCAGCTGCGCGACTGGAACGACTTCGGCGTGGTGCCGCGCCGCGCCAAGTGGTTCACGACCCTCATGATGGCGGGGAGCGCCATCTCGATGCTGGTGGTGGCGCGCGCCGCCTGGGTGCCGGCCGTCGTGGGCGGCATCGCCTGCATGGCGGTCCTGCTGGCCTGGCTGTGGCGGCGGCCGGAACACCGCCCGCCGGAAGCAACCGGGGCCTGATCAGCCCGCCAGCAGCCGGCGCAAGCCGTCCTCGTCCAGCACCGCGACGCCCAGTTCGCGCGCCTTGTCCAGCTTGCTGCCGGCCTCCGCGCCGGCGACCACGTAGTCGGTCTTCTTGCTGACGGAGCCGGCCACCTTGGCGCCGGCAGCTTCCAGCAGCTCCTTGGCCTCGTCGCGGCTCAGGGTGGGCAGCGTCCCGGTGAGGACCACCGTCTTGCCCGACAGCGGCTTGGGCGCCTGGACGGCCGGCTCGCCCTCCTCCCAATGCACGCCGCAGGCCCGCAGCTGCTCGATCACCTCGCGGTTGTGCGCCTGCTGGAAGAAGGCGTGGATGCTCTCCGCCACGATGGGGCCGACATCCGGCACCTGCAGCAGCTGTTCGACACTGGCGTCCATGATCCCGTCTAGCTTGCCGAAGTGCCGCGCCAGGTCGCGCGCCGTCGACTCGCCGACGTGGCGGATGCCCAGGCCATAGAGGAAACGCGGCAGCGTCGTCGCCTTGGAATGTTCCAGCGCCGCGAGCACGTTCTGCGCCGACTTGTCCCCCATGCGCTCCAGCGCCACCAGGTTGGCCAGCCCGAGCCGGTACAGGTCCGGCAGCGTGCGGATCACGCCCGCATCGACCATCTGGTCGACCAGCTTCTCGCCCAGGCCCTCGATGTCCAGGGCGCGGCGCTGGGCGAAATGCAGGATCGCGTGCTTGCGCTGGGCGCTGCAGAACAGGCCACCGGTGCAGCGGTAGTCGGCCTCGCCCTCCTCGCGCACGGCGGCCGAGCCGCACACCGGGCAGGTGCGTGGCATGGTGAAGGGCTCAGCGCCGGCGGCGCGCCTGTCGGCCACCACGGCAACGACTTCGGGGATCACGTCGCCCGCGCGCCGCACGATCACCGTGTCGCCCACGCGCACGTCCTTGCGCCGGGCCTCGTCCTCGTTGTGCAGCGTGGCGTTGGTGACGGTCACGCCGCCCACGAACACGGGATGCAGCTTCGCGACCGGCGTGAGCTTGCCGGTGCGGCCGACATAGACGCCGATCGACTCCACCGTCGTCAGCTGCTCCTGCGCCGGGAACTTGTGCGCCACCGCCCAGCGCGGTTCGCGCGTGACGAAGCCCAGTTGCTTCTGCAGCGCCAGGCTGTTGACCTTGTAGACCACGCCGTCGATGTCGAACGGCAATGCGTCCCGCTCGCGGCCCACGGCCTGGTGGTAGGCCACCAGGTCCTCGGCGCCGCGCGCCACCACCGTGCGCTCGGACACCGGGAACCCCCACGCCTTGAGCGCCTGCAGCACCTCGTTGTGGGTCTCGAAGGCCGGGCCGCCTTCGATCTCGCCCCAGCCGTAGGCATAGAAGCTCAGGGGCCGCTGCCGGGCAATGGCCGGATCGAGCTGGCGCACCGCGCCGGCCGCCGCGTTGCGCGGGTTGACGAAGGTCTTCTCGTTCTTTGCGCCCTTGGCGATCTTCTCGCGCTGCTGCTCGTTCAGCCGCTCGAAGTCGTCGCGCCGCATGTAGACCTCGCCGCGCACTTCCAGCACCGGCGGCGCCTTGCGCAGCTTCAGCGGGATCTGGCCCACGGTGCGCAGGTTCTGCGTCACGTCCTCGCCGATCTCGCCGTCGCCGCGCGTGGCGGCCTGCACCAGCACGCCGTGCTCGTAGCGCAGGCTGATCGCGAGTCCGTCGAACTTGAGTTCCGCGACGTACTCGATCGGCGGATCGCCTTCCTTCAGGCCCAGCTCGCGGCGAACGCGCGCGTCGAAGCTGCGTGCCCCGCTCGCCTCGATGTCGGTCTCGGTGCGGATCGACAGCATCGGCACCCGGTGGCGCACCTTGGCGAAGCCGTCCAGCACCTTGCCGCCCACGCGCTGCGTCGGCGAATCGGGCGTCAGCAGCTCGGGGTGCTGCTGCTCCAGCGCCTGCAGTTCGGTGAACAGCCTGTCGTATTCCGCGTCGGGGATCTCCGGCGCGTCCAGCACGTAGTACTGGTGTGCGTGGTGATGCAGCAGCTCGCGCAGCGCGTCCGCGCGCTCCTGGACCCCTGCCGGGGCGGTCATGAGAACAGCCGGCGGGCCTGGGGCGAGCCCGCGGACAGGTCCCGCGCGTCCAGCGTGTCGTACAGCTGTTCGAGGTCGGAGCCGATCTGGTCCAGCGCTTCGTCCGGGATCGCGCGACCGTCGTCGTCGGTGATCACGCCGTCCATGCCGGCGGCCAGCGCGACCGCGGCATCACGCATGCGTGCGAACGGCTGCTCGCTGCGCGGAACCTGCGGCACGTCCAGGCTCAGCGTGACGTCGCGGATCGCGGAATGCGCCGGATCCTCCGACAGCGCCGCCTGGGTGGAGAAGGCCAGTCCCAGCAGCGGCGCACCGCCGTCGATGCCGGACGGCAGCACCAGCCGGCCGGGAATGGCGCCGGGCACGAAGCCCAGGCGGGCGGCGTTCTGCTGCACGTAGCCCGGGCTCCAGGCCGCATTGCGGGCGCGCAGCGTGAAGCCCAGCTGGGCGTCGTGGCTGCCGGCGAACTGGTCCAGCTCGCGGGCACGCGCGACCTCGTCGCGCATCTCCGGAAACTCCGGCGAACCGTTGACGGCGTCGGCGAAGGCCTGCGCCTTCACGACGTACTCGGAGAACTCGATCTCGTTGAGCGCGCCGCTGCGGTTGGCCAGTTGCACGCCGGCCACGAAGCCGGTGTAGCGCTGGCCCGGCCGCGGGGTTTCCCAATCGCCGGTGGCCTCGTTGCAGCCTTCGATCGCGAACGGCTTGCTGCCCGCGCGCCGGGTCGGCGGCATCGCCGCCAGCGCCGCCTCGCCCGAGACCAGGTTGTCCACGGCGATTTCCGCGATCACGTCGATCAGCGCATCCAGCCCCGGCTTCTTCTCCGGCGGCGGCAGCGGCGTGATCACCGAATCGTCGAACACCGGCTCGCTGCGCTCCTCGAACGCGGTCGGCTCCACGTGCTGCGCGACCGCCGCGACCTCCGCCTGCCGCGGTGCGTTGCGGCGGGTGGACCAGGCGTTCCAGGCGACCAGCACGGCCAGCACCAGCCCGCCCAGGATCGCCAGGCCGAGGGTGAAGCCCGACATCTAGCCGTCCTCCCTGGTCAGGGGCGAGCGCGGGGCGCTCATGCCGCCTCGGCCATCGACACGGCGGATTCCATGTCCACCGCCACGATGCGCGAGACGCCCTGCTCCTGCATGGTCACGCCGATCAGCTGTTCCGCCATTTCCATCGCGATCTTGTTGTGGCTGATGAAGAGGAACTGGGTTTCCTTGCTCATGCTGCTCACCAGCTTGGCATAGCGCTCGGTGTTGGCGTCGTCCAGCGGCGCATCGACCTCGTCCAGCAGGCAGAACGGCGCCGGGTTCAGCTGGAAGATGGCGAACACCAGCGCGATGGCCGTCAGCGCCTTCTCGCCCCCCGACAGCAGGTGGATGGTCTGGTTCTTCTTGCCGGGCGGCTGCGCCATCACCTGCACGCCCGAGTCGAGGATCTCCTCGCCCGTCATCACCAGCTTGGCATTGCCGCCGCCGAACAGCTCGGGGAACATGCGGCCGAAGTGCTCGTTGACGGTCTGGAAGGTGTTGCCCAGCAGGTCGCGCGTCTCCGCATCGATCTTCTTGATGGCGTCCTCCAGGGTGGTCATGGCCTCGGTCAGGTCCTTGGTCTGGGCGTCGAGGAACTGCTTGCGCTCGCGGGCGGTGCTCAGCTCCTCCAGCGCCGCCAGGTTGACCGCCCCCAGCGCCGCGATCTCGCGGTGCAGGCGGTCGATCTCCGACTGCATGCCGGACAGCCGCACGTTGCCGGCCTCGATCGACTTCGCCACGGCGTCGATGTCCGCCTGCGCGTCGGTCAGCAGCTGCGTGTACTGCTCCAGGCCCAGGCGCGCCGCCTGTTCCTTCAGCTGCAGCTCGGTGATGCGCTGGCGCATCGGGTCCAGTTCGCGCTCCAGCTGCAGGCGGCGTTCGTCGCTCGCGCGCAGCTTGGCGGTGAGGTCGTCGTATTCGCTGCGCTTGGCGCCCAGCACCTGCTCGCGCTCCGACTTCAGCTGCAGGGCGCTCTGCAGGCCCGCCTGGGCCGCCGCGTCCGTGAGGCGCGCGAGCTCCACCTGGGCGCGCTCCTGCTCTTCCGCGATCGAGGTCGCCTGCTGGCTGGCCGTCTCGATGGCGCGCTGCAGCTCGCCGCGCCGCGCTTCCAGCGCGCGCTGCGAGAACTGCGCTTCCTGCGCCTGGCGCTCCAGGCTGCGGTGCTGCTCGCGCGCTTCCGCCAGCTTGCGCTCGGTCTCGATCACGCGTTCGTCCAGCTGGGCGTGCCGCTCCTGGCTGTCGGCCAGCTGCATGTCCAGTTCCTCGAAGCGCCCCTCGGCGGCGACGCGCTTCTCCTGCAGTTCCTCCAGCAGCGCATCGACTTCCGCCAGGTCGCCGGCGATCTGCTCGCTGCGCGCGCGGGTCTGTTCGGCCAGCTGAGTGAGGCGCAGCGTCTCGACCTGCAATTCGTGGGCGCGACTTTGCGTCTCGGCCGCTTCGCGGCGCGCGGCCGTCAAGCGCTGGGAGGCGTCGGTGTAGGCGGCTTCGGCGCGCACCAGCGCCGAGCGCGCTTCCTCGGAGATCAGTGCCTGCGCGCGCAGCTGCTTCTCCAGGTTCTCGATCTCCTGCTGGCGGGCCAGCAGGCCGGCCTGCTCCGAGTCCTGCGCGTAGAAGCTCACGCTGTGCGCGGCCACCGCATGGCCGGACTTCACGTAGATCGTTTCGCCCGGCTGCAGCCTGTCGCGCGCGGCCAGCGCGTCTTCCAGCGTGGCGGCGGTGTAGCAGCCGTGCAGCCAGTCGCACAGCAAGGCCTTCTGGCCCGCGTCGTTCAGGCGCAGCAGGTCCGCCAGCCGCGGCAGCGCGGACTGCGCTTCCGGCGCGGCCGCCGTTGGTAGATGGTGGAAGGCCAGCTTCGCCGGCGGCGCATCGCCGGCGAAGGCGCGCACCATGTCCAGGCGCGAGACTTCCAGCGAGTTCAGGCGCTCGCGCAGGGCGGATTCGAGTGCGTTCTCCCAGCCCTGCTCGATGTGGATTCGGGTCCACAAGCCCTGCAGTCCGCCCAGCCCATGCCTGGCCAGCCAGGGCTGCAGCTTGCCGTCGGTGCGCACCTTCTCCTGCAAGGCCTTGAGCGCTTCCATGCGCGCCGACAGGTCGGCCTGCTTGCCGCCCTGCGCGTTCACGTCCTGCTGGCGGCCGCGGCGCTCCTCGTCGAGGTGGGGCACCTGCTCCTGCAGTTCGTGCAGGCGCGCATCGGCCGTCTCGGCGGCTTCCTGGGCGGCGCCCAGCTGCGCCTGCAGGTTGACCAGTCGCTGTTCGTCCGGCGCGGCGAGCGCGTTGCGATCGGCGACGAGCCGCTCGCGCCGCAGGGTCAGCTGGCGCGACTGGTCCTCGATGTTGCGCTGGTCGGCGGCGAGCACCTGGATCTGCTGCTGCACCTGGGCGACCGAGCCGCGCTGCTCCGAGGAGCGCGACTGCGCCTGGCGCAGGCCCTCTTCGAGGTCCGGCAACTGCGTGCCCTGCTCCTCGACCTGCGCGGCGAGCAGCGTGGCCCGCTCTTCGGCATCCGTCGTCTGCGCGGCGAGGTTTTCGGTCTCGGCCTGCGCCTCGTCCTTGCGGGTGGCCCACTGCGCGGTCTGTTCCTTCAGCTGGACCAGCCGCTGCTCCACCCGCTGGCGGCCTTCCACCACGAAGCGGATTTCCGCCTCCAGCCGGCCGACCTCGGCGCTGGCTTCGTACAGCTGCCCCTGCGCCTGGTTGACCTGGTCGCCGGCGGCGTAGTGCGCCTGCCGGATCGTTTCCAGCTCGCTCTCGATGCGGCGCAGGTCCGCCACCCGGCCTTCGAGGTCGTTGACGGCCTTGTCGGCATCGGCCTTCATCCGGCCCTGGTCGACCTCGGCCTCGGTGCGCTTCAGGTACCAGAGCTGGTGCTGCTTGAGGGTGACGTCGGCCTGCAGGCCGTTGTAGCGGGCGGCCACCTCGGCCTGCTTTTCCAGCTTGTCGAGGTTGCTGTTGAGCTCGCGCAGGATGTCTTCGACCCGCGTGAGGTTCTCGCGCGTGTCGTGCAGCCGGTGTTCGGTCTCGCGCCGGCGTTCCTTGTACTTGGAGACGCCCGCGGCCTCCTCGAGGAACAGGCGCAGTTCCTCCGGCTTGGATTCGATGATCCGGCTGATCGTGCCCTGGCCGATGATCGCGTAGGCGCGCGGACCCAGGCCGGTGCCCAGGAACACGTCCTGCACGTCACGCCGGCGCACCGGCTGGTTGTTGATGTAGTAGCTGGAGGTGCCGTCGCGGGTCAGGACGCGCTTGACGGCGATCTCCGCGAACTGGGCCCACTGGCCGCCGGCCCGGTGGTCGGCGTTGTCGAAGATCAGCTCGACCGACGAGCGCGACGCCGGCTTGCGCGTGTTGGTGCCGTTGAAGATGACGTCCTGCATGGACTCGCCACGCAGCTCGCTCGCCTTCGACTCGCCCAGCACCCAGCGCACCGCGTCCATGATGTTGGACTTGCCGCAGCCGTTGGGGCCCACCACGCCGACCAGCTGTCCGGGCAGCAGGAAGTTGGTGGGTTCGGCAAAGGACTTGAACCCGGAAAGCTTGATCGATGTGAGACGCACTGCCCCTCGCCCCTCTGATTCGAATGAGGACGCCGACCTGGGGAGTCCGGGCGACTGCCGTCGCCCGGCGCCACCATGTCGGCGTCGATGCGGGAAATGATAACCGGTGGTCCGGCACCACCCCGGCGAGCCCGGCGCCGCTAGCGCCGCCGGGCAGGCCAGATCATCCGTGACGTGGGCCACGGGACCCGCTCGGACGGGTAACCAGATGAATCCCGCGGGTGTGGGCAGCGGAGAACCCGCGCTGGGCGCGCTTGCGAGGTCGGATGCCGCCAAGTCAGCGCCCCGGAGGGCGCCGGCGCCTACCGGGCGCTGAGCCCGGCCGGCGCCAGGACGCTCAGTGCAGGTCCTGGTGCAGGCAGAGGAAGTTGCCTTCCGTGTCCTTGAACCAGGCGCACTTCTCGTTGCCCATCGTGCAGATGTGCCCCTGGGTCTTGAAATCCGGCAGGTCGTAGTCCTCGAAGCGCACGCCGGCCTTCTCCAGGTTGCGCACCCCATCCTCGATGTCGTTGACCTCGAAGCTGAGGGCCGTGTAGTCAGCCTTGGTGCCGCCCTCCATGGGCCGCAGCGCGACCATGGCGTCCTGCACGTGATAGACCAGCGTGCCGTCGGGCTTCGGCGCGTCGGGGGTGCCGAACCCCAGCTTGCCCTCATAGAAGGCGCGGGCGCGGTTCACGTCCACCACGGGCAGGAAGGTGGTGAGCTTGGCTTGCGTGAGCTGGAAGGCCATGGGTTCTCCTGGAGCGTGAGAAGGCCGCAGAAGCATAGTCGGCCTTGCGCAAGCTTCAAGCCCGATCCGCTAGCCGCCGACGTGCATGGAGAACTGGGCGCCGTTGGACATCCGGCACTGGCCGGTCCCCATCGTGGGCGAGTTCATGGTGTAGCGGCAGGCGAGGAAGCTGCCGCGGCTCCCGGTTCCATTGGCAACGCCTTCGCGCTGCGACCCGGCCACCCGGGTGGCCTCGCCGGTGAAGCTCTCGCCGGCGATGTGGGCCATGAAGTGGCCGCGGCCGTTGAGGTCGTTGCTGACCGTGGCCGACACCATGCCGTAGGGCGTGGCGAGTTCGTTGGCCGGGTACAGCCGCGCGCCCATGCCGACGGGGACGACGGGTGCTGGCGCGGGCGCCCCGGCCGGCACGACCATGGCAGCAGGCCCCGGCTGCATCGGGACCACGTAGCAGGCGCTGAGCGAGGCCGCGGCCAGGACCAGGGTGGCCGATTGCAGGGCGCGGCGGGCAGGAAAGCGGGACATCATGCGGACTCTCGTGACCCAAGCACATGCTTGTGCCGCGAATGTGGCGGTGCGCGACCGCCCAAGGGGGCGCCAGCGTGTCGCCGTCCTGCCCGCCGCTACGCACGGTAGCGCGGCGTGATACCGGCCCGCTGTGCTGCGCCGCGCGCGTGCCGGCTCGGAGGAGGAAACCGCCGCACCGGGCGCGCCGGGTCCCCCGGGGATAATCCGGGAATGAATCCCCTGTTGTCCCGCCTGCAGCCCTACCCCTTCGAGCGGCTGCGGCAACTGTTCGCCGGCGTCACGCCCAATCCGTCCTACCGGCCCATCAGCCTGGGCATCGGCGAGCCCAAGCACCCCACCCCGGCGTTCATCAAGCAGGCCCTGGCAGCCGCGATGGACACGCCGGGCAGTGACCTCTCCGGCTACCCGCCCACGGCGGGGACCCCGCAGCTGCGCGAGGCCTGCGCCGGCTGGCTACAGCGCCGCTACGGACTGCGGCTGGACCCCGCCACGCAGGTGCTGCCGGTCAACGGCTCACGGGAGGCGCTGTTCGCCTTCGCGCAGACCGTGATCGACCCCACCCGGCCGACCATGGTCGCCTGTCCCAATCCGTTCTACCAGATCTACGAGGGCGCGGCCCTGCTGGCGGGCGCCGAGCCCTTCTACGCGCCCAGCGACCCGAAGCGCAATTTCGCGGTGGACTGGGACAGCGTTCCGGAGGCGACCTGGGCGAAGACGCAGCTGCTGTTCGTGTGCTCGCCCGGCAACCCGACGGGCGCCGTCATGCCGCTGGAAGAGTGGCGCAAGCTGTTCGCCCTGCAGGACCGCCATGGCTTCGTGATCGCCTCGGACGAGTGCTACAGCGAGATCTACTTCCGCGACGAGCCGCCCCTGGGCGGCCTCGAGGCGGCGGCGAAGCTCGGACGCACCGGCTTTCCGCGCCTGGTCGCGTTCACCAGCCTGTCCAAGCGCAGCAACGTGCCGGGCATGCGCAGCGGCTTCGTCGCCGGCGATGCGCAGATCCTCAATCAGTTCCTGCTCTATCGCACCTACCACGGCAGCGCGATGAGCCCGATCGTGCAGGCCGCCAGCGCCGCGGCCTGGAACGACGAGGCCCACGTGGTGGACAACCGCGAGCTGTACCGCCGCAAGTTCGCCGAGGTGACGCCCCTGCTGGAACGGGTGCTGGACGTGCGCCTGCCCGACGCCAGCTTCTATCTCTGGGCCGGCGTGCGTGGAAGCGACACCGCGTTCGCCCGCGACCTGCTGGCTCAATACAATGTGACGGTGCTGCCGGGCAGCTACCTGGCGCGAGAAGCCGGGGGATCCAATCCCGGCGCCGGCCGCGTCCGGATGGCGCTGGTGGCCGACACCGCAGAGTGCCTCGAAGCCGCCCAGCGCATCGTGCAGTTCGTTTCCAAGCAATCGTAGAAATCCATGACCCAGCAGCTCCAGCAAATCATCGACACCGCGTGGGACAACCGCGCCAACTTCTCGGCCGCCTCCGCACCCCAGGAAGTGCGCGACGCCGTGGAGCACGTGATCGCGGAACTGAACGTCGGCAAGCTGCGCGTCGCCACCCGCCAGGGCGTCGGCCAGTGGACCGTGAACCAGTGGATCAAGAAAGCGGTCCTGCTGTCCTTCCGCCTGAACGACAACGTGATCATGAAGGCCGGCGACCTGGCCTTCTTCGACAAGGTCCCCACCAAGTTCTCGCACCTGTCGCCCGAGGAAATGGCGGCCACCGGCGTGCGGGTGGTGCCGCCGGCGGTCGCGCGCCGCGGCAGCTTCATCGCCAGGGGCGCGATCCTCATGCCCAGCTACGTGAACATCGGCGCCTATGTCGACGAAGGCACGATGGTCGATACCTGGGCCACGGTCGGTTCCTGCGCCCAGGTGGGCAAGAACGTGCACCTCTCCGGCGGCGTGGGCCTCGGCGGGGTGCTGGAGCCCTTGCAGGCCAATCCGACCATCATCGAGGACAACTGCTTCATCGGTGCCCGCTCCGAGGTGGTCGAAGGCGTGATCGTGGAGGAGAACTCGGTCATCTCCATGGGCGTGTACATCGGCCAGAGCACGCCGATCTACGACCGGGCCACCGGGGAGACGCACTACGGCCGCGTGCCGGCCGGCTCGGTGGTGATCTCGGGCAGCCTGCCCAAGGACGGCGGCCGCTACAACCTGTACGCGGCGATCATCGTGAAGAAGGTGGACGCCAAGACGCGCTCCACGACCAGCCTGAACGACCTGCTGCGGGATTGAATTCGCGAGAGCGAAAGACGGAGGGGATGTCGATGGGGACGATGGAGCGGATCCTGCGCCTGATGGCGGAGAAAAGGGCGTCGGACGTCTATCTGTCGGCCAATGCGCCGGCGATGATCAAGATCAACGGCCAGACGCTGCCGATCAACAACCAGCTGCTGCCGGCGGACGCCACGCGCACCCTGCTGGCCGAGGTGCTGCCCGCCCACCGCATCGACGAACTCGATGCGAGCGGCGAGCTGAACATGGCCCACGCCGTGGAGGGCGCCGGCAACTTCCGCTTCTCCGCGATGCGCCAGCGCGGCAGCATCGCCGCCGTCATCCGCTACATCGCGACCGAGATCCCGCCGCTGGGCACGCTGCAGGTCCCGATGATCCTGGGCGAACTGATCATGGAAAAGCGCGGCCTGCTGCTGATGGTGGGTTCCACCGGCGCCGGCAAGAGCACCACGCTCGCGTCCATGATCGACCACCGCAACGAGAGCGTGACGGGCCACATCCTCACGATTGAAGACCCGGTCGAATTCATCTTCCGCAACAAGAAGTGCGTGGTGAACCAGCGCGAAGTCGGCAGCGACACGCAGTCCCTGCAGACGGCGCTGAGAAACGCGCTGCGCCAGGCGCCGGACGTGATCCTGATCGGCGAGATCCGCGACCGCGAGACCATGTCCGCGGCGATCGCCTATGCGCAGTCGGGCCACCTGTGCCTGGCCACCATGCACGCCAACAACAGCTACCAGGCGCTGAACCGCATCCTGTCGTTCTACCCGGTGGAAGTGCGTCCGACCATGCTGGGCGACCTGGCGGCGGCGATGAAGGCGATCGTGTCGCAGCGCCTGCTGCGCACCGTGGCCGGATCCCGCGCGCCGGCGGTCGAGGTGATGCTCAACACCAAGCTGATCTCCGAGCTCATCGAGAAGGGCGACTTCTCCGGCGTGAAGGAGGCGATGGAGAAGTCCATGGCCGAAGGCTCGCAGACCTTCGAGCAGGACATCGCTCGCATGATCATGGACGGCATCGTCGACAAGAAGGAAGGCCTGGCCTACGCCGACTCGCCCACCAACCTGCAATGGCGGCTGCAGAACAGCGCCGCCGACCAGGCACAGGCCGAGGCCGCAGAGGCCGAGGACGAGGGTGACGACCAGGCCTCCTTCACCGAGATCACGCTGGACGTAAAACATTAACTCGAAAAAAATCGCCAAGCGATTTTTTCGAGTTGCCTGATCAGTGAGCTGAGGACCGGCGGAGCCGGATCCTCAACTCATGAGGGACCTGCCTGCATGTTATTCCGGCCGGTCCATGTGCCGCTGCGCGGTGCCATAGACTACCGACAAATGTCCAAGACTCTTCACCTGGCCGAGCAGCTCATTGCCCGGCGCTCGGTCACGCCGGAGGATGGCGGCTGCCAGTCCGTCATCGAGGCGCGGCTGAAGGCGCTCGGCTTCGCCTGCGAATCCATCGTCAGCGGGCCGGCCGATTTCCGCGTCACCAACCTGTGGGCCAAGCGGCCCGGCAGCAGCGGCCGCATGCTCGTCTTCGCGGGCCACACCGACGTCGTTCCCACGGGCCCGCTGGAGCAGTGGACCAGCGATCCCTTCGTGCCCAGCCACCGTGACGGCAAGCTGTACGGCCGCGGGGCGGCGGACATGAAGACGTCGATCGCGGCCTTCACGGTGGCGGTCGAGGAATTCCTGGCCAAGACGCCGGATCCGCGCGTGGGGATCGCCTTCCTGCTCACCAGCGACGAGGAAGGTCCCAGCGTGGACGGTACCGCCGTGGTGTGCGAGCAGCTGCGCCAGCGCGGCGAGCGCCTGGACTACTGCATCGTCGGCGAACCCACCTCGGTGGAGTCGCTGGGCGACATGATCAAGAACGGCCGACGCGGCAGCCTGACGGGCAAGCTCACGGTCAAGGGCATCCAGGCGCACATCGCCTACCCGCAACTCGGCAGGAACCCGATCCACCTGGTGCTGCCGGCCCTGGACGAACTGGTCACCACCGAATGGGACTGGGGCAACGAGTTCTTCCCGCCCACCAGCTTCCAGGTGAGCAACATCCATGGGGGCACGGGCGCGGGCAACATCATTCCCAACACGGTGGTGATCGACTTCAACTTCCGCTTCGCCAGCGTCAGCACGGCCGAGGGCCTGCAACAGCGCCTCCACGCCGTCCTCGACCGCCACGCGCTGGACTACGAACTCGCCTGGACCGTCGGCGGCCAGCCTTTCCTGACCACGCCCGGCGAACTGGTCGGGGCCGTGCAGGCCGCGATCCGCGACGTCACCGGGCGCGACACCGAACTTTCCACCACCGGCGGCACCAGCGATGGGCGCTTCATCTCGCGCGTCTGCCCGCAGGTGATCGAGTTCGGCCCGATCAACGCCAGCATCCACAAGATCGACGAGCACGTGCGGGTCGCCGACCTGGAGCCGCTGAAGGACATCTACCGCGGCGTGCTGGAGAAGCTGGACGCCCTGTGAAACTGATCACCCTGGTGGACGAGCTCGCCAAGGAGCTGGAGGCGGCCGAAGTCAGCTTCGGCCACGGCACCACCAACGCCTTCGATGAAGCGGTGTGGCTGGTGCTGTGGCACCTGGGACTGCCGCTGGACGAGCTGGATGCGCACGCCGACCGCGTGCTGCTGCCGCACGAGCAGAAAGCCGCGCGCGAGCTGCTGCGGCATCGCATCGCCACCCGCAAGCCCGCCGCCTACCTGACGCGCGAGGCGTGGCTGCAGGGCGTGCCTTTCTACGTGGACGAACGCACCATCGTTCCGCGCAGCTTCATCGCGGAGCTGCTGGCCGACGGCAGCATCGATCCGTGGCTGTCCGACCGCACGCACCAGGTGCTGGACCTGTGCACGGGCAATGGCAGCCTCGCCGTGCTGGCGGCGATGGCCTACCCCGAGGTGGCCGTCGACGCCGCGGACATTTCCGTGGAGGCGCTCGAAGTGGCGCGCATCAACGTCGACAAGCACCAGCTGGCGGATCGCATCCGCCTTCATCGATCCGATGGGCTGGCCACCCTGTCTGGCCCCTACGACCTGATCCTCTGCAACCCGCCCTACGTCAATGCGCAGAGCATGGCCCAGCTTCCGCCGGAGTACCGCGCGGAGCCGGACCTCGCCCTGGCCGGGGGCCCGGACGGCATGGACTTCATCCGCGCGCTGCTGCGCGACGCGCCCTCGCGCATGAGCGACGAGGCAGTGCTGGTGGTGGAGATCGGCAACGAGAGGGCGCACTTCGAGGCCGCCTTCCCGCGGCTGGAAGCGGTGTGGCTGGAAACCAGCGCGGGACACGACCAGGTCCTGCTGCTGACGAAAGAGGCCATCGCCTCCGGTTTGTCGTTGCGGGCCTGACCCGCAATCCAGGACTTCAAGTGATCCAACTACGCAACGTGACCTTGCGCCGCGGCGCCAAGGTGCTGCTCGACGGCGTGTCCGTCACCATCAACCCGGGCGAGAAGGTCGGCCTGGTCGGCCGCAACGGCGCCGGCAAGTCGACCCTGTTCGCCCTGCTCAATGGAAGCCTGCACGAGGATGCGGGCGACTTCGCCATGCCGGCCCACTGGCAACTGGCGCAGGTGGCGCAGCACATGCCCGAGACCGACGAGCCGGCCACGGACTTCGTGCTGGCCGGCGACACGCGCCTGATGGCGCTGCGCGAGCAGCTGACGCAGGCCGAGGAGAGCGAAGACGGCTTCGCCATCGCCCACGCCCACTCGGACCTGGCCGATGCCGGCGAGCACGACGCCGTGCCGCGCGCGCAGTCGCTGATCCTGGGCCTGGGCTTTCGGCCCGAGGAACTCGACCGGCCGGTGAACAGCTTCTCCGGCGGCTGGCGCATGCGGCTGCAACTGGCGCGCGCGCTGATGGCGCCGTCCGACCTGCTGCTGCTGGACGAACCCACCAACCACCTGGACCTCGACGCGCTCGTCTGGCTGGAAGCCTGGCTGCAGCGCTATGCGGGCACGCTGGTGGTGATCAGCCACGACCGGGAGTTCCTGGACGCCGTGACCAACGTGACGCTGCACATCGAGAACCAGCAGCTCACGCGCTACGGCAGCAACTACAGCGGCTTCGAGCTGCTGCGCGCGCAGCAGCTGGAGCAGCAGCAGGCCGCCTTCTCCAAGCAGAAGGAGAAGATCGCGCACCTGCAGAAGTTCATCGACCGCTTCAAGGCCAAGGCCAGCAAGGCCAAGCAGGCGCAAAGCCGCGTGAAGGCGCTGGAGCGCATGGAGAAGATCGCGCCGGTGCTGGCCGACGCGGAGTTCACCTTCGAATTCAAGGAGCCCGCGAACCTGCCCAACCCCATGCTGGCGATCGCGGATGCGTCCTTCGGCTACGAGGGCACGGACGCACCCAAGGTCATCCTGCGCAACGTCAGCAAGTCGGTGATGGCCGGCCAGCGCATCGGCATCCTCGGCGCCAACGGCCAGGGCAAGTCCACGCTGGTCAAGACCATCGCGCGCACCATGCCGCCGCTGGCCGGCAGCATCACCGAAGGCAAGGGCCTGGCGATCGGCTACTTCGCGCAGCAGGAGCTGGACGTGCTGCGCCCGCAGGACAACCCGCTGGAGCACATGACGCGCATGGCGCGCGAACTCGGGCCGGGGCTGGGCCAGTCCGACCGCGAGCAGGACCTGCGCAACTTCCTCGGCCAGTTCCTCTTCAGCGGCGACATGGTCAAGCAGTCGGTCGGCTCCATGAGCGGCGGCGAGAAGGCGCGGCTGGTGCTGGCCATGATCGTCTGGCAGCGCCCCAACCTGCTGCTGCTGGACGAGCCGACCAACCACCTGGACCTGGCCACGCGCGAGGCGCTGGCAATGGCGCTGAACGAGTTCGAAGGCACGGTGATGCTGGTCAGCCACGACCGGGCGTTGCTGCGTTCGGTGTGCGACGAGTTCTGGCTGGTCGGCCGCGGCGGCGTCGCCCCGTTCGACGGCGACCTGGACGACTACCAGCGCTACCTGCTGGACGAGGCCAGGCGGCTGCGCGTGGAGGCCAAGGCGGGGGCCGCTGCCGCCGCTGCGGCCCTTGCGCCCGCCGCCGCCCCGGTCCCCGCCCCGGCCGCCGAGGCGCCCGCTCCGGCCGAACGCCGTGCGGATCCGCAGGAGCAGCGCCGCCAGCAGGCCCAGCAGCGCCAGCAGCTGGCGACCCGCCTGAAGCCCTTGAAGAAGGAACTGGAGCAGTCGGAACGCCGCATCGCGAGCCTGGAGGGCGAGAAGTCGCAGCTCGAGGCGCGGCTGTCGGGCGCGCTGCCGCCGCAGGAGATCGCCGAGGCGGGCCGCCGCCTGAAAGCCGTGGGGGACGAACTCGCGCAGCTGGAGGAACGCTGGCTGGCGCTGTCGCACGAGATCGAGGCGGCAGAATCCGCCCAGGCTTGAACCGACCCCGACCATGGCCACCCTGCTCCAACTCGTCGCCGGCGACCCGGCGCTGGTCGCCGCCGTGCGGCGCTCCCGCCAGGTGCTGCATAGGCGCGCGCTGGCCGGCGCCGCCGCCGGCGCCGTGCCGATCCCGGGCCTGGAGTGGCTGGTGGATGCGGCCCTGCTGTCACGCCTCATTCCGGCGATCAACGCGGAATTCGGGCTGACGCCCGAGCAGATCGACCGGCTGCCCAAGCGCAAGCGCGAACAGGTGGAAAAGGCGGTCGGCGTGGTGGGGTCCATGGTCATCGGCAAGTTCATCACGCGCGACCTGGTGATCAAGTCGGCGGCGTCGCTCGGCAAGCGGATGACCGTGCGGCGCGCCGCCAAGGTCGTGCCCTTCGCCGGCCAGGCGCTGTCCGCGCTGATCGGCTACCTGGCCATCCGCTACCTGGGCGAGGAGCACATCCGCGACTGCGTGGAAGTCTGCCGGCAGGCGCACCTGAAGCTGCCGGCGCCGCGCGTCGATAGCGCCGGCGCATCAGCCAGCCGCTGACAAGCAATCGCTGGTCCGGCCTATCGGCCGGGCGCGTGGCGTGCGCTGCAATGCGTGCTGCACCGGCACGAAACACTTCACATGGCTCTCTCGGATTTCCTGGGCTACGCGGCGGGCACGCTGTCCACCCTCGCCTTCGTCCCCCAGGTGTGGCGCACCTTCCGCACCAAGGACGTGAGCGGCATCTCGCTGCGCATGTACGGCATCTTCACGCTGGGCATCGCGGTCTGGCTGGCCTACGGGATCGTGCTGCGGCAGCCGCCCATGATGGTGGCCAACAGCCTGAGCCTGGTGCTGGCCTGCGCCGTGCTGGTCATGAAGCTGAAGTACGGCAAGCGCCAGCAGGCGCCGACACGGGAAGGCGCGGCCGCCCCGGTCTCGCCCCCGCGCTGAGCCTCAGAGCGACAGCAGCCGCTGGAAGAAGGAGCGGTAGCGCTGCAGCGCCACGCGCAGGTTCTCGGTGTCCGCATCGCCGCCGCGATCCACGCCCGCCTCGATGCCGGAGCGCTGCTCGGCGAAGGTCTCGGCCAGCGTTTTCATGACCTGCGCAACCAGCTCGTCGGCGCTGCGCACGGCCTGCCGTGGATCGTCGACGAAGCCGATCTGCACGGCATCCCAGCGTTGGCGGAAATCCTCGGCCACGGGCGCGAGGAACAGCGCGGCCAGCGGTTCGGACGGCCGGTCCATGCCGCGCGGCGGGATCGGGTCCGCCATCGCTTCCGTGACGGGGCCGGGCTCGCGCTGCCGCTCGCCCGCGCCTGCGAGGTCGGCGGTGCTCAGGTGGCGTTCGTCTTCGCGGCTCATGCTTGCATCTCCCAATCTCCCAAGGTGTGATCAGGAGACGTTACCGGCGGCCGGTCGGCGCAGGTGTGGACGCAAATAACAGTTGTTGCGCGGTGAAAGCGTGCGCAACCGCAGGCGGTGCGGCCTCAGTCCCGCCTGAGTACGGCGATCGCCTCGATGCCGTTTTCCACCAGCTCGACCAGCTTGAATTCCGGCCGGCAGGCGGCGCAGAAATGACGCAGCAGTTGCTCGTACGAGGCGAGCGAGAAGGTATGGAAGTGGATCTCCGCGTCCTCGGCCAGCAAATCGTCGGCGGTCATGCCCAGGGCCCGGGAGTTCTCCGGGCCGACGTCCCCGCGCTGCTCCGCGACCACGGCGGGAAGGGAGACGCTCAACCACTCGACATAGTGCTGGCGCGTCGCATTGCGAAATGCGCCGACGTCACCGGCACGCAGCTGGTCGCGGTCCGACACGAAATGGTCGATGGGCGTGATGGGCCGGCCGCGGTCGAAGCAGCGTTCGGCCAAGGGCACGGAAAGGAACAGGATTCCGCCGGGGGCGATCACCTCCGCCCACCGGTCCATCGTTCCGAGCACGTCGTTCGTGTGCTCCAGCACGTGGTTCGCGATGAGGAAGTCCACGGAGGCGGAGGCGAAGCTTGGCAGCCGGAAACCGTCTTCCACGAAGTCGGGCCGCACCAGTTGCAGATGCCGGATCTCGCTGAAGCGACCCAGGCTCACATCGGCACTCACCTTGTCCACGTACCGCACCCGCGCCCCGGCGGGCACCTTCAGTGGATAGTGCATGGCACCGATCTCGATCCCGTCGCCCCGCAGATGCCTGGCGGCAACCACTTCGCGGGTGCCGGGAACGACCTTGCGCAGCAGGTCGTACACGGCGGTGCGCTGGCGCGCGGGCAGGTGATCGAGCGCGGCCGCGACCACCGACCGTAGTGAAGTGCTCCCCATGGATTCCCCCTTGCGGCCGATCATACTGGGCAGTGGCGCGCAGGCCGGGACGCGGAACGCGCAAGGAGTCGGGAACGGCGGATGGGCGCAACAGTTGCCGGGCACCCCAAAGAAAAGAGGGAATGACCGCGACAGCCATTCCCTCTGGATCCCTGGTAGGACGTACAAGATTCGAACTTGTGACCAACGGATTAAAAGTCCGCTGCTCTACCAACTGAGCTAACGTCCCGAACCGAATTGCCCCTGCTTTCACAGCAGCAAAGCCCGCGATTATAGCCTTCTTTTTTCGCTCTTTCGTGATGCGATCCGGTCCAGGACCCAGCCCGCGGCGCACTGCCCGAAGGTGGCCGTCACGCTCACCACCGAGCCGTAGCCGTGGCAGTTGAGCGAGCCGTCGCCCTCGATGGCGCAGGACGGGTCGGGCGGCGCCACCGCCTCCCGGCTGAAGACGCAGGCGATGCCGATGCGCTTGCCCTCCTTGGGCGCGCCGTGGTGCTTGCGCAGGCGATAGCGCAGCTGCGCCAGCAGCGGGTCGTGCGTGGTCTGCGACAGGTCCTGGATGTCCACCTGGTGCGCCAGCCGCTTGCCGCCGGCCGCCCCGCAGCTGATGAACAAGGCCTTGCGCTCGCGCGCCCAGGCGGCCATTGCCGTCTTGGCTTTCGGCGCGTCGCAGGCATCGATGACGGCGTCCACGCCGGCGGGCAGCAGCGCGGGCCAGTTGTCCGGCTCCACGAATTCCTCCACGGCCTGGACCACGCAGCGGGGATGGATCTGTGCGATGCGCTCGCGCATGGCGATCACCTTGGCCTGGCCGACCGTGGCGTCCAGCGCGTGGACCTGCCGGTTGATGTTGGATTCGGCAACGTGGTCCAGGTCGATCAGCGTCAGTGCGCCGACGCCGCTGCGGGCCAGCGCCTCGGCCGCCCAGGAACCCACGCCGCCGATGCCCACCACGGCCACGTGCGCGCCGCGGATGGCGGCGGCGCCTTCCATGCCATAGAGGCGTTCGAGCCCGCCGAAGCGGCGCTGCAGGTCCGCGGCCTCGTCGAGGTGCGTCATGCGCGCGGCGGGTGCACCCGCGTCAGCGCAGGCGCGCCAGCCGTTCCCGTGCCGCGCTGGCGGCCTCGGATTGCGGGTACGCCTTCACCAGGTCGTCCAGCGTGCGGCGGGCGGCGGCGTTGTCCTTCAGCTCGATCTGGCAGTTGGCGATGGACAGCACCGCCTCGGGGGCGCGGGGATGGTCCGGCGCCTGCTGCAGCAACGCGCGGAAGTTCGCGATGGCGCCGCGGTAGTCGCGGTTGGCGTACTGCGCATTGCCCAGCCAGAACAGCGCCGTGGGCCGGTAGCCGCTGGACGGGTACTTGCGCACGAAGTCCGCGAAGGCCGATTGCGCCGCCGGGAACTCGCCCTTGCGGAAGGATGCGAGCGCGGCTTCGAAATCGCGCTGCTCGTTCGGGTCGGCCGTGAATTCCTTGCCGTCCACGGTGACCTGCGCCGGCTCGAACTTGCGCAGCCGCTCGTCCACGCCCTGCGTGATGTCGCGCTGGCGCTTCTGCACGTCCGCCAGGTCGCGCGTGATCTGTTCGTCGGTGCCGCGCAGGCGGGCCGCCTCGGAGCGCAGCGCCTCGATCTGGCTCTGCAGGTCGAGCAGGCTGCGCCGCAGCGAGGCGTTCTCCTCGGTGGCACGCCGCAGTTCATCGCTCAGCGCCTGCCGTTGCTGCTCCATGCGCTGGCGCAGCTCGATGATGGCGCGGCGGGCCTCGTCATCCTCGAACAGCGCCGCCTGGGCGGACGCGGAGAACAACGCCGCAGCGGCCAGCGCCACGGCAAGCACGGAACGATGGAGGGTCTTCATCGGTAGGCGATCTCGGCGCGGCGGTTCTGCGCCCATGCGGTTTCGTCACTGCCCTGCGCGGCGGGCTTTTCCTTGCCGAAGCTCACCGACTCGACCTGCGCGTCGGTCACGCCCAGCAGGCCCAGCGCACGGCGCACGGCCTCGGAGCGGCGTTGGCCCAGGGCCAGGTTGTATTCGCGGCCGCCGCGCTCGTCGGTGTGGCCCTCGATCACGATGTGGCGCCGGACGTTGGCCTTGAGGAAGCGCGCGTGCGCCTCGATCAGCGACTGGAACTCGGGCTTGATCACGTAGCTGTCGTAATCGAAGTAGACGATGCGCGCGACGTTGGCGGGGCCTTGCTGGGTGGCCGAGGCGGTGTCGGCCTGCACCGGCTGCACCTGGCTCTGGCCACCGGCGCCAGGGCCGCCGCCCGGAACGGCCGTGCTGCTGCCGGCCTTGTCGTCCACCGGTACGTCGTCGAGCTTCACGCCGCTGGCGCAACCTGCAAGTGCGGCCGCCAATGCAACAGCCAGGAACACACGGTACTTCATTGTTTTGATCTCCAGAAATTTCATCGCTGAAAGGGGCCCCAGTCGGGCTCGCGGATGTCGCCGCCCTTGCCGGGCAGGCGTGCCTTGATCTTGCCGTCGAGGGTGGTGGTCATCAGTGCCTCGGCGCCGCCCTGGCGGGTCGCGTAGATGATCAGCCGGCCGTTCGGCGCGAAGCTCGGGCTTTCGTCGGCGGTCGTGTCCGTGAGGGACTGGACGTTGCCGGTGGCGATTTCCATCACCTGCAGCTTGAAGGCACCGCTGATGCGGGAAATGTAGGCGAGCCATCTTCCGTCGGGACTCAGGGCCGGCGAAATGTTGTAAGTCCCTGTAAAGGTAACTCTCTGCGGCTCGCCGCCATTGGAAGGCATGCGGTAGACCTGCGGCGCGCCGCCGCGGTCGCTGACGAAATAGATGCTGCGGCCATCCGCCGAGTACAGCGGCTCGGTGTCGATGCCGCCCGACTGCGTGAGCCGCCGCGGCTCGCCGCCGGTGGACGAGATCGTGTACAGCTGCGAGCCGCCGTCGCGGGTGAGCGTGACCGCCAGCGAGCGGCCGTCCGGGGCCCACGCCGGCGCGCTGTTGGAGCCGCGGAAGTTGGCGATCAGGCGGCGGCTGCCGGTGGCGACGTCGTGCACGTACACCACGGGCTTGCGCGACTCGAACGACACGTAGGCCAGCTGCTTGCCGCTGGAAGACCAGGCCGGCGAGATGATCGGCTCGTTGCTGGCGAGCGCCGATTGCGCGTTCTCGCCGTCGGCATCGGCGACCCACAGGTTGTAGCGGGTTCCGGCCTTCGTCACGTAGGCGATGCGCGTGGAGAACACGCCTTTTTCGCCCGTGAGCTTCTCGTAGATCATGTCCGCGATGCGGTGCGCCGCCAGGCGCAGGTCGGCGGCGACCACGACGAATCCATCGGCGGCCAGTGGCTGTGCGCGCACGACGTCCCACAGCCGGAAGCGCACGTCGTGGCGGCCGTCCGCCAGGCGGGTGGCGCTGCCCACCGCCAGCGAGTCGGCGCTCTTCTGCCGCCAGGGGCTGAGGTCCGGCCGGCTGGTTTCGTCCAGGCCGGCGGCGCCGGCGGAATCGATGGCGCGGAAGCGGCCGCTGCGTTCCAGGTCGGCCTGGATGATGGAGCCGATCTTTTGCTGCAGTTCGTTTTCGCCGCGGAAGGGAGCGATGGCGATCGGCAGCTGCGTCAGGCCCACGCCGGTGACCTCGACCCGGAACTGCGCCATGGCGGGCGTTGCGGCCGCCGCGCCCGCGAGCAGGAACAGCTCGCGCCGTTTCAGGAACTTGGATGGATGCATGCTGCTTGGTGTGTGGTTCATCGGTTCAGTTCAGTCACGACGGTATCCGCTGCGTGAAGCGCCTCCGCCAGGCCGGTCTCGGCCCGGATGATGCCGCTTTTCACCCGGGCCAGGACGCGCTCGCGGTTGGCGGTTTCGCCGGCGCGGCTGTGCTCCTGGTGCCAGAGGTGCCAGACCTCCGTGCCCAGGAAACCATTCTTGCGCCGGCAGCCATGGTGATGCAGCCGCAGGACCAGGTCCGCATCCTCGTGTCCCCAGCCCGAATACACCTCGTCGAATCCATTCACTGCCTCGAAATCACGCCAGGACACCCCGAAGTTGCAGCTGCGGATGCCCTTCCAGCGAAACTGCTCTTCTACCCGGAACGGGGCCCCCGGCCAGTGCAGAAGATGCGTCAGTTTGTTAACGTCGCCGGCCAGCCGCAGTCGCAGCCAGTCGGCGGCATCCAATTTGGACAAATCTATTTTGCCATCGAGCGCGCGACGGGTGAGCCCGGGACTGAGCAGCACCCGGCTGCCGTTGACGAAATGGCCCGGCTCGCCGAGCCGCGCGTGCTGCGCCACGAAGCGCGGATTGGGCACGCAGTCGCCGTCCAGGAAGACGATGGCATCGGCGCGCGCTTCGGCGGCGCCGAGGTTGCGCGAGCGCGCGGCGGTGAAGCCCACGTCCGGATGCCAGACGTGCCGCACCGGGCACCGGAACGCAGGCAGGCCCTCGCGCAGCGCCTGCACGTGCTCGGGCCGCGAGCCGTCATCGGCGATGACGACCACGTGGCGATCGTCGCACTGCGGCGCCAGCGCGCGCAGCACGGCCAGCAGCGCGTCGCTGCGGTTGTAGGTGAGGACGACGAAGCCGGTCTTCATGCCGGCGGCGCTGCCGGCCGCCGCTGCAGCAGCCACAGCTTCAGGTAGCGGTAGTAGGTGCCTTCGGCGTTGGACACCGCCAGGACGAAGCCCATGCGGCCATCGAGGAAGCCGCGCTGCAGCAGGTAAGTGCGCAGGAAGGCCCACAGGCCATGCGCCACGGCACCGGCCAGCGAGGTGCGCCGGCCCTGCTGCCACATGCGCTGCGCACCGGCGGTGGAATAGGCATCCAGCTTGTGCAGCACGTCGCCCAGGTCGTCGAAGCTCTCGTGCAGCAGGTCGCTGCGCAGGTGTCCGACCGCGGAGTCGGTGAGCAGGCGTTCGTGCACCACGTCGTCGGAAAATCGCGCGCGGCCGCGGCGGAAGAGGCGCGTCACGCGGTCCGGGTACCAGCCCGAATGCGCCATGTACTGGCCGCAGTAGCTGGAGCGCCGCGGCATGTCCCAGGCGTCGGCGGCCGCACCGGGCGACCGGACGACGGCGAGGATCTCCTCGCGCAGTGCGGGCGTGACGCGTTCATCGGCATCGATGGAGAACACCCACCGGCGCGTCGCGAGCGCCAGCGCACGGTTCTTCTGCGGGCCGAAGCCGGGCCAGCCGGCGCTGCGCTCGACGCGCGCACCGGCGGCGAGTGCCAGTTCGACCGTGCGGTCCCGGCTGCCGGAATCGAGCACGATGACCTCGTCGGCGAACGACACGGAGGCCAGGCATTGCGCGATCTTCGCTTCCTCGTCGAGCGTGATGACGACCACGCTCAGGCCGGGCGCCTCCGGGCTTTCACTGGATAATCCGGGCATCGATGCCGATGATATCCGTCCCCAGCGCATGACCGACTACGCGATCACGTTCGCCTGCTACAACCAGATGGACTACACCAGGCAGTGCGTGGACAGCCTCGTGCGCAATGGCTACGACCTCGCCCGCGTGGTGGCCGTGGACAACGGCTCCAGCGACAGCACCCGCGACTACCTGCAGTCCCTGCCCCTGGGCGGCCACATCCTCAATCGGCAGAACCTCGGCTGCGGCGTGGCCTGGAACCAGGGCGTGCTGGCACTGCAGGCCGAGTGGTCGGTGGTGATGAACAACGACGTCGTGGTGTCGAAGGACTGGCTGGAGAACCTGGTGGCGTCCGCCGACGCGCTGGGCGTGAAGGTGGTCTCCCCCGCGCTGGTCGAAGGACCGCTGGACTACGACTTCGATGCCTTCGCGGCCGATGCCTCGCCGCGCATGCGCGACGTCGCGCGAATCGGCGCCCGCCACCTCGTCTGCCTGTGCGTGCACCGCTCGGTGTGGGACCAGGTGGGCTTCTTCCACGCGCAGCCGAGCCTGTGGGGCTACGAAGACACGCTGTTCTTCCAGGCCCTGGACCAGGCCGGCATCCGCAGCGCCATCGTGGGCTCGGCCTGGCTGCACCACTACGGCTCGATCACCGTCAGCGCCATGAAGCAGGAGCGCGGGCTGTCCGGGCGGCAGGGGCTGGGCGCGCGCAACAACTACCGCCTGCTCGGCAAGTCGATGCTGCAGCGCAAGTGGGACAAGCTGCAGCGAGAACGGCGCGAACGCCAGTGGCGCGAACAGGAGCTCGCGCAGCACGGCATGACGCTGCACGGCGAACGGCGCGATGGCGCGTTCGCCTGGCGCTGACCCCGGAAAGGTCCCGTCGCGGGCGCCACCGGCTTGCTCAGGGCCTCCCTAGCTCGCCGGCCCGGTCGCCGGCTCGTGGGTCGCCAGTGCCGCGCCGCACAGGACGGCGACCATCACCGCGTACAGGCTGGCCAGCGCCTTCAGGTCCACCACCTCGGTGCTCATGCTGGCAACGACCATGCACAGGGTGTAGGCGAAACCCATGGCGGCGTTCTCGCGCGTGACGCGGCCGCCCCGCCGCAGCTGGCGTGCGCAGACCGCCAGCGGCACCAGCAGCAGCGCCAGCGTCGCCAGCAAGCCGCCGATGCCCGAGCGCACCGCGTTCGAGACCACCTGGTTGTGGAAGGCCGCATGGAACGCGCCCTCCAGCGCTTCCGGCGACGCATAGCTGAACGTGGGCAGCATCGACATGGGCAGCCGCTGCGTGTCGCCGATGCCGGTCCAGGGATGCTGGACGAAGGTGTCCGCCGCCACGCGCAGGAAGGTGATGCGCAGGCCGACGGAGTTGACCGGGGCGACGCCGGTCCACGGATAGGCCGCGACCTGCTGCCAGGCGAGGTCCACCCGTTCGTGCACGGTCGGCAGCAGCAGGTAGGCCAGCAGGGGCGTCGCACAGGCGGCGCACAGGACCAGCGCCGTGCGGGCCGGGTGGCCCCTGCCCCAATGCAGGTAGACCCAGGTGCCGATCACCACCGGCGCCGCGGCCCAGCCCGTCCTGGAGCCGGAACGCAGGGACAGGTAGAAGCCCAGCGCCGCGCCGGCGCACTTGAGGAGCACGGCGCCCCGGCGCGTGCGCCACTCCCCCGGCGTCAGCGAGACCAGGCACATGAGTCCGAAAGCGAGCGACAGGTAGCCGAACACGAGCGGGTCGACGGCCCGGGTCGTGTCCCGACCGGCCGGGTACTGCGACGCGCGTCCCACGATTTCCAGCGACAGCAGGGCGGCCAGCAGCGCGAGCGGCAGCACCCAGCGCAGCCAGCGCGACGGATCCACCCGTGCCCGCAGGACGAACAGGAAGATCGGCACGCCCAGCAGGAAGCGGGAGGCGGCATCGAACTGGGCGGGGTAGCTGTCGCGACGCAGCGCGGCGCCGAGCGCCACCGCCAGGATCGGCGCGACCAGCGCCACCATCAAGGCCTGGGCCCAGGCGCGCTCGGCGGGGGCGAGCTGCGGGGCCGGCAGGCCGCCGCGCCACAGCAGCGCCAGCGACAGGATGGCGCCGAGGAACAGCACCCAGCCGGTCCAGCCATGCAGGGTCAGGACGAACAGCGGGGCGCAGGAAACAAGGAGGGCGGCGACGGGGCCGAGCCTTCGGGGCCAGGGCCTCATGCGAAGCGGGGCGACATGCGCGGGAGAATATTCCGGAGCGGGGATAATAGGCGGCTGCATGCAGTCCGCCTCGCCTATTGTGCCTGACGCGTCCGGAGCTCCCTCGCCCGCGCTGCCCCGAGAGCCGGCGAGCCTCTCCCAGCGCATCCGCCGCTTCCTGCCCTACATCCGCCATGTCCAGCGCTACTGGATCGTGGTGCTGGTGGCCACCATCATCGGCGCGGCCACCGAGCCCGCGGCCCCGGCATTGCTCAAGCCGCTGCTCGATCGCGGCTTCGGCGCGAGCAGCTTCAACCCCTGGCTGGTCCCCGCCGCGCTGCTGCTGATGTTCGCCATCCGCGGCGGCGCCGGCTTCATCGCCGACGTCACGCTGGCCAAGATCGCCAACGAGGGCATGTTCATGCTGCGCCGCGCCTTGTTCGCGCGCATGCTGGATGCCCGGCTGGACCTGTTCCGCGCCGAATCGGCCAGTTCGCTGTCCAACAGCATCGTGCACGAGGTGCAGAACGCGATCACCATGCTGGTGAACGCGCTGACCGGGCTGGTGAAGGACGGGCTCGCGCTGGTGGGCCTGCTGCTGTACCTGCTGTACATCAACTGGCAGCTGACGCTGATCGTCGGCTTCCTGGGCCCTGCGGTCGCGTGGATCATGCGCACCGCCTCGCGACGCCTGCACCGGCTGGCCAAGAGCAGCCAGGCCGCCACCGTGCAGCTGGCCTACGCGGTGGAAGAGAACGTGCTGGCCAACCGCATGGTGCGGCTGCACGGTGCGGAGCGGGCGCAGGTCGGCCGCTTCGAGGCGCTCAGCCTGTCGCTGCGCCGGCTGGCGATGAAGTCCTCGGTCGCCCAGGCCGCCATCACGCCGGTGATGCACATGCTGGCGGCCGCGGCACTGTCCCTGGTGATCGTGATCGCGCTGTGGCAGAGCGACAAGGGCATGACGGTGGGCACCTTCGCGTCCTTCGTCGCCGCGCTGCTGATGCTGATCGCGCCGGTCAAGCGGCTGTCGGAGGCCACCGGGCCCATCACGCGCTCACTCGCCTTGCTGGAACGCTCCTTCGACCTGGTGGAGCACACGCCGGTCGAACAGGGCGGCAGCTACGATCCCGGCCGCGCCCAGGGCCGCATCGAGTTCCACGGCGTGGGCATGCAGTACCCCGGTGCGCAGGCCCCAGCGCTCGACCAGCTGACGCTGGACGTGGCGCCGGGCGAGACGCTCGCGCTGGTGGGCCCGTCGGGCTCCGGCAAGACCACGCTGGCCAACCTGCTGCCGCGCTTCCTCGAGCCCACGGGCGGCTCGGTGCGCCTGGACGGCCACGACCTGCGCGAGTGGAACCTGGCCGCGCTGCGCCGCCAGTTCGCGATGGTGAGCCAGGACGTGGTGATGTTCAACGACAGCCTCGCCGCCAACGTGGCGTTGGGCGGGGAGATCGACCGCGAGCGCGTGCGCCACGCCCTGGAGGCCGCGAACCTGGGCGACCTGGTGGCCGCCCTGCCCCGCGGCATCGACAGCGACGTGGGCCACAACGCGACGGCGCTGTCCGGCGGCCAGCGCCAGCGCCTGGCGATCGCGCGGGCGCTGTACAAGGACGCGCCGGTGCTGATCCTGGACGAGGCGACTTCCGCCCTCGACAACGAATCGGAGCGACTGGTGCAGGAGGCCCTGCGCCGCCTGATGGCCGGCCGCACCAGCCTGATCATCGCCCACCGCCTCTCCACCATCGAACATGCCGACCGCGTCGCGGTGCTGGAACGCGGCCGCCTGCTGGAACTCGGCTCGCACGCGGACCTCGTCGCGCGCGGCGGCCTCTACGCGCGCCTGCATGCCCTCGGCGGCGGCCCGGAGCTGTGAGCGCGGTGCGTTCGGTCCTGGTGGTGGTCACGCGCCAGATCGGGGACGTGCTGCTCACCACGCCCCTGATCCACGCCGCGCGCCTGCGCTGGCCGCAGGCCGCCATCGACGTGCTGGGCTTCGAAGGGACTCTGGGCATGCTGCACGGCAACCCGGACGTGCGCGACAGCATCGCGATGCCCGCGCGCCCCGGCTGGTCGCAGGGCCTGCGCTGGGCCAAACGACTCTGGCGCCGCTACGACCTGGCGCTGATCGCCGATCCCGGTGATCGCGCCCACCTGATCGGCGCCATCGCGGCCCGCCAGCGCAGCGGCATCCTCCCCGCCGGCAATGGCAGCAACTGGTGGAAGCGGCGCCTGCTGGCGCACGTGGTCACGAGCGCCGGCGACCTCGGCGAGGTGCACATCGTCCAGGAAAAGCTGCAGCTGCTGGCGCCGTGGCAGGGCACGCAGGTTGCCGCCGCGCAGCTGGTTCCGCCGGCGCCCGCCCCGCTGCCGGCCTCGCTGCAAAGCCGGCTCGCGCCGGGCTACGTCGTCGTGCACACCCCGTCCATGTGGCCGTACAAGCAGTGGCCGGTGGAGCATTTCCGCAGCCTCGTCGCGCTGCTCGCGCAGGCGGGCCGGCAGGTGGTGCTGACCGGCGGCCCCGCGGCCGGCGACCGCGAGACCGTGGCCGCCATGCAGGGAGCCGCCTCGGCGGACCGGCTGCTGGATGCGGGCGTGCTCTCCTTCGGGCAGCTGGTCACGCTGCTGCGCGAAGCCGCCCTGTACATCGGCCCCGACACGTCGATCTCGCACCTGGCGGCGGCTTCCGGCGTTCCCATGCTGGCGATCTTCGGACCCACGAATCCGCAGCGCTGGGCGCCGTGGCCACGCCTTGCGGAGGCGCAGCCCGTGCAGTTCCACCGCCGCCGTCCGGCCCAGACGCTGGGCCAGGTCACGCTGGTGCAGTCCGAGCTGCCGTGCGTTCCCTGCGGCAAGGCGGGCTGCGACGACCATCGCATGAGCCGCGCCGACTGCCTGCCGGCGATCACGCCGCGCCAGGTGGCGGACCAGGCCTTCGAGATCCTCGCGCGCGGCCGCTGAATCACACCCGACCCATGCCCCGCTACGCCAAGGTCCTCGTCATCTGCCCCGGCAACGCCATGACCGCGGGGCCGGAGGCCCTGCACCAGCTGGTGGCGGACCTCAATCGCCTCGGGCAGCCGTCGGAGATGGTCTACCACCCCTTCAACCGCCGCTTCGAGCCGCCGGCGCCCTACCGCAAGTACGGCGTGCCGGTGGGCACCTATGCGGAGGACGCCGGCACGCTGATCGTCTTCCCGGAGATCTTCACCACGCTGGCCCTGCGCGCGAAGAAAGCGGAAGCGGCCGTGTGGTGGATGTCGGTCAACAACTTCACCGGCGTGCGCTACGGGCGGCCCTGGCGCGACCGCCTGCGCTACTGGAAGTACGTGCTCAAGGGCAAGCGGCCGTGGCGCGGCCTGAAGGCGCTGGCCCACCTGCCCAACTTCGCGCAGAGCGACTACGCACGAGAGTTCCTGGCCGGGCACGGCATCGTGGCGCCGATGCTGTCCGATCCCATCCCCGTCTACACCGAGCGCGCGTACCTGGAGGCGCTGCCGGCGCGCCTGCAGTCGGCGCAGCGCTCCGACACGATCCTCTACAACCCGACCAAGGGCGCGCCCATCACCGCGAAGCTGATGGCGGCCTACCCGCAGTGGCGATTCCGGCCGCTGCGCGGACTGGACCGCGAGCAGCTCGCGCAGGCCTTCCTGGAGGCCAGGCTGTACATGGATTTCGGCCACCACCCCGGCAAGGACCGCCTGCCGCGCGAGGCCGGCCTGCACGGATGCTGCGTTGTCACCGCGCGGCAGGGCTCCGCCGCCAATCCCGTGGACGTGCCGATCCCGGAACGCTACAAGCTGGACGTGAAGGCCCCGGACTTCGTGCAGCGCTTCGGCGAAGTCGCCGACGCGGTGCTCTCGCGCTTCGATGAGTGCACCCGCGAGTTCGACGGCTACCGGCAGGTGATCGCGCGGGAGCCTGCTGAATTCGACCGGCAGATTATTGAAGCGTTCGGCATCGACTGAGGCCGCAGCGCTGGGGTTCCTTCGTCACCCCTGCCTACGGGCGCTGAAGCGGATTCCACCCGAGGACGGCGCGGAATAGCATGCAGCGCCGTCCCCCTTGTGAAGAGGATCCGGCTTCGCCGGTCCTCGTCACACCGATCAGGCAACTTTGAAAAATCGCTCCAGCGATTTTTCAAAGTTAAAGGAGCACGATGTCGTACTGCTCCTGCCCCATCGCGCTTTCGCTTTGCAGCGAGATGGGCTTGCCGATGAAGTCCGACAGCCCGGCCAGGTGCTGGCTCTCTTCGTCGAGGAACAGCTCGATCACCTTGGGCGCGGCGACCACCCGGTATTCGCGCGGATTGAACTGGCGGGCCTCGCGCAGGATCTCGCGCAGGATGTCGTAGGCCACGGTGCGCGGCGTGCGCACGGTGCCCTTGCCCTCGCACACCGGGCAGGATTCGCACAGCAGGTGCGCGAGCGACTCGCGCGTGCGCTTGCGCGTCATCTCCACCAGCCCCAGCTGCGAGAAGCCGCCGGCCATGGTCTTCACGCGGTCGCGCGCCAGCTGCTTGCGGAATTCGCCGAGCACGGCCTCGCGGTGGTCCTCGCGCTGCATGTCGATGAAGTCCACGATGATGATGCCGCCCAGGTTGCGCAGGCGCAGCTGCCGCGCGATCGCGTGCGCGGCCTCCAGGTTGGTCTTGAATATCGTGTCGTCGAAGTTGCGCGAGCCGACGTAGCCGCCCGTGTTGACGTCGATCGTGGTGAGTGCCTCGGTCTGGTCGACGATCAGGTAGCCGCCCGACTTCAGGTCCACCCGCCGGCCGAGCGCGCGCGCGATTTCCTCGTCCACCGAATACAGGTCGAAGATCGGCCGCTCGCCCTTGTACAGCTGCAGCCTCGCCGCCGCCTTGGGCATGAACTCCTCGCCGAAGGCCTGCAGCAGCCCGAACTGCTCGCGCGAATCGAGGCGGATCGCCTGCGTCTCGTCGGTCACCAGGTCGCGCAGCACCCGCTGCAGCAGGTTCAGGTCCTGGTGCAGCAGCGACGGCGGCGGCAGCCGGGTCGCGGACTCGCGGATGCGCCCCCAGGTCTTGCGCAGGTAGGCGATGTCCTCGGCCAGTTCCGCGTCGGTCGCGTCCTCGCCGTTGGTGCGCAGGATGAAGCCGCCACCTTCGCCGCCCACCAGGTTGTTCAGGCGCCGGCGCAGCGCGTCGCGCTGTTCGGACGGGATCTTCTGCGAGACGCCGACATGGTCGTCCTGCGGCAGGAACACCAGCAGCCGTCCGGCGATGCTGATCTGGGTCGACAGGCGCGCGCCCTTGGTGCCGATCGGGTCCTTGATCACCTGCACCATGAGGGACTGGCCCTCGAACACCTGCTTCTCGATGGGGACCTGCGGCTGCCCGCTGCGGGCGAACGCGGGTGGCTCGCCTTCGGGCTGCCGCTGCCACACATCGGCCACGTGCAGGAAGGCGGCGCGTTCCAGGCCCATGTCGATGAAGGCGGACTGCATGCCCGGCAGCACGCGCGCCACCTTTCCGAGGTAGACGTTGCCGACCAGACCGCGCTCCAGCGTGCGCTCCACGTGCAGTTCCTGCACCGCGCCGCTTTCGACGATGGCCACGCGCGTCTCCTGCGGGGACCAGTTCACCAGGATGTCCTGCTGCATGTGTGACTACAGGATACCTCAGCCTTCTCCTACAAAAGGCTTTGCTAGACTGGCCGCGCGCCGATTAACGCGCCCCGAAGCTTCCCGCAGGAGTCCCCCGTCCCATGATCCAGTCTTCCCCCGCCCCCGCCTTTTTGCAGGGCGGTGGCGCCATGGGCGAGCGCATCCGCGCCTTCGACTGGAACTCCCATCCCCTGGGCCCGCCCGAACAGTGGCCGCCTGCCTTGCGCATGGCTCTGGGCCTGTGCCTGAACTCCAGCTTTCCGACGGCGATCTACTGGGGGCCGGAGCTCCACATCCTGTACAACGACGCCTGGTCGGAAATCCCGGCGGACAAGCACCCGTGGATCCTGGGCAAGCCGGGCCGCGAAGGCTGGAGCGACATCTGGGAGATCGTCGGCCCGCAGTTCCAGGACGTGATGGACACCGGCGAAGGGCTGGCGCTGTACGAGCAGATGCTGCCCATGGTGCGCGGCGGACAGCCGCGTGAGACCTGGTGGAACTACAGCCTCACGGCCATCCACAACGCCGACCACAGCATCGGCGGCGTGTTCAACCAGGGCAACGAGATCACCGCGGTGGTGCTCGCGCGGCGCGAGCGCCAGGCCGAGCTCGATCGCTGGCGCGACATGTTCCAGCAGGCGCCCGCCGGCGTGGCGCTGCTGCGCGGCCCGACGCACGTGTTCGAGTTCGTCAACGACGCCTACCAGCGGTTGATCGGCGGCCGCGACGTGACCGGCAAGACCGTGCAGGCCGCGCTGCCGGAAGTGGCCGAACAGGGCTTCGTGCAGTTGCTGGACACGGTGTACCGCACCGGCGAGTCCTACCTGGGGGCGTCGATCCCGGTCAATCTGCAGCACCAGCCGGACACGCCGGCCGAAGACCGCGTGCTGGACTTCATCTACCAGCCGATGCGCAACGGGGCGGGCGAGGTGGACAGCATCTTCGTGCTGGTCACGGACGTCACCGAGCGCGCGAAGGCGGAATCCGCCCTGCGGCTGACGAACTGGCAACTGGGCGAGGAACGGGCCCGGCTCGCGTCCCTGATCGAGGCGGAGCAGCGGGCCCGGCTCGCCTTGCGGCGCTTCAACGCCACGCTGGAAGCGCACGTGAAGAACCGCACCGACGACCTGACGCGGGCGCTGGCCGCCCAGAGCGCCGTGGCCGACCGCCTGCGCGCGACCTTCGCCACCGACCTGATCTTCCAGGGCTTCCTGGACACCGCCGGCACGCTGCTGGATGCCAACCCGGCGTCGCTGGCCGCGATCCGCTGTTCGCTGGCCGATGTCGTGAACAAGCCGTTCTGGGAGACCCCCTGGTTCACGGACACGCCCGGCCTGGCGGAACGCATCCATGACGCCGTGAACGCCGCACGCCAGGGGCAGACCGTCCGCGCCGAGCTGCAGGCCAACCTGCCCGATGGCGTGCGCAACTTCCTGTTCTTGCTGCGGCCCGTCTTCAACGCCCGGCAGGAGATCGTCGGCATCGTGCCGGAGGCCCTGGAGACGACGCGCGCGTCCGCGCTGAAGCTGGCGGCCTAAGCGATCCGCACGCCGACCGAGCGCAGCAGCTGCGCCGTCTCGTGCAGCGGCAGCCCCATGATGCCGGTGTAGGAGCCGGCGATGCGCGTGATGTGTGCCGCCGCCCTGCCCTGCACCGCATACGCGCCCGCCTTGCCCATGGGCTCGCCCGTCGCGACATAGGCGCGCACCTGCGCCGGCGTCAGCGCCTCGAAGCGCACGCGCGAATCGCTCAGCGCCTGCACCCGCTTGCGCCCGGCCTGCACCGCCACCGCGGTGAGCACGCGGTGCGTGTGGCCGGACAGCTCGCGCAGCATGCGGGCGGCGTCCCGCGCATCGACCGGCTTGCCGTAGATGGTGCGGCCCATCGCCACGGTGGTGTCCGAGCACAGCACGGGCGCCGGTGGCAGGCTGCGGCGCTGCATGCGCGCCAGCGCGGCATCGAGCTTCAGCCCGGTGACGCGCCGGACGTAGGCGGCGGGAGCCTCGCCGGGCCGCACGGCCTCCAGCGCCTCGCTGTCCTCCTGCGCATCGGGCAGCAGCAACTCGTAGCGCACGCCCAGTTGCTCCAGCAGCTGGCGCCGGCGCGGGCTCTGCGAGGCGAGATAGACGAACTCACTCACGATGATAGGGATGGCCGGCGTTGATCGACCAGGCGCGGTACAGCTGCTCGGACAGCAGCACGCGCACCATGGCGTGCGGCAGCGTGAGGTCCGAGAGGCGGATGCGTTCGTGCGCCGCCTGCCGGAAGGCCGGATCCAGTCCGTCGGGGCCGCCGATCACCAGCGCCACGACGTCGTTCTCCAGCTGCCAGTCCTTCAGCTTGGCGGCCAGCGCCACGGTGGTGAGCGTGGTGCCGCGCTCGTCCAGCGCCACGATGCGCGCGCCCTTGGGGATGGCGGCCTCGATGCGCTCGCGTTCGGCGGCGAGCAACGTCGGCAGGGTCTTGGACGCCCGTGGTTCGGTCTTCACCGCCTTGAGCTCCAGCCGCATCTCGGGCGGGAAGCGCTTGGCGTAGTCGTCCCAGGCGGCCTGCGCCCAGTCCGGCACACGCTGGCCGACCGCCACCACCAGCAGGCGCATGGCTCAGCGGCGCGAAGGAGATTTCTTGGCAACCGCCTTCTTGGTGGGCGCCTTGGCCGCCGGTGCCTTGGCGGCGGGCGACTTCGCGGGGGTCTTCCTGGCAGCGGGCTTGGCGCCCCCGTGCGCGGGCGCCTTGGCAACCGTCTTGCCCGCGGCCGGTCGCGCCGCACCGGACCGGGCCGGCGCCTTCTTGGCCGCGGCCTTCCTGGCGGGGGCCTTCTTCGTCGCCGCGGCCTCGCGATCGGCTTCGCGCAGGGCGGCCTTGGCGGCGCTGCTGCGCCTCAGGGACGGGGGCAGCTTCCGGGCCACGAGCGGAGCGGGGGCCTTCTCGGGCATCGCCGGCTTGGGCGCACCCACGCGAATGCGCACCGGCTTCTCGCCCCAGATCTCTTCCAGGTGGTAGTACTGGCGGATCGCCGGCTGCATGATGTGCGCCACCGCGGGGCCGCAGTCCACGATGATCCACTCGCCGTTGTCCTCGCCCTCGATGCGCGGCTTGGGAAAGCCCGCCTCGCGCACCGCATCCACCACGCTGGAGGCCAGCGCGCGGGTCTGCCGGTTCGAGGTGCCCGAGGCCACGATGACGCGCTCGAACAGCGGCGACAGGTGTTCGGTGTTGAACACCTGGATGTCCTGGCCCTTGACGTCCTCCAGGCCATCGACGATGGCCCTCTGCAGTTTCTGCGTGTCTTTCTTCGCGGCGGTTTCAGTCGTCATCAGGCGGATTGGTAAAGGTGGTGGGATTCAATATAACTGGCAATAGCTGGCTCAACCAGATCGGCGATGTCCTGCCCCGCCGCCAGGCGGGACCGGATCTCGGTGGCGCTCTCGGGCATCTGCGCCCATTGCAGCGCCTCGACGCGCACGCCCGGCAGCGCGCGCAGCGCGGCCAGGCCCGAGCCCGTGCCACGGCCGGCGACGCACAGCACGGCCATGCGGGCGATCTCGTGCCAGGCCATCCAGTGCGTGAAGCCGGCGGCCTGGTCCTCGCCCATCAGCAGGTAGAGCTGGGCGACCGGATGCTCGTCGTGCAGCTCGCGCAGGGTGTCGACGCTGTAGGTGGGGCCGGCGCGCCGCAGCTCGCGGTCGTCGATCTCCACGTTCGGGACGCCTTCGAAGGCCAGCCGCGTCAGCGCCAGCCGATGTTCGGCGGATGTCAGCGTGCGGTCCTTGTGCCAGGCCTGGCCGGTCGGCATCACGCACAGGCGGTCCAGCTTCAGCTGCTCAACCGCCGCGCGCGCCAGGGCGACGTGCGCCCGGTGCGGAGGATCGAAGGCGCCGCCGAACATGCCCACCCGCGCGAGGGCGTCGTTCAAACCCAGTCCTTGCGCACCAGGAAGCGCCGGAGCAGTTCCTCTTCGGGGGTGCCCGGCGCGGGCTGCTGCTGGTACGCCCAGGTCGCGTGCGGCGGCATGGACATCAGGATGGATTCGGTGCGGCCGCCGGACTGCAGGCCGAAATGCGTGCCGCGGTCCCACACCAGGTTGAATTCGACGTAGCGCCCGCGCCGCAGCAGCTGCCAGTCGCGTTCGCGCTGCGTGAAGGGGGTGTCCTTGCGCCGCTGCAGCACCGGCAGGTAGGCATCGAGGAAATGGTCGCCCACGGACTGCTGCAGCGCGAAGCTGCGCTCGAAGCCGTCCTCGAAGAAGTCGTCGAAGAACACGCCGCCGATGCCGCGCGGCTCGTTGCGGTGCTTCAGGAAGAAGTAGTCGTCGCACCAGGCCTTGAAGCGCGGGTACTTGTCCTCGCCGAAGGGCCGCAGGCTGTCGCGGCAGGTGGCGTGGAAATGGATCGCGTCCTCGTCGTGGCCGTAGTAGGGCGTGAGGTCCATGCCGCCGCCGAACCAGTACACCGCCGGCGCGTTGGAGGGCAGCGCGGCGAGCATGCGCACGTTCATGTGCACCGTCGGGGCGTGCGGGTTGCGCGGGTGGAACACCAGCGACACGCCCATGGCCTCGAACGAAGCTCCGACCAGTTCCGGCCGGTGCTGCGTCGCCGAGGGCGGCAGCTTGGGCCCCCGCACGTGCGAGAAGCCGACGCCGGCGCGCTCGAACACGTTGCCCCCTTCCAGGATCATCGTGACGCCCTCGCCCTGCAGCGGCTCGCCCGGTTCCTTCTTCCAGGCGTCCGCCAGGAAGGGCTTGCCATCGAGCTCGCCGCAGGCGCTGGTGATGCGCTGCTGCAAGCCGGTGAGCCAGCCGCGGACCGCGGGGATGGCGGCTTCCACCCTAGCCTTTCACGGCGCGAAAGCCGATGTCGCGGCGGTACTGGGCGCCGTCGAAGCGGATGCCCTTCAGCAGGTCGTAGGCATGCATCTGCGCCGCCTTGACCGTGCTGGCCAGGGCCGTCACGCACAGCACCCGGCCACCGGTGGTGACGGTGTGGCCGTCCTGGGCGGCGGTGCCCGCATGGAACACCATGGCGTCCTCACCGTACTCCCTGGACAGGCCCTCGATCACGTCGCCCTTGCGCGGGTCCATCGGGTAGCCGGCCGCGGCCATCACGACGCCCAGCGCGACGCGGCGGTCCCAGTCCAGTTCCACCTGGTCCAGCCCGCCCGCGGTGGCGGCCATCATCACGTCGAACAGGTCGGACTTCAGCCGCATCATGATCGGCTGCGTCTCCGGGTCGCCCATGCGGCAGTTGAACTCCAGCGTCTTGACCTGCCCGTCCTTGCCGATCATGAGGCCGGCATACAGGAAGCCGGTGTAGGGGATGCCGTCCTGCTCCATGCCGCGGATGGTCGGCAGGATGATTTCTCGCATCGCGCGCGCATGCACGTCGGGCGTGACCACCGGCGCCGGCGAATAGGCGCCCATGCCGCCCGTGTTGGGGCCCTGGTCGCCGTCCTGCAGCCGCTTGTGGTCCTGGCTGGTGGCCAGTGCGGTGACGTTCTTGCCATCGCACAGCACGATGAAGCTGGCTTCCTCGCCCTGCAGGAATTCCTCGATCACCACGCGCGCGCCGCCGGCGTTGTGGGACACGCCCAGCTTGTTGTCCAGCAGCATGAAGTCGATCGCTGCGTGCGCCTCGGCTGCGTCCATGGCCACCACCACGCCCTTGCCCGCGGCCAGGCCGTCGGCCTTGACCACGATGGGCGCGCCCTTGCGGTCCACGTAGGCATGCGCCTGCGCGGCGTCGCTGAAGGTCTCGTATTCGGCCGTCGGGATCTTGTGGCGCACCATGAAGGCCTTGGAGAAGGCCTTGGAGCTTTCCAGCTGCGCCGCCGCCTGCGTGGGGCCGAAGATGCGCAGCCCGTGCGCGCGGAAGTCGTCGACCACGCCGGCCGCCAGCGGCGCCTCGGGGCCGACCACCGTCAGCGCGATCTTCTGGTTGAGCGCCCAGTCCCGCAGCTGGCGCAGGTCCGTGATCGGCACGTTCTCCAGCCTCGGATCGAGCGCCGTTCCGCCGTTGCCGGGCGCGACGTAGACCGCCTGCACCTTGGGGGACTGCGCCAGCTTCCAGGCCAGCGCATGTTCGCGGCCGCCGCCGCCGATGACCAGGACCTTCATTCTTGGATTTCAGCGTTGTGGAAGACGTTCTGGATGTCGTCCAGATCTTCCAGCATGTCGACGATTTTCTGCATGCGGGCGGCGTCCTCGCCCGCCAGCGGGATGGTGTTCTCGGGCCGCATCGTCACCTCGGCGATTTCCGCCTTCAGGCCGGCGGCCTCCAGCGCGTTCTTCACGGCTTCGAAGTCGCCGGGAGCGGTGATCACCTCGATGGCGCCGTCCTCGTCGCTGATGACGTCCTCGGCGCCGGCTTCCAGCGCGACTTCCATCACCTTGTCCTCGCTGGTGCCGGGCGCCAGGATCAGCTGGCCGCAGTGCTTGAACTGGAAGGCCACCGAGCCTTCGGTGCCCATGTTGCCGCCGTACTTGCTGAACACGTGCCGCACCTCGGCCACCGTGCGGACCTTGTTGTCGGTCATGGTGTCGACAATGATCGCCGCGCCGCCGATGCCGTAGCCCTCGTAGCGGATCTCCTCGTAGCTCACGCCCTCGAGGTTGCCGGTGGCCTTGTCGATGTTGCGCTTGATGGTGTCGGCGGGCATGTTGGCCGCCTTGGCCTTGTCCACGGCCAGCCGCAGGCGCGGGTTGGCCGACAGGTCGCCGCCGCCCTGGCGTGCCGCGACCATGATTTCACGGATGACCCGGGTCCACACCTTGCCCCGCTTCTCGTCCTGGCGACCCTTGCGGTGCTGGATGTTCGCCCATTTGCTGTGACCGGCCACGAATCTTCCTTGTTGACTTCTGCGTTAACCTACCGCCAACCCTCATTCTACTTTTTGCACCATGGCCGAACCGATGCTGATCGCCCAACAGGGCAAGACCGAGGCCTTCCTGCTGCCCGCGATGGCCAACCGGCACGGTCTCGTGACCGGCGCCACCGGCACGGGAAAGACCGTCACCCTGCAGAAGCTGGCGGAAAGCTTCAGCCAGATCGGCGTGCCGGTGTTCCTGGCCGACATCAAGGGCGACCTGACCGGCATCAGCCAGCCGGGCAAGCTGGAAGGCAAGCTGGCGGCGGCCATCAAGGAGCGCGGCCTGCCCGAGCCCAAGCCGCTCGCCTGCCCCACCACGCTGTGGGACGTGTTCGGCGAACAGGGCCACCCGGTGCGCGCCACCATCACCGACATGGGGCCGCTGCTGATCGGTCGCATGCTCAACCTGAACGAAACCCAGGCCGGCGTGCTGCAGATCGTCTTCAAGATCGCCGACGCCAACGGGATGCTGCTGCTGGACCTGAAGGACCTGCGCGCCATGCTGCAGCACGTGGGCGACAACGCCAAGCAGTTCACCACCGAGTACGGCAACATCAGCGCCGCCAGCATCGGCGCCATCCAGCGCGGCCTGCTGCAGATCGAGTCGCAGGGCGGCGACAAGTTCTTCGGCGAGCCCATGCTCAACATCGCCGACCTGCTGCAGACCGACGACAAGGGACAGGGCGTGGTCAACATCCTGGCCGCGGACAAGCTGCTGAACTCGCCGCGCCTGTACTCGACCTTCCTGCTGTGGATGCTGTCGGAGCTGTTCGAGGTGCTGCCCGAGATCGGCGACCCGGAACAGCCCAAGCTGGTGTTCTTCTTCGACGAAGCCCACCTGCTGTTCGACGAAGCGCCCAAGGTGCTGGTCGAGCGCATCGAGCTGGTCGTGCGGCTGGTCCGCTCCAAGGGCGTGGGCGTGTATTTCGTGACGCAGAACCCGCTGGACATTCCCGATTCGGTGCTGGCCCAGCTGGGCAACCGCGTCCAGCACGCATTGCGCGCCTTCACCCCGCGCGACCAGAAGGCCGTGAAGGCCACGGCGGAGACGATGCGGCCGAAGCCCGGCCTGGACATCGAGGCGGCAATCACCGAACTGGCCGTGGGCGAGGCGCTGGTGAGCTTCCTGGACGCCAAGGGCCGGCCCAGCCTGACCGAGCGCCTGTACGTCATCCCGCCGGGCAGCCAGATCGGCATCATCACGCCGGAGCAGCGCAAGGCGCTGATGGCCAGTTCGGTGGTGGCCGGCGTCTACGAAAAGACCGAAGACCGCGAGTCCGCCTACGAGAAGCTCAAGGGCCGGGCCACCGAAGCGGCACAAGCCGGCGCCGCCGGCAGCACGGGCGGCACGGCCGGTGCCACCACCGCGAGCGGTGGCGCGCTGGGCGGCCTCTCGGACGTGTTGTTCGGCTCGACCGGGCCGCGCGGCGGCCGGCACGAAGGCATGGTGGAAAGCTTCGCCAAGTCGGCCATCCGCACCATCGGCAGCAACGTGGGCCGGGAGATCGCGCGCGGCGTGCTGGGCAGCATCCTGGGTGGGAAGCGGAAGTAGTTCTTGCCACCTGTAGGCTGGCGGTGATCTTCGTAGGCTGGGGTGAGCGCGAAGCCGAACCCCAGCGTTGCTTGCGATCGCTGGGGTTCGGGCTTCGCCGCTCACCGCCAGCCTACGAAGGCATCGCCCTGGCCGCCGCCGTTGCGCGTCCCGGCCGCGAAATGCAACGAACCAATCGCCCGCAGCTTTGCTAGAGTGGGCTTTTGGCTTTGCCTTCGCCCATGTCCACTGACACACCCGCGCCCCGCCACATCCGGCTGACGTCCCACGCAGGCGGCTTTGGCGCGCTGCCTCTTCTTTGGGGCGCGCCGACGCCGGAAGAGCGCGGGCCCATCGTGGGCACGACCACCAAGCGGGCCCACCGCAACGTGATCGGCACGCACAGCGGCTCCTACAGCGTGTACCGCGCGCTGGCCGTCGCTTCCGGCGCGCTCAAGCGCGAGCACAAGGCGGACCTCACCAACACCTCGCCCACGGACGAGATCGGGCCCTACCCGCAGTGGGGCGACGCCGGCAAGATCGTGAGCCTGGACCCCTGGGGCGCGCAGGTCGCGCAGGTGTTCGCAAGCGAATTGGCCGCCGGCTACGACATCCGGCCAACCATCGCGATCACCAAGGCGCACGTGATCCTGCCGGAGGTGATCGAGGCGCTGCAGTCGGGACGGCTCAAGCCGGACGGCAAGTTCCTCACCGAGGGCGGCGCCGCGATGGTGACCAAGGCGGCGATCGAGCCGGTCTGGTGGCTGCCCGGCGTGGCCAAGCGCTTCGGCTGCAGCGAAGCCGACCTGCGCCGGGTGCTGTTCGAGGAAACCGGCGGCATGTACCCCGAGCTGGTCACGCGCAGCGACCTCGAAGTCTTCCTGCCCCCCATCGGCGGCCAGACCGTGTACATCTTCGGCGAACCGCGCGACCTGGCGAACCCCGCCGTGGAGCTCACCGCGCGCGTGCACGACGAATGCAACGGCTCCGACGTGTTCGGCTCCGACATCTGCACCTGCCGGCCCTACCTCACCCACGCCATCGAGGAGTGCATTCAGGGCGCGCAGCGCGGCGGCGTCGGCCTGGTCTCCTATTCGCGCAAGGAAGGCCGCGCGCTCGGCGAGGTGACCAAGTTCCTGGTCTACAACGCCCGCAAGCGCCAGGTCGGCGGCGACACCGCCGACCAGTACTTCGCCCGCACCGAATGCGTGGCCGGCGTGCAGGACATGCGCTTCCAGGAACTGATGCCCGACGTGCTGCACTGGCTGGGCGTGAAGAAGATCCACCGCCTGGTCTCCATGTCCAACATGAAGTACGACGCCATCACCAACTCCGGCATCGAGGTGGGCGAGCGCGTGGACATTCCCGAGTCGCTGATCCCGGCCGATGCCCGCGTCGAGATGGACGCCAAGAAGGCGGCCGGCTATTTCACGCCGGGTGCCGTGCCGGACGCCGATGCGCTCAAGCAGACGAAGGGACGTGCGCTATGAGCCTGGCGACCCCGCCGGTGAGCGGGCCCGCGGCCGAGGCTGCGGCCGCCACGCTGCGCACCACCCGCACGATCCGCGAACGCTGCGGCCAGCTGTTGGCGCGCGCCCGCGCCGGCGACTCCCGCTGGTTCACGGTGGAGCCAGGCGCGCTGGCCACCGCGGCGCGCGCGGTGGCGGACATCACCCGCACCCGCTACCCGAAGGGAGCGATCCCGATCCACGGACGCTGGCGCCACCTGGAAGCGGGCGGCATCGACCGCCGGGGCGAACTGGAGCGGCTGATGGCCGCCCTGCCCCGCACGGCGCGCTCGCACGCGCTGATCGACCTCACCTTCATCAGCGTGCTGCTGGACGCGGGCGCGGGCCCCGACTGGAGCTACGCGGAGCCGGCCACGGAAGAGGTCTTCACCCGCTCGGAGGGACTGGCCGTGGCCAGCTTCCACGCCTTCACCGCGGGCCTGTTCTCCAGCGACCGGGACCATCCCTGGCAGGTGGATTCGGCCGGCCTGCGCGGCCTGTCCGCGGACCACCTGGCCTCCGCCTTCCAGGTGCGCGACAACAACCCGCTGGTGGGCCTGGAAGGCCGCACCGTGCTGCTGCACCGCCTGGGCGAAGTCATGGCGGAACAGCCCGAGGTGTTCGGCGAGCACGGCCGCCCCGCCGGACTGTTCGACACGCTCATCTCGCCGGCGGGGCCGGACGTGCCGCGCACGGCGGACGTGGCGGCGCACGACATCCTGTCGCAGCTGCTGATGTCCTGCTCCGGCATCTGGCCCTCCGGCAATGCGCTCGGCACGATCCCGCTGGGCGACTGCTGGCGCCACGAGGCGGTGCGCGGCGAAGGCGCCAGCGACGGCTGGGTGCCGTTCCACAAGCTGTCGCAATGGCTCACCTATTCGCTGCTGGAGCCCTTCACCTGGGCCGGCGTGCAGGTGCGCGGCGTCGAGGCGCTGACGGCGCTGCCCGAGTACCGCAACGGCGGACTGCTGCTGGACACCGGCGTGCTGGGCCTGCGCGACCCCACGGTGGTCGCCGCGACCTGGGCGCCGGGGGACGAGCTGATCGTCGAATGGCGCGGCCTGACCGTGGCCCTGATGGACGAACTGGCGGTGGAGGTCCGGAACTTGCTGCACCTGGACGAACACCGCTTGCCGCTCGCCTGCGTGCTGGAAGGCGGCACCTGGGCGGCCGGACGCGAGCTCGCGCAGCGCCACCGAGGCGGGCTGCCGCCGCTGACGGTCACGAGCGACGGCACCGTGTTCTGAAGGCGCAGCCCGTACCATCGCAGGCATTGAAAGACGGAAACCCCATGGCCACCAACACCAACAACAACGTCCACGTCATCGACCACCCGCTGGTGCAGCACAAGCTCTCCCTGATGCGCAACAAGGAGGCCAGCACCAACAGCTTCCGGCGCCTGCTCAACGAGCTGTCCATGCTGATGGCCTACGAGATCACGCGCGACGTCGCGATGTCGGAGGTGGAGGTCGAGACGCCGCTGGAGAAGACGCGCACCCGGGTCATCGACGGCAAGAAGCTGGTGTTCGTCTCCATCCTGCGCGCGGGCACCGGCATCCTGGACGGCATGCTCAGCGTGGTGCCGGGTGCGCGCGTCGGCCACATCGGCCTGTACCGCGATCCCAAGACGCTGACGGCGGTGGAGTACTACTTCAAGATGCCGCAGAACATGGAGAACCGCGACGTGATCGTGGTGGACCCGATGCTGGCCACTGGCAACTCCGCCATCGCCGCGGTGGAGCGCCTGAAGGAACTCAACCCCAAGTCGATCAAGTTCGTCTGCCTGCTGACCTGCCCCGAAGGCGTGGCGGCCCTGCAGAAGGCGCATCCCGACGTGCCGATCTACACGGCGGCGATCGACCGCGAGCTCAACGACCACGGCTACATCCTGCCGGGCCTGGGCGACGCCGGCGACCGCATGTTCGGCACCAAGTAAGGTTTCCCGGATGAAGTACCAGCGATGCGCTCGCGCAGCGTGGGCGGCCCTGTGCCTGGCGGTCGCCGCGGCGTCGGCCGCGCCCTTCACGCCGGCCAGCGACGCCGAGGTGGTGGAACGCCTGCCCGTCGCCAGCGACCCGGCGCTGCGCACCGTCGAATCGCTGCGTCGGCAGCTCGCGTCGCGGCCAGACGATCCCGCGCTGCGGCTGGACATCGGCGAGCGCTACTTCGAGCTGGCCATGGCGCAGGGCGACCCGCGCTACGTGGGCTATGCGATGTCCACCATCGGCCCGCTGGAAAAGTCGGCGGGCGGCAACACCCGCTACTGGCTGGTGCGCGGGCTGCTGCAGCAGTACGGCCACGACTTCGACGGCGCGCTCGCCAGCCTGAAGCGGGCCAGCGACCTGGCGCCGGACGCGGTCGACCCCGTCGCCTGGCGCGCCGCCATCTACATGGTGCAGGCGCAGTACGCACTGGCCGCCGCCGAGTGCGACCGGCTCGCAAAGATCGCCCCGCCGCTGTTCGCGCAGGGCTGCACGGCCTACGTGCGCGGCACCACGGGCCAGCTCATTCCCGCCTACGACCTGCTGTCCAAGGCGGTCGCCGCCGAGCGCGAGGTGCCGCCCGGCCTGATGCTGTGGGCGCAGACCCGGCTGGCCGAGATGGCCGTGCGCCTGCAGCGCTGGGGCGATGCCGAGCGGCATTACCGCGTCGCGCTGGCCCAGGGCCTCACCGACCAGTTCCTGCTGGGCTCCTTCGCCGATTTCCTGCTCGAGCGCGAGCGCCCGCGCGAAGTGCTGCAGCTGCTGGCCGGCTGGGAGCGCTCGGACATCCTGCTGCTGCGCCTGGCCATCGCCGGGCGCGCGGCAGGCGATCCGCGCGCAGCCGACTGGTCTTCGCAGTTGCGCGACCGCTTCGAGGCCGCCGCGCGGCGCGGCGACCGCCTGCATGAACAGGAAGCGGCGCGTTGGTCGCTGGAACTGGAGAACGATCCGGCCCGCGCGCTCGCCTACGCGAAGAGCAATTACACCCAGCAGAAGGAGCCGCGCGATGCGGAGATGCTGCTGCGGGCTGCGCTGGCGGCGAAGCAGCCGGCCGCGGCGCAGCCGGTGCTGGACTGGCTCACGACGACGGGCTACGAGGATCCGCACATCCAGGCACTGGCGCAGAAGCTGGGGGGCGCGCGATGATCGCCCGGCTGCTCGCGTGCGCACTTTTCGTGCGCGTGTTCGGCCGCCTTCGTAGGCTGGTGGTGAGCGCGCCAGCCGAACCCCAGCGGTGCGCAAAGCGCTGGGGTTCGCCTACGGGCTCACCGCCAGCCTACGTGCTGCTCCTCGCATTGCTCTGCACCCCCGCCTGGGCCCACAAGCCCAGCGACAGCTACCTCACCCTGCGCGGCGAGGCCGACGGCATCGCGGTGCGCTGGGACATCGCCCTGCGCGATCTCGACTACGTGCTGCAGCTCGATCGCGACGGCAACGGCGAGCTGTCCTGGGGCGAGGTGCGCCAGCGCAGCGCCGACATCGAGAAGCTCGCCATCGCCAAGCTCGCCTTCTCCTCGCAGGGCGAGGCCTGCCCGCTCGCGTCGGCCGGCCCGCTGATGCTGGACAAGCACAGCGACGGCACCTATGCGGTGCTCACGCTGCACGCGCGCTGCGCCCGGCTCGCCGACACGGTGCAGGTCACGTACGCGATGCTGTTCGACGTCGACCCGACGCACCGCGGACTGGTGCAGTGGACGCCGGCCGGCGCGCAGCAGCCGCAGGCGCTGGTGTTCGCCGCCGACTCCGCCCGCCAGCAACTGCGGCTGGCGGCGCCCAGCGCCTGGGAGACCCTGCGCCAGTACGTGCTGGAGGGCATCTGGCACATCTGGATCGGCTTCGACCACATCCTGTTCCTGGTGGCGCTGCTGCTGCCGGCCGTGCTGGTGCGCCAGCCGAACGGGTGGACGCCCACGCCCAGCCTGAAGCGCGCCAGCGTGGAGGTGCTCAAGGTCGTGACCGCCTTCACCCTGGCCCACTCGATCACCCTGAGCCTCGCGGTGCTCGGGTTCGTCAGCATGCCCTCCCGCATCGTCGAATCCGTCATCGCGGCCTCGGTGGTGGTCGCGGCGCTGAACAACCTGCGCGGCACCATCGACAAGCGCCGCTGGGTCATGGCCTTCGTGTTCGGGCTGGTGCACGGCTTCGGCTTCGCCTCCGTGCTGGCCGACCTGGGCCTGCCGCAGGGAGCGCTGGCGCTGGCGCTGGTGGGCTTCAACGTCGGCGTGGAGCTGGGGCAGCTGGCGATCGTCGCCGCCTTCCTGCCGCTGGCCTTCGCGCTGCGGGCGACGACTTTCTACCGCATCGGCGTGCTGCGTTTGGGCTCGCTGTGCGTGGCCGCGCTGGCCTCCTGGTGGTTCATCCAGCGCGCCTTCGACCTCGCCCCCTCTTGACGCCGGTCACCGCTGGCACGACGCTTGCACCCTGCCGCCCCCACAACCCAGGAGAAGAAACGATGATCCGCACCCGCCGCCACCTGCTGGCCCTCGCCGCCGTGCTTGCCGCCGCCAGCCCGGGCTTCGCGCTCGCGCAGGCCAAGCTGAAGGTCGCCGCCGTCTACACCGTGCCCTTCGAGCAGCAATGGGTCAGCCGCATCCACAAGGCGCTCAAGGCCGCCGAGGGCCGCGGCGAGATCGAATACAAGGCGAGCGAGAACGTCGCCAATGCCGACTACGAACGGGTGATGCGCGAGTACGCCACCGCCGGCAACCAGCTGATCGTGGGCGAATCCTTCGCGGTGGAAGCCGCCGCCCGCAAGGTGGCCAAGGACTTCCCCAAGACCGCTTTCCTGATGGGTTCCTCCGGCAAGCCGCAGGCGCCCAACTTCAGCGTGTTCGACAACTACATCCAGGAGCCGGCCTACCTCAGCGGCATGATCGCCGGCGGCATGACCAGGTCCAACAAGATCGGCATGGTCGGCGGCTTCCCCATCCCCGAGGTGAACCGGCTGATGCACGCCTTCATGGCCGGCGCGAAGGAGACCAATCCCAAGGTCGAATTCACCGTCACCTTCATCAACAGCTGGTTCGACCCGCCCAAGGCCAAGGAAGCGGCCTTCGCGATGATCGACAAGGGCGCCGACCTGCTGTACGCCGAGCGCTTCGGCGTCTCCGACGCGGCCAAGGAGCGCGGCAAGCTGGCCGTGGGCAACGTGATCAACACGCAGGACAAGTACCCCGACACGGTGGTCGCCTCCGCGCTGTGGAACATGGAGCCGACCATCGACGTCGCGCTGAAGAAGGTCAAGGACGGCAAGTTCGCCGCCGAGGACTACGGCCCCTACTCGACCATGAAGTTCAAGGGCTCCGAGCTGGCGCCCCTGGGCAGCTTCGAGAAGAAGGTGCCGGCCGACATCGTCGCCAAGGTCAAGGCCAGGGAGAAGGCGATCCAGGACGGCAAGTTCTCCGTCAAGGTGGACGACAGCCAGCCCAAGTCCACCGCCAAGTGAGCGCCGCGGCCCCCGTGCTGCGGATGACGGGGATCACCAAGCGCTTTGGCCCGCTGCTCGCCAACGACGGCATCTCGCTCGCGCTGGGCGCCGGCGAGGTGCTGGCGCTGCTGGGCGAGAACGGCGCCGGCAAGTCCACGCTGGTGTCCATCCTGTTCGGGCACTACACGCCCGATGCCGGGCGCATCGAGGTGCAGGGCCGCGAGCTGCCTCTGGGACAGCCGCGCGCCGCGCTGGCCGCCGGCATCGGCATGGTGCACCAGCACTTCACGCTGGCCGACAACCTGAGCGTCCTCGACAACGTGATGCTCGGCACCGAGCCGCTATGGCAGCCCTTCAGCCGGCGTTCGGCCGCGCGCGCCCGGCTGCTGGAAGTGGCGCAGCGCTTCGGCCTGCCGGTGCAACCGGACGCGCCCGTGGCCAGCCTCTCGGTGGGCGAACGCCAGCGGGTGGAGATCCTCAAGGCGCTGTACCGCGGTGCGCGCATCCTGATCCTCGACGAACCGACCGCGGTGCTGACGCCGCAGGAAAGCGAGTCGCTGTTCGCCACGCTGGCCGACATGGTCGCGCAGGGACTCTCGGTGATCTTCATCAGCCACAAGCTCGCCGAGGTGCTGCGCGTGGCCGACCGGGTGGTGGTGCTGCGCGGCGGCCGCGTGGTGGCCGAGGCGCAGGCCGCTTCCACCAGCGCCGCCGAACTGGCGCGCTGGATGGTGGGCCAGGACGTCGTGCTGCCGCAGGGCCGGGCCAGCGCCGTGCGCGAGCGTCCCGTGGTGGCGGCGCTGGAGCACGTGCAGGCGGGCGACGGCCGCGAGCGGCTGCGGGACCTGTCGCTGCAGCTGCGCGGCGGCGAGATCACCGCGATCGCCGGCGTGTCCGGCAACGGGCAGCTGGCGCTGGCCGAACTGCTGTGCGGCATGCGCGCCGCGCGCTCCGGCCGCGTGACGCTGCCCAGCGACGGCATCGCCCGCATCCCGGAGGACCGGCACGGCACCGGCGTGATCGGCGACCTGCCGGTGTGGGAGAACGCGGTGTCGGAGCGGCTGCGCTCGCGCTCCTTCCAGCGCGGACCCTTCATCCGCCGGCAGGCCGCGCGGGCCCATGCGCGCGCCATCGAGCAGGCCTTCGACGTGCGCGGCGCCGGCCTCGATGCGCCGGCCCGCGCGCTGTCCGGCGGCAACATGCAGAAGCTGATCCTGGGACGCGCCCTGCTGGCGCCGGGCGGGGGCACGCCGCGGCTGATCGTCGCGCACCAGCCGACCTGGGGCCTGGACGTCGGCGCGGTGGCCTACGTGCAGGAGCAACTGCTGGCCGCGCGCGACGCGGGCGCGGCGGTGCTGCTCATCTCCGACGACCTCGACGAGGTGATGGCGCTGGGCGACCGCATCGCCGTGATGCACGCGGGCGAGCTCACGCCTGCGCTGCCCGCTGGGGAGTGGACCCGCGAGGCCATCGGCCTCGCCATGGCCGGCGCCTCTCTCCCTCACCTCCCCGCGGAAGGTGCAGCCATGGGCCTCCCCAAGAGCGATGTCTCCCTCCCTCCCCTCCCGGGGGWGGGTTGGGGTGGGGGCACCCCATGAGGCTGGAACGCCGCACCACCGTCCCGGCGCTGGCGTTGGCCGTGGCGCCCGTGGGCGCGGTCGCGTTCACCCTGCTGGTCTCCAGCCTGCTGGTGCTGTGGGCCGGCGCTCCCGTGGCACCCACCTGGGGCGCGCTGCTGCGCGGAGGCTTCGGCTCGGTGTTCGCCTGGACCGAGACGCTGACCCGGGCCACGCCCCTGATCCTCACCGGTCTCGCGGCGGCCGTCGCCTTCCGCGCCCGCCTGTTCAACATCGGCGGCGAGGGCCAGCTGTATGCCGGCGCGCTCGCAGCCGTGGCGGTGGGCGGGCTGCATGGCGGCAGCGGCTTCGCGCTGCCGCCCGCGCTGCTGCTGCCGCTGATGATGCTGGCCGCTGCCGCCGCCGGTGCGCTGCTGCTGCTCGGGCCCGCGCTGCTGAAGGCGCGCCTGGGTGTGGACGAGGTCGTCACCACCCTGCTGCTCAATTTCATCGTGCTGCTGGGCGTCTCGGCGCTGCTGGACGGGCCGATGAAAGACCCCTCCGCCATGGGCTGGCCGCAGAGCGTGGCGCTGCAGCCCGAGCTGGAACTGGGCAAGCTGGTGCCCGGCACGCGCGTGCACACCGGCCTGCTCGCCGCCGTGGCGCTCGCGGTGCTGCTGTGGGGCGTGTTCAAGTCCACGGTCTTCGGGTTCGACGTGCGCGCCCTCGGCGCCAACCCCCGGGCCGCCGCCTTTGCCGGCGTGCCGCCGCTGCGCACGACGGTGAGCGTCGCCCTGCTCTCCGGCGCGCTGGCCGGCCTGGCCGGCGCGATCGAGGTCGCGGGCCGCACCGGCTACGTCACGCTGGACATGTCCCCGGGCTACGGCTACAGCGGCATCGTGATCGCGATGCTGGCCGGCCTGCACCCGCTGGCGCTGCTGGCCGCGGCGGTGTTCGTCGCCGGCGTGCTGGTCGGCGCCGACAGCATGAGCCGCGTGATCGGCGTGCCGACCTACATCGCCGACGTGATCGTCGCGGCCTCGCTGGTGTCCGTGCTGGTCGCGACCCTGCTGGCGCAATACCGCGTGCGGTGGAAGTGATGGCCGAAACCTTCGACCTGCTCGCCAACCCCGCGCTGTGGATCGCGGTGCTGCGCATCGCCACGCCGCTGATCTTCGGCACGCTGGGCGTGCTGCTGTGCGAGCGGGCCGGCGTGCTCAACCTGGGCATCGAGGGGATCATGGTCGCGGGCGCCTTCACCGGCTGGCTGGCCGTGTACTCGGGCCTGCCGCTGTGGGCCGGCGTGGCCGTGGCGGCGGCGACCGGCGCCGTGTTCGGGGCGCTGCATGCTTTCCTCACCGTGGGACTCGCGCTGTCGCAGCACGTCTCCGGGCTGGGCATCACGCTGCTGGCCACCGCGCTCAGCGCCTTCGCCTACCGCGTGAGCTTTCCGAAAGTGAACACGCCGCCGACGGTGAAGCCGTTCGCCCCGATGGAGGGGTTGGGCATTCCCATCCTGTCGGCGCAGACGCCGCTCACGCTGCTCGCGCTGCTGCTGGTGCCGGCGATCGCGTGGTTCCTGTACCGCACGCCGGCGGGCCTGGCCCTGCGCATGGTGGGCGAGAACCCGCAGGCCGCGGAGAGCCAGGGCATCTCCGTGCTGGTGGCGCGCAGCGCGGCCGTGATGGCGGGCTCGGCGCTGATGGGGGTGGCCGGCGCCTTCCTCACACTGTCGGCCTTCGATGCCTTCTTCTTCAACATGGTCAACGGCCGCGGCTGGATCTGCGTGGCGCTGGTGGTGTTCGCCAGCTGGCGGCCCGGCAAGGCGCTGCTGGGCGCGCTGCTGTTCGCCTTCTTCGATGCGCTGCAGCTGCGGCTGCAGCAGTCCGGCGACGCCGCGCTGCCCTACCAGGTCTACCTGATGCTGCCCTATGCGCTGTCCATCCTGGCGCTGGTGCTGGTGGCCCGCCGCGCCGCGTATCCCCAGGCGCTGATGAAGCCGTACCGCAAGGGAGAACGCTGAAACCGGCGTGGTAGAAACGCGTGGCGCATCCGCGCTCACAAGAAAGACCGAAGCATGAGACACCTCTACGCCCTCTTCCTGTTCCTCGCCACGCTGTGCGCCACCGCAGTGGCCGGCCCGAACGACCCCTCGAAGTTCGACCCGACACCGTACAAGGCGCAGAAAGCGCTGTACGACTTCAACTTCGCCAAGCCGCTCGATGCCATGGGCGCCTTCGGCTACGTCAAGAACCACCTGGCCGCGCTGAAGCAGTACGGCGACGCGAAGAACTCGCACATCGTGATCGTGGCGCACGGCAACGAGCTGCATGCCTTTTCCCGCCACAATCGCGCCGCCTACCCCGGCGTGTACGAGGAGCTGAAGGCACTGGCCGAGGCCGGGGTCACGATCCGCATCTGCTCCAATGCCGCCCGTTCGCGCGGCTACAAGCCCGAGGATTTCTACGACGTGACCACCGTGGCGCCGGCCGCCGTGATCGACATCGCCAAATGGCAGAACGAGGGCTACAGCTACATGTACGCCGAATGGTTTCCGCGCCTGACGCGCGAGGAAGTGGTGAAGCAGCACCCCGAGCTGCAGTAAGCCGGAACGCCGCCGCCATGCTCGACCTACTGATCTCCAACGCCACCCTGCCCGACGGCCGCACCGGCATGTCGGTGGCCGTGCAGGGGGGCCGCATCACCGAAGTCACGCCCGGCCTGCAGGCGCCCGCGCATGAAATGGTCGACGCCGGCGGCTACCTGCTGTCGCCGCCCTTCTGCGATCCGCACTTCCACATGGACGCGACGCTCAGCTACGGGCTGCCGCGCGTCAACGAGAGCGGCACGCTGCTGGAAGGCATCGCGCTGTGGGGCGAGCTCAAGCCGCTGTTGAAGGCCGAGGACCTGATCGACCGCGCGCTGTCGTACTGCGACTGGGCCGTGGCGCGCGGCCTGCTCGCGATCCGCAGCCACGTGGACACCAGCGATCCCTCGCTGCTGCCGGTCGAAGCGATGCTGGAGGTGAAGAAGCGCGTCGCCTCGTACATCGACCTGCAGCTGGTCGCCTTTCCACAGGACGGCGTGCTGCGCACCCCCAGCGGAGTCGACACCCTGAAGCGCTCGCTGGACCTGGGCGTGGACATCGTGGGCGGCATCCCGCACTTCGAGCGCACCATGGCCCACGGCGCCGAGAGCGTGAAGCTGTTGTGCGAGATCGCCGCCGAGCGCGGCAAGCTGGTGGACATGCATTGCGACGAGACGGACGACCCGATGTCGCGGCACATCGAGACGCTGGCCTTCGAGACCCAGCGCCTCGGACTGCAGGGGCGCGTGAACGGCTCGCACTGCACCTCCATGCATAGCATGGACAACTACTACGTCTCCAAGCTGATCCCGCTGATCGCGCAGAGCGGCGTGAGCGTGGTCGCCAACCCGCTGATCAACATCACGCTGCAGGGCCGGCACGACACCTACCCCAAGCGGCGCGGCATGACGCGCGTGCCGGAGCTGATGGCCGCCGGCGTGAACGTCGCCTTCGGGCATGACTGCGTGATGGACCCCTGGTACGGAATGGGGTCGGCGGACATGCTGGAGGTGGCGCACATGGGATTGCACGTGGCGCAGATGACGAGCCAGCCAGGCATCCGCGCCTGCTTCGACGCGGTGACGGTGAACGCAGCCAAGGTCATGCACCTGCAAGGCTACGGCCTGGAGCCGGGCTGCGATGCCAGCTTCGTGCTGCTGCAGGCGCGGGATGCGATGGACGCGATCCGGCTTCGGTCGAACCGGCTGAAAGTCTGGAGAAAAGGTCGACTCCTCTCCGAGACAGCGGAACTGGTGGCCCGAACTGCACTTGGAGATGGTCGGCCGACAAGGATCTCGTTCGATCGTTCGGCGACAGAGCGCGGTCGCTGATCCGTCCGCCTTTCAACGGCCTTGCAAGGCGCCGAAATCTCTTCGACGGTCGCACCGGGCCGCGAGGCCAGGTCCTTTTCCTTTGCGGAAGCCGGCATACCCGGTAGGCTAGCGTGCCGCACAGTCGCTCGATGAGGAAGCCGCATGCTGACAGCCCACGAACTTGCGCAAGTCCCCCTGCTGGCGGGCGTGCCGGTTGCCGACCTCGAATCGCTGGCACGCACCTCTCCCGACATTCACCTGGAAGCGGGTGACTACGCCGTGCACGAAGGCGACGAGCGCGCGCTGTACATCGTGCTTTCGGGCCAGCTCGAGATCGTGCGGCTGGTCGACGGCCTGCCCACGGTCCTGGGCAAGCGACAACCCGGCGAACTCCACGGCGAAGTGCCGATCACGCTCGGGACGCCGTTCCTGGGCGGGGCGCGGGCCACGCAGCCGACGCGGGTGCTGCGCGTCGATCCGCGGCAGTACCACGCGCTGGCGGCCGCTTGCCCGCAGATCGCGGAGGCGGTCGCGGCCAAGGCACGCGAGCGCATGGGCGGCCTGCAGGGCCTGGCCGCGAAGCCGCCGCGGGCACGCGCTACGCTGTGCAGCCAGCGGTTCGACACCAGCTGCCACGAGCTGCGCCGCTTTTTGGCGCGCAACCAGGTGCCCTTCGACTGGGTCTCGCCCGACCAGCCCGATTACGCGCAGCAATGGCGAGGGCCGGCACTGCGCGACGAGGACATGCCGGCGGTGTGCCTCGACGATGGCTCCGTGCTGATGCGGCCGAAACCGCGCGAGCTGGCGCGCCGGCTGGGCCTGCAGATCCAGGCGACCCGCAACGAGTACGACACCATCATCGTCGGCGGCGGCCCGGCAGGCCTCGCCGCCGCGGTCTACGGGGCATCGGAAGGACTCTCGACGCTGGTCGTGGAACAGGAAGCTCCCGGCGGGCAGGCGGGAACGTCCTCGCGCATCGAGAACTACCTGGGCTTTCCCAATGGGGTGTCCGGCGACGAGCTCGCCAGCCGTGCCCTGCAGCAGGCGCGCCGCCTGGGCGCCGAGATCCTCGTCACCCGCTGCATCGAGCGAATCGACCCGGCGGGACGCTGGGTCCACCTCGACGGCGGCGAGGCGCTGCGCGCGCGCACCATCATCCTCGCCACCGGCGTCAGCTGGCGGCGCCTGGCCATCGAGGGCGTCGACCGGCTGATCGGCAAGGGCGTGTACTACGGCGCGGCGCGCAGCGAGGCCGGTTCGGCGCAGGGCATGGACATCCACCTGATCGGCGCCGGCAATTCCGCGGGACAGGCCGCGCTGTTCTTCGCCAACCACGCACGCAAGGTGACCCTGGTGGTGCGTGGCGACTCCCTCGAGAAGAGCATGTCCCGCTACCTGATCGAGCAGCTGCGGCACAAGCCCAACATTGCCGCGGCACTGCATTCCGAGGTGCTGGGCGTGCACGGGACGGATCGCCTCACCTCGATCGACATCGCCGACCGCGCCCAGGGCACCGTGCGGCAGGAGGAATGCGCCGGCCTGTTCGTCTTCATCGGGGCGGACGCGCAGACGGAGTGGCTGCCGCCGCAGATCGCGCGGGATGCGCGCGGCTACGTGCTGACCGGCACCGACTTGCTGAAGGCGGGCGCGTGGAGCGAGAGCGGCCGCGACCCCTACCTGCTGGAGACCAGCGTCCCCGGCATCTTCGCCTGCGGCGATGTGCGCCTGAGCCCGGTCAAGCGGGTCGCAGCCGCTGTGGGCGAAGGCAGCATGGCCATCGCCTTCACGCACCAGTACCTGGCGCTCCGGCCCCGATGACACGACGCGCTGTGCCCGTTCGGGCCTTCGCTACGCGTGGAGCAGCGTAGCGCCGGCACGGTGGCGATCAGGTCCGAGCTCTCGAATGTTCTCTCCAATTCCCTGACCTGTACTTTTCCATCGCGTCGTCGATGGCTTCCAGGGCCTGCAGATAGGCCGCACTGATCGCAGTGGTGCTCACCTCGGTTCCATCCGGGAGGCGGCCAATGACCGCGGCGGCGATGGTGGCCGCCGCACCAGCCAACGCTGGATCAATCGGGAGTGACATGCGCGTCTCCAAGACGGAATGGGACGGCATTGTCGTTCCTTCCGTGCTGCCGAGCATGACATCACGGTGCACAGCGGCCCACCCGTCATGGGCCCGCGACCGCCAGCCAGATCTCGTTGCGGCGCAGGAACCAGGGCGTGAAGGGTGGGTCATAGCGCGAGAGCGTCGGCTCTCCGGTCCAAGGCAGTCCCGCCGCGCGCAGGGCCTCCCGGAGCTTGGCCAGGTGCTCGTCGTAGTTCGCCTGTGACCAGAACCCGGAGTAGCGGATCACCGCCACGCGCGCGGCTGGCACCTCGCGCAGCTGGACCCGCGGATCCAGCGGCTCGGGCGCGGAAGCCAGAGTGACGCCCCTGGGCAGCACGAACTGCACGAGGTAGCCACCCGGTGCCGGCGTCTGGGTGACGGGCGCCGTCATCTCCAGCTTGACCGGCACTTCAGTCTGCGTGACGGGTGCGGTCATCTCGAACTTCCGCTCCCCCTTGTTCTTGCCGAAGATGTAGCCGGCCAGGATGCGGAAGGCCTGGTTGCCTGCTTCCCGCGCTTCGCCCGCCACCGACACCTGCGCCACCACGTAGGGCGCGTACTGACGCACTTCGGCGCCATCGAGCCGCTGCACGACGTCGTAGCTGGGTTCTTCGATGGCCATGGCGGGTGTCGGCAAGAGCAGGCACAGGGAGCAGAGGATGTTGATCAGGGCTGCGCAGGGCAGCCCGAGGCGGCCGTGCTCGCAGGGGCGCTGCATCGTTTCGTTCTCCTCGCTGAACACCATTGTGAACGGAAAGCGGCTCCCGCCACTGCATGCACCAAGGTCCAATGGCGCGCACGGCAGCGTCGCCTATAGTCGAGGAGTAACCATGCGGAGGCCTCGCAGAAGCGAACGACGACGGAAGGAAGCGGCGCCCTTGGCGCTGGACTGAGGGCACCGCCTTGGCGCTGCAGGGCGCAGCACAGGCCACAAGCCTCCACGACCTCCCGTTGCATGAGCGCCCGGCCGAGTGATCAGTGAGCGCAACCCTGCTGCCGCAACTTCGCCGCCACCCGAAGCGTTGGGTGATCGGGACCCTCATCGCAACACTGGCGATCGTCCTCGCAGCGTGCGAAGCCAGCGGCTGGCCCTTCCTCGCCGATCCGGCCGCGCGTTGGCTCGGCGACCGGCTGCAGCGCCGGATCAGCTTTGAAGACGGCCTGCGGCTGCACCTCCTTGGGGGCATCCGGCTGGAAGCGGCGAGCGTCCAGGTCGACAACCCGGAGTGGAGCCGGCTGGGGCCGATGCTGGTCGCGCGCAATGCGACCCTCAAGCTGCGCTACGGCGACCTGTTCGCGTTGCGCGGCGGCGCGCCGCTGCACGTCGATGTCCTCGAAGCCGATTCGCTCGTGCTCGCGATCGAGCGCCGGGCGGACGGGGCCGCCAGCTGGCAGTTTGGCGAGCGCCAGCCAACCGGCGAGCCTCCCCGATTCAGCGGAGTGCGCTTTCGCGAGCTCGCCGTGCGCGAGGGCCGGGCGACCGTCGCCGACGCGCTCCTGGAGCTGCGAGCGACGGCCGAATTCGGCCTCGCCAGCGAAAGCGATGCGCAGACCGGCGCGAAATTGCCAGCGTCGGCTGCGCCGCGTGCCGGCGCCCCGCCCGCCTTCCGCGGCCGCGCGGATGGCACGTTCCACCGATTGCCCTTGCACGTCACGCTGCGAGCCGGCACGGCCCGTGATGGAGCGCGGCCCGCGCAGCGGCCCGTCGAACTTCGCTTGCAGATCGGCCCGGCGCGGCTGGCGTTCGACGGTGGCGTCTCGGAACCCTTCGGTGAACTCGGACTCGACGGCCGCTACGAGCTCATCGGCACTTCGCTGGCCGCCGTCGGCGAGCCGCTGGGCGTCACCCTGCCGACCACGCACGCCTTCTCCATGCAGGGCACGATCGAGCGGGTCGGAAGCCGCTGGCACACCATCGTCCAGCGCGCGACGATCGGTGTCAGCGAACTGAATGGCGACTTCACCTTCGACGCCGAGCCCGGCAGGCTGCCCGTGCTCACCGGCAGGCTTGGCGGCCCGATGCTCGCCCTGCGCGATCTCGGCCCGGCGGTCGGCACGTCGACCCCGAACGCACCGGCGGCGAGGAACCAGGCCGGCGGAGTGCTGCCGAAACGCGAGTTCGACCTGCCGTCGCTGCGCGCGATGAACGCCGACATCTCGGTTTCGATCGAGCGCGCCGATTTCGGCACGCAACGGCTGCGGGCGATCGAGCCGCTGCTCTCCCGCATCCGCCTGCAGGACGGTGTGCTCACCATCGACCAGCTCGAGGCGCGTCTTGCCCAGGGTCACATTCGCGGCAACATCCGGCTCGACGGCCGTGGACCGATCGCCCTCTGGGAGGCGCATCTCACCGGAACCGGACTGCTGATCGAGCAGTGGATCGAGCAGCCGCGCCCGCAGCGCGCCCCGATCGTGGCCCCGTACGTGACCGGCAGGCTCGGCGCCAGGATCGACATCTCCGGCCGTGGCCGCTCGAGCGCCGAACTGCTCGGATCCGCCAACGGGCGCGCGATCGTTCACTGGACCGGCGGCGGGATCTCGCACCTGGCCGTCGAAGCCGCCGGCCTCGACATCGCGCAGGCACTTGGTGTGCGCGTCCGGGGCGACAGCTTGCTGCCCGTGACGTGCGCGGCCGCGGACCTCGCGATCAACCAGGGCCAGGTGGTGCCGACCGTGATGCTGGTCGACACACCGGATTCGACGCTGTGGCTCACCGGCTCGGTGTCGCTCGCAACCGAGGAGATGCATCTCGTGTCCAGCGTGTCCCCGAAGGACGCCAGCCCCGTTTCATTGCGCGCACCGCTGCATATCGACGGCCGGCTCAACGCGCCGAAGATCTCCATCGAGAAGAAATCGGTGTTGCGCCGCATCGGGGCCGCAGTCGTGCTCGCGACGGTCAACCCGCTCGCGGGGATCATTCCATTGATCGATCTTGGCGACGATGAATCGAAGAAGGCAATCGCTGCCTGCCTGTCGGTCCCCGGCAGGGCAGAAAAGTGAAGGGAGCTGCAGTGCGCCGACGCGGGCCGGACGCCGGCATGGCGAAGGCTGGCCGGCCCCGCCCGGCCGTGGCGACAATGTGCGCACGATGAGGCTTCCCCTGCTGGTCCTTCTGCTCGCCGCCGGAGCGGCGCAGGCCGCCACACCCCACCTGGACCTGGAGGTCGAGCTCGACCCCGTCAGCCGCCGCTTGCAGGCCAGCGCGCGCCTCACCAGCGAACGGCCGCCAAACATCGCGCTGCATCCGCGCCTGGCCATTTCGCGCGTGACGGTCGACGGCGTCGCGCTCGCTCCAGCCGATGTCGCGCGCCTTGCGCCGGCGCGCGGCGAGCGCCGCTTCCTCATCGAGTACGCCGGCACCTTGCCGCCGCTGCCGGCCGGCCCGCAAATGTCCGCCAACCCGGCCTCCTTCTATGCGGCCGCCGAGGGCAGCTATCTCGCCCCGGAGGCACGCTGGTACCCGGACCCCGGCACCGGCTTCACCTACACGGTCAAGCTGAAGCTGCCTGCCGGCCAGAAGGGCCTGGTACCTGGCCGGCAACTGCGCGAGGGCGAGGCGCAGGGACGGTGGACCGCGGATTACGCCTATCCACATCCAGCGGAAGGGATCTGGCTGCTGGCCGGCCCCTACCAGGTGGCGCAGCAGGCGGCGGCGCTGGGGGATGGAACCGCGGTGACGGTGCGCACCTGGTTCCACCCGGAGCTGGCCGATCTCGCGCCGGGCTACCTGCAAGACAGTGCCCGGTACCTGCAGCGCTACAGCCGCGCGATCGGCGCCTATCCCTTCGGCGATTTCAGCGTCGTGTCCAGCCCCCTGCCCCACGGCCTGGGCATTCCCAGCCTGACCTACCTGGGGCGCGAGGTGCTGCGGCTGCCCTTCATCCGCGCGACTTCGCTGGGCCACGAGGTGCTGCACAACTGGTGGGGCAACGGCGTGGTGCCCGACTGGGGCAGCGGCAACTGGTCGGAAGGCCTCACGACCTTCCAGGCCGACTACGCGTACCGCGAGGACGCGGGCGCGGACGCGGCGCGTGCCATGCGGCTGGAGTGGCTGCGCGACCTGATGGCGATCGCGCCCGCCGACGAGACCGCGCTGGCGGGCTTCGTCACGCGCCACCACGGCATCTCCTCGGTGATCGGCTATGCCAAGCCCGCGATGCTGTTCTTCATGCTGCGCGACGAGATCGGGCCGGACGCCTTGGATCAGGGGCTGCGCGCGTTCTGGCAGTCCCAGCGCTTCCGCACGGCGGGCTGGAAGGACCTGGAGCAGGCCTTCTCCCGCGCCAGCGGCCGCGACCTGGCTGCCTTCTTCGCGCAGTGGACGCGCCGGGCCGCCTCGCCTGCCGTCACGCTGGCGGCCGAGCGCGGCGGCGTGCACGTTCTGCAGCAAGGCGAAGCCTTCGACCTGCTGGTGCCGCTGCGCGTGCAGCTGGCCACGGGCGCGACCCGCGACCTCAGTGTGCGCGTGCGCGAGCGCGAGACGCGCATCGACCTGGCGGCGCAGGGCATGGCCGACGCAGTGGCGATCCAGCTCGATCCGGAGCTGCGGTTGTGGCGCCGGCTGGACCCCGCCAGCGTGCCGCCCATCCTGCGCGAAACCTTCATCGCGCCGCGGGCGCAGCTGCATGTTGCCGCAAGCGGGGACGAGTGGGCGAACGCGGCGACGGCGCTCGCGCAGCGCGTGCTCGATGCCAAGGCGGACGCGGTGCCGGCGGAAGCGTTGCTGTCGGCACCGGAGGTGCCGGCCTTCGTTGCCGGGGACCGCGACAGCGTCGCCAGGCTGCTCGCGCGGCTGGGCGTGGGCGAAGTCCCGGAGGTGCTTCGGCAGGGCACGGCGCGCACCTGGGCCGTACGCGCGCCGAGCGGCAAGCCCCTCGTGTTCGTGGTCGCCGATTCGCCGGCGGCGCTGGCGGCAATGCAGCGCGCGCTGCCGCATTACGGCCGCCAGAGCTGGCTCGCGTTCCAGGAAGGGCGCGTGATCGCGCAGGGCGCCTGGCCGGCACAGGAGCCCTGGCTCGCGCTGCGATGAGCCCTTACACGTGCAGCGCGCGGCCCAGCGCCCGCAGCGCGGCCTCCTGCACCGCCTCGCCCAGCGTGGGATGTGCGTGGATGATGCCGGCCACGTCCTCCAGCCGCTCGCCCATTTCCAGCGAGTGGCTGAACACGGCCGCCAGTTCGGACACGCCCGGGCCCACCGCCTGCCAGCCCAGGATCTGGTGGTTGTCCTTGCGCGCGACCACGCGCACGAAGCCCTCGCCGCCTTCCATGCTCAGCGCGCGCCCGTTGGCAGCGAACGGGAACTGCGCGGACAGCGCCTCCTGGCCCCCGGCCGCGGCCTCGCCGGGCGACAGGCCGGCCACCACCACCTCGGGGTCGGTGAAGCAGACCGCGGGGATCGCCACGGGCTCGAAGCGGCGCCGGTGGCCGGCCACCAGTTCCGCCACCGCCTCGCCCTGCGCCATCGCGCGGTGGGCCAGCATCGGTTCGCCGGTGAGGTCGCCGATGGCCCACACGTTGCGCATCGACGTGCGGCACTGCGCGTCCACCTTCAGCGCGCGGCCGTTCATGTCCAGCCCGAGCGACTCCAGGTTGAAGCCGGTGGTGTGGGGCCGCCGGCCCGCGGCCACCAGCACCTGTTCGGCTGGCAGCACGTATTCGTCGGCGTTGCTGCTGCGGATGCGCAACCCGTCGCCCGGCCCCGTGAGCCCCACCGCCGTGCACTCCAGGTGCAGCGTGATGCCCAGGCGGCGCAGGCTGGCCAGCACCGGGCGCGTCAGCTCCTCGTCGTAGGCCGGCAGCACGCGCCCCGTGGCCTCCACGACCGCCACCTCGGCGCCCAGCTTGCGCCAGGCGATGCCCAGCTCCAGCCCGATGTAGCCGGCGCCCACCACCACCAGGTGGCGCGGTACGCGGGCCAATGCGAGCGCTTCGGTGGAGCCGATCACCGGGCCGCCCCAGGGCAGGTCCGGCAGCTCCACCGGCTGCGAGCCGGTGGCCAGCAGCAGGTGCTCGCACTGGATGCGCACCGGCTCGTCCGCCACCGCGACGTCCACGGTCTTGCCGTCGACGATGCTTGCGCGGCCCTGCAGCACCTGCACGCCGGCCTTGCGCAGCAGCGCGCCCACTCCGCCGGTGAGCCTGGCCACGATGCCGTCCTTCCAGCGCTGTGTCTGCGCCAGGTCGATGCGCGCGGACTGCACCCGGATGCCCATGGGCGAATCGCCCGCACAAGCCGCGGTGCGCGCGAAGGCGTCGGCCGCGTGGATCAGCGCCTTGGACGGGATGCAGCCGATGTTCAGGCAGGTGCCGCCCAGGCGGTCCTGCTCCACCAGCACGGTGGGCACGCCCAGCTGCGCGGCGCGGATCGCGGCCACGTAGCCGCCCGGGCCGCCGCCGATCACCAGCAATGTCGTGTTGCGGTTCTTCATGCCTTCACTCCAACAGCAGCAGTGCGGGCTGCTCCAGCAATGCGCGCACGGCCTGGATGAAGCGCGCCGCGTCCATGCCATCGACCACGCGATGGTCGAAGGAGGACGACAGGTTCATCAGCTGGCGCGCGACGACCGCGCCGCCGCGGAACATCGGCCGCTCGACGATGCGGTTGACGCCCACGATCGCCACCTCCGGATGGTTGATCACCGGCGTGGTGACGATGCCGCCCAGCGGCCCCAGGCTGGTGAGGGTGAGAGTGGACCCGGAAAGGTCCTCGCGCGCGGCCTTGCCGTTGCGCGTGAGCTCGGCCAGCCGCGCGATCTCGCCGGCCAGGCCCCACAGGTCCTGCGCCTCGGCGTGCCGCAGCACGGGCACGGCCAGGCCGGCGTCGGTCTGCGTGGCGATGCCCAGGTGCACCGGCCGGTAGCGCGTGACCACGCCGGCGTCGTCGTCGAAGCGCGCGTTGATCTGCGGGAAGTCCGCGAGCGCAAGCACCACGGCCCGCGCGATGAAGGGCAGCAGCGTGAGCTTGCCGCGGTCGGCGGCGAAGCGCTGGTTCAGCGCCACGCGCAGCGCCTCCAGCTCGGTGACGTCGATCTCCTCGACATAGCTGAAGTGCGGGATGCGCCGCTTGGCCTCCTGCATCTTCTGGGCGATGCGCCGGCGCAGGCCCGTGATGGGAATGGCCTCCTCGCCCTGGCGCTGGCGCAGCCCGGTGGAACGCAGGGCGGGTGCCTCGCCGCGCGAGGCAAGATAGACCTCCAGGTCCTCGTGCACGATGCGCCCGGCCGGGCCGCTGCCGTGCACGAACTGCAGCGCGATGCCCAGCTCCCAGGCGCGGCGGCGCACCGCGGGCGACGCGATCGGCTTGTCTCCCGGCGCACGCAGGGGCGCTGGAGTTGCGCGCGGCGGCTGCGCCTTGGCCCGCTCCCCCTCCGGGGAAGGGCTGGGTTGGGGGCGCTCCTGTCCCCGCGCCATGACCGGCGCCGGCGGATTCGCACGGCGCTCCACCGCCGCCGGCGTGATCACCGCCGCCTCTGCCGCGCTGGGCCCCGCACCCGCCTTCACGTTCCCCTCGCCTTCGACTTCCAGCCGGATCAGCTCCGACCCCACCGCCATCACCTGCCCCGGCTCGCCGCCCAGCGCGGCGACCTTGCCGGCCACCGGCGAGGGAATCTCCACCGTGGCCTTGTCGGTCATCACGTCGGCGAGGATCTGGTCCTCTTTCACCGCCTCGCCCGGTTGCACGCGCCAGGCCACCAGCTCCACCTCGGCGATGCCCTCGCCGATGTCGGGCATCTTGATCGTGTACATGCCCATGGTTCAGGTCTCCATCGCGCGGCGGAAGGCGGCCGCGACGCGGTCGGGTCCGGGGAAGTAGGCCCATTCGCTCGCATGCGGATAGGGCGTGTCCCAGCCCGCGACGCGCTCCACCGGCGCTTCCAAGTGGTAGAAGCAATGCTCCTGCACCAGCGCCGACAGCTCGGCGCCGAAGCCGCTGGTGCGCGTGGCCTCGTGCACCACGACGCAGCGCCCGGTCTTGCGCACCGAAGCGAGCACCGTGTCCAGGTCCATCGGCCACAGCGAGCGCAGGTCGATGATCTCGGCGTCGATGCCGCTCTCCTCGGCCGCGCACTGCGACACCCAGACCATGGTGCCGTAGGTCAGCACCGTCAGCTGTGCGCCGGGGCGGAACACCGCCGCCGACTCCAGCGGCACCTGGTAGTACCCCGCGGGCACGTTGCCCAGCGCATGCCTGGACCAGGGCACCACCGGGCGCTCGTGGTGGCCGTCGAAGGGTCCGTTGTACAGGCGCTTGGGCTCCAGGAAGATCACCGGGTCCTCGCACTCGATGGCGGCGATCAGCAGGCCCTTGGCGTCGTAGGGGTTGCTGGGCATCACGGTGCGCAGGCCGCACACGTGCGTGAACAGCGCCTCCGGGCTCTGGCTGTGGGTCTGGCCGCCGTAGATGCCGCCGCCGCACGGCATGCGGATGGTCAGCGGGCAGGTGAAGTCGCCGGCGGAGCGATGCCGCAGGCGCGCGGCTTCCGACACGATCTGGTCGGAGGCGGGATAGAAGTAGTCCGCGAACTGGATCTCGGCCACGGGCCTGAGGCCATAGGCCGCCATGCCCACGGCGGCGCCGACGATGCCGCCCTCGTTGATCGGCGCATCGAAGCAGCGCGACGCGCCGTACTTGGCCTGCAGGCCTTCGGTGACGCGGAACACGCCGCCGAAGTAGCCGACGTCCTGGCCGAACACCACGACCTTGTTGTCGCGTTCCATCATCACGTCCAGGGCGGAGCGCAGCGCCTGGATCATCGTCATCTGGCGCACCTCGCCGGCGGCGCCGTCGACCTTTGCATCGCGGGTCCTGGCCAGCATGTCAGACCCCCAGTTCCTGCCGCTGCCGGCGCAGGTGCGCGGGCATCTCGGCGTAGACGTCCTCGAACATGCTGGCGGCGCTGGGGATGTGGCCGTCCAGCAGCGTCCCGTGACTCTCCGCTTCCTTCTGCGCCGCCGCCACCTCGGCCTCCAGCTCCAGCTGCACCTGCTGGTGCTCCTGCTCCGACCAGGCGCCCAGCTGCACCAGGTGCTGCTTCAGGCGCTGGATCGGATCGCCCAGCGGGAAGCGCTCCCAGTCGTCGGCGGGCCGGTACTTGGTGGGATCGTCGGAGGTGGAGTGCGGGCCGGCGCGGTAGGTCACCCACTCGATCAGCGAAGGGCCCAGGTTGGAGCGCGCGCGCTCGGCGGCCCAGCGCGATGCGGCCAGCACCGCGAGGAAGTCGTTGCCGTCCACGCGCAGCGAGGCGATGCCCGAGCCGACGCCGCGCGCGGCGAAGGTGGTGGACTCGCCGCCGGCGATGGCCTGGAAGGTGGAGATGGCCCACTGGTTGTTCACCACGTTGAGGATCACCGGCGCGCGGTACACGTGGGCGAAGGTCAGCGCGGTGTGGAAGTCCGCTTCCGCAGTGGCGCCGTCGCCGATCCAGCCGGAGGCGATGCGCGTGTCGCCCTGGATGGCCGAGGCCATCGCCCAGCCCACGGACTGGATGAACTGGGTGGCCAGGTTGCCCGAAATCGAGAAGAAGCCCGCGCGCTTGTACGAGTACATCACCGGCAGCTGGCGGCCCTTCAACACATCGCCCTGGTTGCTCATGAGCTGGCACATCAGCTCGGCCATCGAAATGTCGTCGCGGGACAGCAGCAGGCCCTGCTGGCGATAGGTGGGAAAGCACATGTCGCCCGGCTCCAGCGCCTGCGCATGGGCCACCGCGACCGCCTCCTCGCCCAGCGCCTGCATGTAGAAGGAGATCTTCTTCTGGCGTTGCGCCACCAGCATGCGGGCGTCGAAGATGCGGGTCTTCATCATCGCCCGCAGCCCCTTGCGCAGTTGGGCGGGCGCGACCTCCGGCACCCACGGGCCGACGGCGCGGCCGTCGCGGTCGAGCACGCGCACCAGGTCGTAGGCCAGGTCGGCCGTGTCGAAGTGCGGGGTGTCCACCGGCGGCCTCCGCACGGCGCCCGCTTCGGACAGGTGCAGGTAGGAGAAATCGGTGGGACAGCCGGGGCGCCCCGAGGGCTCCGGCACGTGCAACCGCAAGGCCTGTCGTGGACTCATGGCATGTCTCCGCGCGAGGTCGTCGCACCTCATTGTGCAGGGCGCATCACGGCAGCGGGGACTCTTCCGCAAGATCCTGCACCAGCTGGGTTTCGACGCCGGCGCCGCAAAGGTCGAGGAGATGCTCCGCACGCCGATGGCGCCCGCCCAAGACCGACGGCAAGGGCCACGACCACGAAGCACCGGGGAGAAGGCGCGCGGTTGCGCTAGGACGAAGGAATCCGCAACGCCGTGATCGTGTTCTCCCCGTCAACCGGCTCGGCGCGAAACTCCACCGCTGCCCCCGATGCAATACCGGCGACCAGCTTCGGGTCGCGCACTCGAAAGGTCAGGGTGGAAAATGGCAGCTTCATCCCCGGCGCAAGTTTGACGCGCGCATAGAGGCGGCGCCCACCGTCTTCTTCGAAGGTGCCGCGGAACTCACCACGTGTATAGACGACTTCCTGGATGGGCCCGGACCACGTCTGCGCGACCAGCTCACGACGAATCGTCCGCGTGGGCGCGGCCTTGTTCGACGCGAGGATGACCACCGCCTCCTTCGTGTCCGGCCAGACGACCCATTCCGTGCCGTAGGCGCGTGTTTCTCCGTTGTGCCCCCAGGTGCGCGCCGGCGCCTTCGGCATCAGGATTCCGTAGCCGATTCGCGTTCCGTCCTCGCCGAAAGCAGCCAGATCGGTGACGAGGCGTTCCGCGCTTGCTCCAAGTGGCCCCCCGCGCCCCTGCAGCAACGCCTGGCTGAACACCAGCAGGTCCGTTGCGGTCGAGTGCAGCCCGCCGGCCGACGCAAAAACCCCCGAGGTCCAGGCCTGCGATCGCAGGCCGCCGTTCCAGGGCGGCGCCAGGCGCGCCTGCTGTTCCGGTGACAGGTGGACACGCGTGTCGCGCAGAGCCAGTGGTTGCGCGATGCCCTCCAGCAGCAGCGAATCCCAAGGGCGCTGCGATCGCTGCGCCAGGACCTCGCCCAGGATGGCATAGCCGACGTTGCTGTACCTCGTCTCGCACGGCGGCGTGCGGCTGAGCACGAGATCGGTCAGGTCTGCCCGGGCCCTTGCCTGTCCATATTCCGAAGCCTGATCGAGCGTGCGCTCCGCCGTGAAGCCCGCGGGCCAGCGCCGCAAGCACGAGGTGTGCGTCAGGAGCTGCCGTACGTCGATCCTGGACGCCGTCTCGTAGCGGAATGCCACGGAGCCCTGCAGCAACTGTCCGATCGTGTCGTCGAGCCGTAGTTCGCCACGGTCCACGCGCTGCGCCACCAGCAGCCCCGTGAACACCTTGCTGACCGAGCCGATCTCGAAGATGGGTTCCGCGCCGAGGGCCGGACCGTCGACCTTTTCCACCGGCTGCCCCAGGCGCTCGCGACGGCGCACCGCGACCTGGATCTTTCCCTCGCGCAGCACGCCGACGGACACGACCCCCGGCAGTTGGCCCAGGGCGGCCTCGGCCAGCTGCCCCGCATCGCGGGCCGCCGGGGGCGATTGCGCGAACGTCACTCCCCACGCCGACAGGCACATCATCGCGGACAGGAGCGGCAGCGCCCAATGCATGACGCCAATCTATCCGATCGGGGTGGAAGCCGTCACTCCCGTGCATTCGATCGAAGGCGCGGGGTCGCCGAAACTGCATGCACTGGCGCGACCGTCCGCTGACGTTCGAATCTCATTTGGCTCGTCGCCACACGATTTCCAGTACGCCCGCTGGCGCCTTTGGATTCGTGAAGCGCATTTCATCCGCCGTGATCGACGTAACGATTCGGCTTTGATCGGTCCCAACCATATTGGCAAACGTCGATCCTTCAACTTGAGGGACGATGGTTTTCGTCCCTTCATCAACCGTGTAGGTGCCGTAGTAGGCTATCGAGCCCGCGACGACTGCCTTGGCTTCTTCCACCGTCGCCTTATCTCGGTTGTTGGCTGCCAGCTTGGGAAGATCGTTCGCAACATTCACGAAGGTGAAATAACCGTCCGGAGCATAGATGACGACACCTTTGCCCGGCCGATCCGTCTTCTTGCCATCCGGCGCAGTGACAGTGGTCGAAACGTGAATCCAAGTTCCAACGATCTGCTCCTTGAGCGAGGCTTTCTGGGCAAACGCATTCACAACGGAGAACGATGCGAGAAACAACAAGGTAGCGATGAAGCGCTTCATTTGAATCTCCTACGGTGAATGGAAACACGCCACACCTAGATAGAGCCTGCGGTTTGCCCAGATCTCCGCGATGCGATCCACTGGAAAATCGGCGGCCACCCTAACACCAAGGTGTGACATTCGCAAACGTTTGGCCCTCATTCAATGCTGGGTTACGCCGATAGAACGCGCGACGCCAGCTCAACAATAACCAGCGACGACAACGTGCGCCACCGCGAATGAGCGATCAGGCTCCAGCTGCGAGACGCCGCTGAATGTGGAGCTTTCATGCACGCACGTGGCGGGTTCTTCCAGGCCATCCGGAGTCGAAGATGGATGCGCCCGCATCAGATGCTGGCGGGACAGGATCCGTCGGGGGCAGTGCGGGCCACGGCTCCTGGATCCCACAGCAATCTCACGCGTCCCAAGTTCACTCCGGCACGATCCCCGCGGCCTTGATCAACTGGCCCCAGCGCGCCGAGTCGCGATCGATGAGCGCTGTCAGCGATTCCGGCGTGCCCGGGAACGGCAGCGCGTACATCTTGGCCAGGTAGTCCTGCATGCCGGGGCTGCGGACGATCGCGTTGACAGCGTCGGCCAGCTTGCCGACGATCGCCTGCGGGGTCTTCGCTGGAGCGAACAGCGCCAGCCACGCGGTGAACTCGTAACCGGGCAGGCCCGCTTCGGCAATGGTCGGAAGTTCCGGAACAGCCGGCACACGCTGCTGCGAAGTGACGCCCAGGGCCTTCACCTTCCCGCCCTGCCACTGCGCAATACCGAGGCCGGCATCGGTCACCAGGAAGTGCAGTTGCCCGCCCACCAGGTCGGTGATCGCCTGCGAAGACGTCTTGTACGGCACATGCACGGCGTCGATGCCGGCCATCTGCCGGAACGCCTCGGACGCCACGCGCCCGGTGGCGCTGGAGCTTCCGTAATTGAGCTTGCCCGGCTGCTTCTTCGCCAGGGCGATGAGTTCAGCCAGGGTGTTCACGTTGAGCGTGGGCGACACCACCAGCACCTGGGGGATGGTGGCCAGCGTCGTGATCGGCGCAAAGTCGGCGACGGGGTCGTAGGGGATCTTCTTGAACAGGTGGATGTTCGCGGCATGCGTCGAATTCGCCCCGAACAGAAGCGTGTAGCCATCCGGCTGCGACCGCGCCACGTACGAAGCAGCGACGCTGCCCAGCGCGCCCTGTTTCGCGTCCACGATGAAAGGCTGCCCCAGCGCGTCCCGGAGCCGGTCGGACAGGTAGCGTGCCATCAGGTCGTAGGCGTTGCCCGGGCCGAACGGAACGATGATGCTCACGGTGCGCGCAGGATAGGTTTGCGCGCGCGCAAGAGGCACGGCGACGCAGGCCGTCGCGGCGAGCAAGGTGCGGCGCCGGATGAAGTTGGCAGGTTGCCCCATGGTTCGTCTCCTGATGGATTGCGTCAGAGGTAGCCGTGTTCCCGGTAGTAGCGTTCCGCCCCGGGATGCAGGGGTGCATCCACGCCGTGCGGCATGCGCTTGGGGTCGATGGGATAGGTCAGCGGACTCTGGTGCACGGGAATGTGGCGAAAGCGGGCTTCGAACTCCGCACGCTCTTCGACCAGCACTGCGGTCACGCGGTAGGCCACCTCGTCAGGCATGTCGTCGCGGCACAGGATGCCCCAGTTGGACCAATCGAGACAGGGCACGTCCTGCTCATTGCGCAGCCGCCCCTTCTCGATCACGGCTGCGCGCAAGCCGTAGTCTTCGGTGAGCACGCGCATCGCTTCGGGTTCGATCGGGATGAAGTTCATCGGGTACTGGCTGACCAGCTCGCTCCAGTTGGAGACCATGATCGCCTCGTTGAACACGGCGTTGCAGCGGCCGGACTGCGCCATCTTCAGCGTGGCGCGGGGATTTTCGTGCTCGAAGTACGAGCCTCCCCATTCGACGATGTCCGACGGTTCGATGCCATGCGCCCTGAAGATCAGGTCGATCACATAGCTGCACAGGCAGTCGTCCTGCCGCGGCGGCATGGCAATGTGCAGCGCAGGCTTGTTCTCGCGGATGTCCGCAAAGGACCGGACGCCGGTGTCTGCGCGCACGGCGAGGGTCAGCCGGTCGTCTTGCGGCAGGTGGCCGAGCGTGCGCAGGTTGGGAAATGCACGTCCGGCATAGAAGTGCCTGCCCTCGCGCGCCCACCTCACCCCGGCGTGGATCGGTGTGGTCACCGAGAGGTCGGCCTCCCCCATGCCGACCAGCTCGACGCTGTCACGATAAGCGCTGCCGGTCCGGATGTTGAACTTGGACAATGGCGCGGAGCGCCAACGCAGGTGGGCCGAAACCCAGCCCCAGATGGTGTGGAAGTTGGCGGTGCCCCAATCGCCCACCATGGTCAGGTCAAGCCGGCTGCCCTTCGTGCCGATCGCTTGGCGTTGAGCTGTCATGTCCTAGAGCCTTTCTTCAGGAAAGTGGAGAGATGCCTGACTGCCGGCCGCAGTGTCCGACCCGCAGCAGCCGTGGTCACAGCCAGTGGATTCTCATCGCTCCTTGGCAGGCGCCCGAGGGGAGCTATCCCCGATTGGCGCGGCCCTCCAATCCCCACAGTCTTGAGGTGGCCGCGATAGAAGAACTCGCGGAGTGTCGGACGCCAGGAAGAACGCTCGAGGCACGCTCGCGCATTCATCCGTGGATCTTGTCGCCTCGGGCCAGCATCTCCACCAGCAGGGCGATCCGCCTGGCACGCGTCTCCGGTTTCTTGGCAGTCTGCACCCGCCACAGGACCGCATAACGGTTCGCGCCGTCCAGTTCGCCGAAGAAACGACGAGCTTCGGGTCGTTCGGCCAGTGCCCGCTCCAGATCCGGCGGCACCTCTGCCGTTCGCGCGCCATCGTAGGCGGCGTCCCATCGGCCGTCGGCTCTTGCCCGGGCGACTTCCGCCATTCCATGGGGCTGCATCCGACCGGCCTGGATCAACGCCTCCGCTCTTGCGCGATTCGTCTTCGACCACAGACTGCGGGCCCGCCTGGGCGTGAAGCGCTGGAGCCAGTGTCGTTCGTCGAACGGCTTCTTCTGGCCGTCGATCCACCCATGGCAAAGCGCCACCTCCACTGCTTGTGGGTAAGTGATGGTCGGCTTCTCCGCGCCTGCCTTGGAGATCAACAGCCAGGCGCCATCGGAAGACGCATGGTTCTTTCCCATCCAGGTCTCGAATGCGCGCTGCGTGGCAAAACGAAGTGCTTCCTGGGTTGGCGCGGCTGCCTTGTGCATCGCGTCAGTTTAGGTCCGGCACCGAAACTGGCGCTCAGCATCCGTGCGGGAACCACCGAAACGGCCGAAACCCTCGCAAGCTCGCCGGCTTGCGAGGGTCCCGCCGGCTACTTCGAATGCACCAGCTTGATGTCGACAAAACTGCCAGGCGCATGGCAAGCCAGGCATGGCTCCACCTTGGCAAGCGCCGTGGAGCGCGGTTCATAGATCGCGCCGCCGTTCCCCGTCATGTGAGATTGCGCCGTGGTCGAGTCGTGGCAACCGAAGCAGGCCGCCGTCGTGGGCGAACTGACCAGGGTGGTCGCGGCCGCCTGGGTCGCCGCCCCCGTGGCGGCGTTGAAGCTGAAGCCGCTGCCATAGTTGGTGCCGGTGGTGACGTACGGCGAAGTCGAGAACTTCTGCAGATCGGTCGAAGTGCTGGTCACGACCGTGCCCGTGGCCGCCGTCCGGAACAGGCGATTGCCTGCCTGCGCCGCCGAGTCACTGTTGCTGAAGTCGTAGGTCCCGGGCAAATGGCAGGTTTCGCACCGGTTCAGGATGCCCGGGAACTTGATGTCCGCGAAAGACTCGCCGACGGCGCTTGCGTGCCAGGTAAAGGGCTTCGTGCGCTTGTCGCCGGCATGGATCGCGTGAATGAACGCGGTCGAATCCGCAATCCAGCCGCTGCTGGTCCTGTTGGGGGTGTGGCACCACGCGCAGGTCGAGCCGTCGTTGCGCTGGGCTCCGTGGAAGGATTCGGTCGTGAAGACGCCCAGTTCCTCGTGGCACGAGTTGCAGCGCTTGTCTTCCACGATGGCGCGGCGACCCGTGTAGCCGACGCCGACCTTCTGCACGTCCGGGGCGATGACGACCAGGCCGCCCTGCAAGTTCGGCATCCCAGCCGTCAGGTCGGTCGCCGTGGCGGGACTGAGGCCAAAGCGCGGAGTTCGGTTCGGATCCAGGAGCGAGGTGTCCACCAGGTTGGTCTGCGTCAGCGGCATGGTGGTCTTCAGGCTGTAGCTGTAGCCGATGCCGCCCGTCAGCATCTTCGCGTTGTCGGGAACGGTGACGCCCGTGAGGGTCACGGTGTAGTTGCCGTCGGCGTCAGGGCCGACCAAGGTTCCCGCGCCGGTGCCGGTGGCCGTTCCGTTCCAGATGCTTCTCAGGTAGCCCGAAGCCGACGCATTGAAGTCGGTCGGCGCCGTCACGTTGTCCTGCGGCACGGCGAACGCGAAGGTGGCGCTGGGCGAGCCCATGAAGCCGGGCCACATCTCGGTGGCGCCGCTGCCGAACGGGGTGATCGGCACCGGAATGCCGTTTTGCAGCACCTTGAACACGATCACCGGGCGCCTGGCCACATTGCGCGAAACGCTGACGACGTCGTAGGTCACCTTGATCGCGCCGGGTGGCAGGTTGCTGGCCTTGGAGGCAATCCACGCGGCGTTGGTGTTGCTGTTGCCGCCCGTGACGGCGAGCGCATTGGCCGGATTCGGCGGCGTGATCGGCAGGTGGTAGACCTTCTCGATCGAGGTCGCGTCGTGGCAAGAGTTGCAATTCGCGTCGTCACTCTGCGCGCCGCCGAGGTGGCCGGTGGCCGCCGCCGTCGTGCCGCTGATCTTGGCCTGGTTGAACGCGGCGTTGGTCACGCCCAGGCCGGTGGCGAAGTCGATGCCGTCGTGGCAGGCGCCACAAGCCAAGCGGCTGGGCACGTTCTTGAAGTTGGTGGCCTGCGGAGCGACCTTGGGATCCGTGCCGTCGTGGCACTTGGTGCAATTGCGGATGTCCTGCGGGAACTTGGTTTCATTGGGCAGCACGCCGGCGTAGTTGTAGCCCTGCTTGACCAGCAACTCGCCCTTGTGGATGCGATGGATCAGGTTCGGGAAATTTCCAAACGTCACGCCGTCGGCAACGGAGGTGTCGCCGGTGAACACGTTGTTCACCGAAGTCGCATGCGCCCGTCCATACTTGCGCTGGTCGGTGTGGCAGGTGACGCAGAAGCGCGGGTCGTAGCGGCTGCCGGCGTGGAAGGTCTGGCTCTCGCTGCCGGGGATACCGCCGAGCTTGCCGTGGCATTCGTTGCAGCTCAGCTTGTCGACGATCAGGCGGTGCAACGGGTCCGTCACCGGAACCGGCTGGTTGGTCGCCGGAATGAAGTCGAAGACCGCGTTGTTCGGATTCCTGATCGGCACGGCCGGGGTCGTTTGCACCTCGTTGGGGGTGTTGGTGCCGGTGCCCGGGGCGGCGCCGGAAATCTGCAACACGACCCGGTGGATGACGTTCGGCTGGAAGCTCAAGTCGCCCAGGTCGGCCGCCACATTGAGGCCGGTGAGCTTCAGGCCGTCGACTTGCGCCTTCACCTGCGTGATGTCCCGGAAGAAGGTGTAGGAGTACGTTCCATTGCGATTGTCGACCAGCTTGCCGTTGCTCTCGGTGTTGGGACGCTGGGCTGTCGCGGCAACAGTCGTGGTCGGCACGGTCGTCACGATGTAGCTGATCCACCTGCTTGGCCCGCCTCCCCCGAGCAGGGGGTCCTGGATCAGCTTGGCCATGGTGAAGGCGAGGTTCTGGTAGCGCGGCACGGTCGCCGTCGACGCCTTGGTGGCGAGCCCCAGCCCGCTGATGCCTCTGCCGTCCTGGTCGGTGACCGTGAAATTGACGACCGGCGCGCCGGCGACGACCGCGCTCGTGATCGTCGCATTGAATTGAAGGGCGGCGAACTGCCCCGCGCTCATCAGGGAAGCGTCCACCACGCTCGCGGGAATCAGCGCAGGCGGGAGAGGACCAGGTACCGGCTGAGTTTCGGCGGGGGGCGCGTCGTCGCCTCCGCCCGAGCAGCCATTCAGGAGCAACAAGGCTGCGGTTGCGACGACGATGGCAAGGCGTGGCAGCTTCTGCGAAGCATCGAACAGGAGACGCATGCTACCTCCTCGGTGGATAGTTCTACTCACTTGCTGGCGGACTTCAGGAACTTCGCGTCCTTCTGCCTGGCGACGACGAGCTCGCGCAGGGCTTGGTACTGCATGGGTGAAATGATGTCGTGGGTCTGCAGGTGGGCTTTCGACAGGTAGGGCCGGCCCGCAATGATCCTGGCCGCCTCCGCATCGCCGATGCCAGGCAGCGTCTTGAGTTCTGCCTTGGTGGCACTGTTGATGTCCAGCGGTTCGACAGCGCGCTCGGCCGCCCCGTCCTTCTTTGCCAGCGGCTTCTCGCCCTGGACTGAGCTGGCCGGGCCGGCCATGGGCCGCGACGACGCATCGACGCACTGCGTCAGGGACGCGGCCAGGCACAGGACCAGGCCGATCAGAACTGTTTCGGTGCGGCGGTCTCTCATTGGGCAGTTTCCAGGTCCCTCAACCTTGCGGCGCCGCATGGGCGCTCCAACCGACTGTCACCCCGCCGTCCGGGAGTTCCTCGGCTGCATTGACGAGACTTCACCGATCCGGGCAAGAAACTATGGGGAGCCTGCTCAAGCACGGCTATTGGACTTTGGTCCAATTGGTTTCACGCATCGCCGCACGGAAGCTGCCGAACGACGATGTCGCTCGCGTGGAACGGGTCGTGCCGCGGGGTCTGCCGGGACGCAGCGAGGCGGTGCGCTTCACGCCAACGGCGTTCCAATGCGGCATCGGAGGTCCCCGCCATGCCAACGACCCCACCCTGGACGCCTGCCTCCTGGCGCGACCGGCCGGCGCGGCAACTGCCCCTCTACGCCGATGCCCGGGCGCTCGCCGAGGCGGAGCAAAGACTGGCCGCCTGGCCGGCACTGATCTTCCCCGGCGAGATCGCGCAACTGCGCGAACGGCTCGCTGCCGTGGCGCGCGGCGAGGCCTTCCTGCTGCAGGGCGGCGATTGCGCGGAAAGTTTCGACGACTTCGGTGCCGGCCCGGTGGAGTCCACCTTCCGCGTCATCCTGCAGATGGCCGTCGTGCTGACGTATGCCGCGGCCTGCCCGGTCGTGAAGGTCGGCCGCATCGCCGGCCAGTTCGCCAAGCCACGGTCGTCCGACACCGAGACCGTCGACGGCCTCACGCTGCCTTCCTACCGGGGCGACATCATCAACGACGGCGCTTTCACGCCGCAGGCGCGGCAGCCGGATCCGCAGCGGCTGCTGACCGCCTATTCCCATTCCGCCGGCACACTGAACCTGCTGCGCGCGCTGGCGCAGGGCGGCTTCGCGGACCTGCGCGAGGTGCACCGCTGGACTGCCGATTTCGTGCGCTCCAGCCCGCAGGGCGAACGCTTCGAGGAGCTGGCCGACCGCATCACGCAGTCGCTGGCTTTCATGGAAGCCTGCGGCTTCAACGCCGCGCAGGCGCCGCAGCTGCATGCGGTGGAGTTCTACACCTCGCACGAGGCGCTGCACCTGCACTACGAGGAGGCGCTGACGCGCCGCGGCGAGCGCGCGCAAGGCTGGTACGGCGGCTCGGCCCACATGCTGTGGCTGGGCGAGCGCACGCGCGCTCTGGACGGCGCGCACGTCGAGTACCTGCGCGGCCTGGAGAACGTGCTGGGCGTGAAGCTGGGCCCCACGGCCAGTACGGACGACGTGCTGCGCCTGCTCGACGTGCTCGACCCCCAGCAGCAGCCGGGGCGCGTCGTGCTGATCAGCCGGATGGGCAGCGACAAGGTCGCCGAGCGGCTGCCGCCGCTGGTGCGCGCCGTGCGCGATGCGGGACGCACGCCAGTCTGGTGCTGCGACCCCATGCACGGCAACACCGTCACCGCCTCCAACGGCTACAAGACCCGCGACTTCCAGCGCATCCTGGACGAGGTGCGCGGCTTCTTCGCGGTGCACGCACAGGAAGGCACCTACGCCGGCGGGCTGCACTTCGAGATGACCGGCCAGGACGTCACGGAGTGCCGCGGCGGGGCGCAGGCCCTGACCGACGAAGGCCTGGCCTCGCGCTATCGCAGCGCCTGCGACCCGCGGCTGAACGGCTCGCAGAGCCTGGAGCTGGCCTTCCTGATCGCCGACGTGCTGAAGACGCGCCGCTTGCGGTCGGGTTGAGCTTTCGGTCGTCCGGGTGCCGGAAGGTGTTGCGCCGGTGCGGCTAGCTTCGGCACGACCCACCGCCGCCGCCACGGTGCAGCCGCAGCTCGGTGACCTGCGTGGACCAGACGTTCAGCGCTGAAGGCCACTCCTGGAAGGTCCAGAAGGTCCCCACGTGCTGCGGGTCCGCGACGGTGGCGCTGTAGTCGCCCCAACGCGCGGCCGTCGCTCCGCCCGTGAGCTCGTACCGGGCCACGCCTGCCCGCAGCAGGATGGGTTCACCGAACGTGGTCACGTTGCCTTGGGTCGTTCCCGCCACCGCGTACACGCTCACGAACTGGTCGGTGCCCGACCGGTTGAAGCCGATGACGACATCGCCGCAGCCATTCACCGCGAGCGACCCCATGAAGAAATCATGGGTCCCGTCAGAGATCAGGCCTTCCTGCAGCCGTGTGTTCGTCGCCGGATCGATGACGAACCAGCGCAGCGCGGCGCGTCCCAGGTTCGCGACCGTCTGCACGCCCCAGAGCAGCCCGTTGCGCAGCACGACGCTGGTGGCGAGGAACGGCGAACTCGGAAAGATCCCGATGCCCGACTCGGGTTGGAGCGCTCCTGCCGGTCCCGGCAGGGGATAGAACGCAAGGTTCACGAAGACTGCGTCCGGCACGAGCACGGGCGTGATCGATCCTCCCGACAGGCGCCAGATCCGCATGACCGAGCCCTCGACGTCCCAGGTGCCCAACAGCAGCGCGGCGGCCGAATTGTCGAGATTCACGGCCGGCTGGATCTTCCCGCCTGCGGGTGTCAGCAGGTCCCGGCTCTGGACCAGGCTGGCGCGCGCCAGCGTCGGCTGGGACCCCAGCACGTCCGCCTTGGGAACCACCAGCACCGAACCGTTGGTGAAGACGAAGATGCCGTCGCTGTTGAAGCCGAGCGTGGGGAAGTCCCCGAAGGTTCCGACAGGCCCGGCAAACGGGACGCTGAACGCGGACCAGCCCTGCGTCGGGTCGTCGTCCTTGGACACCGCGAACAGCAGATCGTCCGGGCCATTGCCGAAGTTGATCGACAAGGAGGACGCGTACCAGCGATTCGCAGCCGGATCGAACAGCACGCGCGAATCGATCACGAAGCCGCGGGGCGCGACGCCCCCGTCGATCCAGAACTGCTCCAGCGAGGAGGACGCGACCCGCGAACCGTCGTTCTTGCGATAGGCCGCATGGTGGCCGTTGAGAAGTTCGACGATGTGCCTCTTTCCGACCGCGCCGTTGGTGTCGGGAGGGAACACGCCGCTGTCGACGCCGTAGGTGCTGCCCACGAAGCTGGTCCCGATTCGCAGCTCCTGCGCGGGGCTGGCGGTGACGAAGGCGGCGAGGATGAGGGCCGTCGCGAGTCCGGGCAGGCTGCGCATGGTGACCTCCTTGCGTGCCCCCGGCACTTTAGGAGAGGGCACCGGCAGTTTCAAATGACCCGCTGCTACGGTCGAGCTGCCGATGGGCCTACGCACATCCGCGTCCTGAACTGAGCCAAAAGTGCGGGGCCCGACGGTAGGATTCTCCACTGGCGCGGCCGCTGGGGCTTTCGCCCTTTTTCCGGTCCCGCTGCATGACCCGCAACCCCGTCGACGCACCCTTCCCCTTCCTGGCCGGCGGCGGCGAACTCGCCCGCCTGATCGCCGCTTTCGACTGGTCCCGCACGGCGCTCGGCCCCGTGGCCAACTGGCCGTCGCACGTCAAGGCGACCACGGCGCTGATGCTGCGCTCGCAGGTGCCCATCGTCATGCTGTGGGGCGAGCCCGGCGTGATGATCTACAACGACGCCTATTCCGTCTTCGCCGGCGAGCGGCATCCCCGCCTGCTGGGCTCGGCGGTGCGCGAGGGCTGGCCCGAAGTCGCCGACTTCAACGACCACGTGATGAAGGTCGGCCTGGCCGGCGGCACCCTCAAGTTCCGCGACCAGGAGCTGACCCTGCACCGGCATGGCCCGGGCGAGCAGGTGTGGATGGACCTGGACTATTCTCCCCTGCTCGACGAAGCCGGCCGCCCCTGCGGCGTGATGGCCATCGTGCTGGAAACGACTGCCAAGGTGCAGGCCGAGCGCTTCAAGGACAGCGAGCGCGAGCGGCTGGCGCGCCTGTTCGAGCAGTCGCCCAGCTTCATGGCCATGATCCAGGGACCCACGCACCGCTACGAACTGGCCAACCCCAACTACATGAAGCTGGTGGGGCACCGCGACCTGCTGGGCCGCACCGTGGCCGAGGCGCTGCCGGACGCGGCGCAGCAAGGCTATGTGGCGCTGATGGACCAGGTTTATGCCAGCGGCCAGGCCTTCGCGGAATACGGCGCCAGGTACGCCATGCAGCTGCAGCCGGGCGGCCCCGTGACGGACCGCTACGTCGACTACGTGTTCCAGCCGATCCGAGACCCGGCGGGGACGGTCACCGGCATCTTCATCGAAGGCGTGGACGTCACCGACCGGGTGGCCGCGCAGCACCGGCGCGAGGCGGTGGCGGAGCTGACCGACCGGTTCCGCCAGCTGGAAGACCCGGTGGACATCGGCTATGCGGCCGCCGAGATCCTGGGCCGCACCCTGGAGGTGAGCCGTGTCGGTTACGCCGGCATCGACCCCGACGCGGAAACCCTGCACGTGCTGCGCGACTGGACCGCGCCCGGCGTCGAAACGCTGGTCGGCGTGATTCGCCTGCGCGACTACGGCTCCTTCATCGAAGGCCTGAAGGCCAACGAGTTCACCACCATCGTCGACGTGCGGCTGGACCCGCGCACGAAGGAGGCGGCCGCGGCGCTGGAGGAAAAGCATGCCCGCTCCTTCGTCAACGTGCCGGTGGTCGAGCGCGGGCGGCTGGTGGCCCTGCTGTACGTGAACCATGGCGAGGTGCGCGCGTGGACGGCCGACGAGCACGCCTTCATCCGCGACGTGGCCGAGCGCACCCGCACCGCCACCGAGCGCGCGCGCGGCATGGCCGAACTGCGCGACAGCCAGGCCCGCCTGCGCGAGGCCAACGAGACGCTGGAGCAGAAGGTGCAGGCGCGCACGCGCGAGCTGATGGCCACCGAGGCGGCGCTGCGCCAGTCGCAGAAGATGGAGGCCATCGGCCAGCTCACCGGCGGCATCGCCCACGACTTCAACAACCTGCTGGCCGCCATGGGCGGCAGCCTGCAGGTGATCGAAAAGCGCCTGGCCCAGGGGCAGATTGAAAACAAGCGCTACATCGACATGGGGCTGCGTTCGGTGCAGCGCGCCGCCGCGCTGACGCAGCGCCTGCTGGCCTTTTCGCGCCGGCAGACGCTGGACCCCAAGGCGCTGGACGTGAACCAGCTGGTGGCCGGCCTGGCGGAGCTGCTGCGCCGCACGGTGGGCCCGTCGGTGGACCTGCACACGGACGGCACGCCCGACCTTTGGGTGGTGCGGGTGGATGCCTCGCAGCTGGAGAACGCGCTGCTGAACCTGTGCATCAACGCCCGCGACGCCATGGCGCCGCACGGCGGCCGCCTGACGATCCAGTCCCGCAACGAGGTGCTGGACGAACGCACCGCCGCCGCCCTGGACGTGCCGGCTGGCGAGTACGTGCAGGTGAGCGTGACCGACACCGGCGCGGGCATGACGCCGGAGGTGATGGGGCGCGCCTTCGACCCCTTCTTCACCACCAAGCCGCTGGGCCAGGGCACGGGCCTGGGCCTGTCGATGATCTACGGCTTCGTGCGCCAGTCCTGCGGCCAGGTGCGCATCGAGTCCGAGCCGGGCCGCGGCACCACCATGCACCTGGTCCTGCCCCGCCACCACGGCGCCGCCGAACATCTGCCGGACACGCGCACCGGCCATGCGGTCGATGCGCAGGCGTCGGGCGAAGTGATCCTGCTGATCGAGGACGAACCCACCATCCGCACGCTGGTGACCGAGGAACTGGAAAGCGCCGGCTACCGCTTGCTGACCGCGGCCGACGGCCAGGCCGGCCTGCGCTGGCTGCAATCGGATGCGCGCATCGACCTGCTGCTGACCGACGTGGGCCTACCGGGCGGCCTGAACGGCAGGCAGGTGGCCGACGCGGGCCGCGTGTCACGCCCTGGCCTGAAGGTGCTGTTCATCACCGGCTATGCCGAGAGTGCGGCGGTGGGCAACGGACTGCTGGACGAGGGGATGGAGGTGGTGACGAAGCCGTTCGCGATGGGGGAGTTGGTGGGGAGGGTGAAGGGGTTGGTGGAGAGAGCTGGGTAAATCGTGCCCTCACTTCACTGGAACGTCACTCAGAATGACGCCGGCATTGTTCGCACCGGGGGAGTGATGATTCGGGAATCATTTTTGGCAATGCGCCCGCAAAAGCTTTGCATGCTTGGAATTCTGGTAAATCCGGCCACGGGGTTTGTCGATCAATTCCTTTGCAAGGAAGTCTTGATGGAGGGCTTTGTCCCGCGAGCAGAGCAGTCGCGCGCCCGACACCTGCGCCAAGGCGATGATGTGTGGGTCATCCGATTTGAGCGCTCCACTGGACGTGAAAGCTTGCTGTAGAGCGTCGATCTCAGCGTCCGGGTAAGCGTTTGCCTTTCCCGCCCTGTCCAATGCGACGATGAACTTCCAGACAGTCGAGAGTGCCTGATATTCCTTCCTAAGTTTCGAGCCGCCATATGCGAGTCGCCCGCCCTTTTCCATGATGGTTTCGAATACCGGCTGGAAGTCATCGCTCGGAGTCGGACTAAGGACTTCTAACGCGCAGTTCGCATCCACGATGATGCTCATGCCGATGCTCGGCTCATCAGTTTTAGTTCTTCCTGAAGGAAGAATTTTCGATAGCCAGCAGGGGCGTTACTGATATTTCCATACTCGTCCAATTCCATCTGATGAATCTTGATGTCCAGTCCTTGGCGCTCTAGATACAGCAACTGAACCTGATCTGGCTTAATTAGCTTATCTGCGACCGCAATTCTTATCCGATCAACCAGATAATCACTATGAGTTTCGATGACGAACTGCTTCTTTGAACTGGCTACCAATTCAGCGAAAAAAGTTCCTAAAGCCGCTTGCGCTTTCGGATGGAGGTGCACCTCTGGCTGCTGAATCAGTAGCATCTCCCGGTCGGGCGCTGTGATGGATTCCATCACGATAGGTAGCGCCTGGCTTACGCCATACCCCACATCAACCACGTTGGCGTCTGGGCCCTTCATCTTTATTCGAACCTGGAAGGGGTCGCTAGGTTGCTTGCCCAGGCGTTTAACGTCGATTTTCTCGAACAGCCCCGACGCTTGCCCGTACTTCATCAGCGCCGCTATTTCTGGCCCCGGCTCTTTCTGTCGCGCCGCAAGCAATCGAGCCAGTATGAGCGGCACGTGGTCACCCTCAGGCTTGAACTCATCATTTAGCTCGTCGTAGGTCCGCCTAGGTCTTGTTCTCAACGGAGAAAGAGCAGTGACGTGAGGCACGCTCAGGTGTCGTGGGCCGAACATCTCCTGAAGCACGTCTAATGTGCGTCCCACATCAGCGGTGATCTTCACGCCTTGATCTGACTTCGACCTCAAAGAGTCCACGTAGTAGGCAAACAAGTTATCGAGACGGAAACTCTTTGCCTGTAGCGGCTGCCTCGCTACTTTGAACTTGGCTCGCAGCGGCGCGCGTCCCGTTCCGCTTGGAGAGTGCCTAGTTAGCCCGAAATTCCTGAAAACGAGTTCGATCTCAATATCGCCTGAAGGAGCCATGCTGCCACGGACCTCGTTACCCATGAAGTACGCGATAAAGCTGTCCATGCGCGGCGTCCCATCCGCGCTGCGAAACGTGGCAGACAGCGTCTTCGGCTGCGCGGCATCGCCCAACTCCCACCCCAGTCCGAAGGATGTCGCCCGACCGTACTTACCCCCGCGGTAGGTGGCAATCGTGTCGAAGCTGCCCAAGTCAAACGGCGGTCGATTGAACAAGTTCTCCGCGGTCGGAAATTGAGGGTTCAGCGCCGCATGAATCCCGGCAAGAAGAGTAGTCTTCCCCGAGCTGTTCTCGCCAATCAAGACAGTTATTGGCCGCAGACGAACGTGGTGCGTCCCCTCGAAACCGCGTACGTTCGTGAGTGAAACCCTCATGGGCCTCCCATTTCATGAAACATGATGTCGCCGATAGTAACGTACTCAGCGTAGTCCGCATTCCAAGCCAACTGACGTTCAAGGCTTAGAACGATCATGAACCGGTGCACGCCTTGCCGTCGGATGGTCGTTTCATAATCGCGTGGAAACCACTTACTCTTGCCGAGTTTGATTCAGGTATCACTCGCTCAGGGCGAAACCAAATTGACTGATTCCGCTTAGCGTCACAACCAACCTCTGCGTCGCCCTAGTCGCCGCCACATAAAACAACCTCGCCTCATCCCCCACCTCCTCCCCCTCCTCCGGCATCTGCCCCACGCCAGGCACCGCGACAACGGGGAACTCCAGCCCTTTGCTCGCATGCATCGTCATCACCTTGATGCTGTTCGCAAGCGGCGCGAAGTCGCCGGAGCGCTCGCGCACCTGGTGCGGCAGCCCGCGGGCGCGCAGCACGCCGGCGCACTCGAACATCACGGAATGGCGGCGGCACAGGATGGCCATGTCGCCCCAGGCGTGGCCTTCCTGGTGGGCGGCGGCCAGCAGGTCGGCGATCTTCAGGGCTTCGTCGCGCAGGCTCGGAAGCCGCACGATCAGGGGCGCCGGGCCTTCGCGGCCGCAGCTCACGGGCTGCACCAGCGGCGTGCCGTCCTCGTCCTGCGCGTCGGGCTGCAGGAATTCGGCGGCCACCAGGTTGGCGGTCTGCAGGATCTGCTTGGTGTTGCGATAGTTGATCTTCAGGATGGTGGTGCGGCCCGCGGCCTGGATGCCCACGCTCTTGAAGCTGAACTTGCGATGGCTCTTGCCCTGGCCGTAGATGTTCTGCGCGCTGTCGTACAGCACCAGCAGGCTGTTGGTCTCCGGGTCCACCATCTGCGTGACCAGCTTGAACCACTCCGGCTTGAAGTCGTGGCCCTCGTCGATCAGCACGGCCTGGTACTGGCCGGCGGGAATCTGCTGGCGGTCCACGGCATGGATGACGTTGTCCACCATCCGGTCGAACATGCCGTTGCCCTGCGGCGGGATCGGTTGCCCGTAAGCCTTCAGCTGCTGGCGGCACCACTTGTGGAAGTTGCGGGCGTGCACGCGGTCGGCCAGTCCCTTGGCCTGGAACATCGCATCCAGCTTCACCGCCAGCGGCTCGTTGTAGCAAAGCACGAGCACCGGCTTGGGCGAAGGCAGCTTGGCCAGGTGCTCGGCGCGGTAGCCCAGGATCATGGTCTTGCCCGAACCGGCCACGCCGTGGATCACGCGGTGGCCCTCCCCAAGGCTGCGCGCCAGCTGCTCCTGCTGGATGTCCATCACGCGCATGATGTCCGGCAGGTCTTCGGAGGCTTCGTCGAACAGCGCCCCCTGCCCCGGCCCGGGAACGCGCACTTCCGGGAACATGATCCAGCGCACGCGATCCAGCTGCGGCAGCGTCATCGTCTGGCTGCCGAAGGCGTGCGGGAACATCTCCCACAGCCGCTGCTGCAAGGCCTCGGCATCCACGCTCTCCAGCATCTCGTCCTTGCAGATCACGAGGTGCGGCGGAATGGCCTCGCCCAGGCCGGCCTGCTCGAACTGCTGGCGGGTGATGTTGCTGAAGACGACGCCGTGGCCCCACGGAAAGGCCAGCTTGCCCTTGTGCGGGCCATCAGGCTGCACCAGCTGCGGGTCGCGCTCCAGCGCGTTCACCACCTGGATGGCGCAGTGCCTGGCCTGCATCACGGGATTGATGACGACCTTGAGCTGGCCGTCCGGCGCGATCTCGAAGCGCTCGCGCGTGGCACTGCGAATGGTGTCCAGCCGCCAGTCCTTGACCTCCAGGATCAGCAGGCCGCGGCGCGGATGGATGACGACGAAGTCGGGATGGGTCTGCTTCGGTCCCACGGGCACGTCGTACCAGAGCAGGTAATCGTCATCGAGCTTGTGCTCCAGGCGCTCCGCCAGGCGCCTCTCGCCCGGGGTCATGCGCGCCGCGCACGAGCCCAGGGCCGGTATCAATGTGGCCACTGCTTGTTCTTCCCCCTGCTGCGCATGATCCGCGAGGGAACAAGTTGTGACAAGTGTCGGTTTTCGTAGGGCGCTTGAATGCAACCCTTCGTGCTACAGCGCTGTAGCAAGCGGAGTCCCTCGCAGCCGCAAAGGGGGTGACTACCCCGCCTGCAGCACCCGAATCAACGCGTCGATCACGTCCTCGCCGTCCGGCGACTTCAGGCGCTGCTGCTTCAGCGATCGCGCCAGCTCCGCCTGCCCCAGTACGCGGTGGTCGGCGCGGATCAGGATGCCGGCGATCGCGCGCTGTACTTCGAGCGAGCGCGCCTGCGGGAACAGGCCGGCGATCGCACGCAGGCTTTCAGGATCGGACACGCGTTGCTGCGCCAGCGTGTCGAGCGCGCGCACCTGTGCGGCGGACGCGGGCATGCGCGCGATCGCGTTCGCAAGCACGCGCACTTCCGTTGCGTCCGACAACGGCCGGTGGCGCAGGTAGGTTTGCGCCACCGCGATCTCGTCGGCGTTGTCGCTGGCCACCGTGCGCACGACGCGCGCGCGGGCCTCGACGCTGCCCAGGCAGGCCAGCGTGGCGGCCGGGGCCACCTTGCCGTACTTCAGCGCTCCGCCAAGGAGCGGGCGCCACATGGCGTCGTCGGCGCCTTCGCGGCCGCGCGCGCAGGCCAGGTCCACTTCTTCGCGGCCCACCAGGCCGGCGGCCATGCGGTCCGACAGCATGCGCACGAATTCGGCCTGCTCCTCGGCAGGGGTGAGCCAGCCGATGTTCTTCGCCAGCGCCAGCATCCGCGTGCGCACGCCAGGCTCGTCGGCATCTCGCGTGAAGGTGAGGAAGCGATCACGCGCGGCCTTGTCGCTGGCGATCTTCGCGAACGCCGCGGCGGTCTTGCCCTCGCGGCGCTGCGCCGGGCTCATGGAACTGGTGAATTGCTCCAGGTCCTGCAGGACCAGGCGCACCTGCGCCATGTCCCGCTGCAGCATCTCGTGGAAGAAGGCGACCTTCTGCTCGGGGGCCAAGCGCTCGTCCACGAAGCGGCAGGACTCGGCGCGCGCGCTCGCCTGAGTGTCCGCATCGCGCAGGCCGGGCGTCACCGTCATCGAACTGGGAGCGAACAGGCTGAGCAGCTTCGCGCTCACCTGGCCGCTGCCGACCTCGCCCGCCGGGGCCGTCTGGAAATAGCGATCGAGCAGCGGACCGGCGTAGCGCCCCAGCGGCGCCTTCGACGAGAAGCCGTAGAGGACGGGCACGTCCTTGAAGATCTGCCGCATGCGGTCCCGGTTGCTGCGGGCGTAGCGTTCCCCCAGCAGGGCCGAGAGGCGCGCCGCATCGGGCTGCGAATGGCCCGAGCGCATCAGCGCGCGCACGATCTCGCCGGACGCCACCTGCTTGGGCTCCGGCTGCAGGGTGTTGCAGCCGAACAGGTAGACCTCCTTCAGGTGCGCGAACACGCCGGGGCACGAGTCGCTGCAGGACGCCTTCTCCATCTCGGCGACGGTCAGGTACTCGCTGGTGTCATGGCGGTCGGTGTAGAACTCTTCCCCGCCGTCGAAGTGGCCGGAGATGATCAGGGCGTCGCACGAGACCTTCTGCTCGCACGCGGACGCCAGCCAGTCCTTGCGTCCGCGCTCGACCAGTTCGACGAAGCGGTAGTCACCGGGCGGCAGATGGCGCCGGAAGGTCTCTTTCTCGTCGGGCGAGTTGACCGTGATCGTGCACACGGTCCTGGGCGCGGCGCTCGCGCCGAAAGAGGCGCTGGCCGCCAGCACGACGCCGGCCAGCACCAGGGCTCTGGAGATCGGAATGGGAAGGGGCATGGAGCGTGACCTGCTGCAACTCTGCGCCGCGCAGGGCGAGTATTCCACAGCGGTACGGCTCAGCCAGGCATGCGCGCGCGCAGCAACGAAAAGCAGGCGAAGCTCAGGAAGATTCCTGCAGTCGCTGGATCAGGGCGTCGACCATGTTGTCGCCCGGAGACGGCTTCAGGCGGTTTTCACGCAGCGTGCGCAGCAGCTCGGGCGAGGCGATCGACTTGCGGTCGGCACGGATCAGCACGCCGGCGATGGCGTTCTGCACCGGCCACGAGCGCGTCTTCGCGAACAGCTGCTCCAGCGTCTGCACGGTTTCGTGATCGGAGAGGTAGTGGCGGGCCAGCACGTCGAGCGCGCGGGCCTGCGCCTCCGGTGCGCTCATGCGGGCGATGGCGCGCGTGGTGACGCGCAGCTCGTTCGCATCCGCGATGGGGCGGTAGCGCAGGTAGGCCTGCGCGATGCGCACGTCCGCGTCCGATGGGCTCACCAGCGCCTCCAGCACGCGCTCGCGCGCTTCCGCACTGCCCATGCAAGCCAGGACGGCGGTCTGGCCGATGCCGCCCCCGCGCGCTTGCGCGGCGATGCCGTCCAGCGCGCCATCGAGGTCGCCGTTCTTGTTGAGTGCACACGCGAGGTCCACGTCCGGCCCGGCCACGTTCTTGCGGGCCAGCACGTCGCCGAACATCTTCACGATCTCCTCGCGCCGTTGCGAACCGGAAAGCCAGCCCAGGTCCTGCGCGACGTCGATCATGCGCGCGCGGGTCACGGCCTGGTCGGCGTCGCGCGCGAAGGCCAGGTAACGGTCGCGGGACGCCTTGTCGTTGGCGATGCGCTCCAACGCCTGTGCGACCTCGGGCTGTGCCCGCTCGCTGGCGGTCAGTCGGTCGGTGAAGCGCTCGATGCGGTCGAGCAGCAATCGGGATTCGGCCACGGGCCTTTGCAGCAACCCCTGGATGGCGGCGAGCCTCTGCGCGGGCGCCATCCGGTCGTCCGCGAACATGCAGACGTCCTGCCGCAAGGCGGACAACGGGTCTCCGGCGGAGATCCCGCGGGCGGCCACCATGCCGTGGCTGGAAAACTGCCGCAGCAAGCCGCTGCTCGGCCGGCCCTTGCCCACCTCCGAAATCCCGGAGCCCTGGAAGTACCGGTTCAGCACGGAGCCCGCGACCGGGCCGAGCGGCGCCACGCCGGAAAAGCCGTAGACCACCGGCACGTCCTTGAAGAGCACCCGCATGCGGTCGCGGCTGCTCTCCCCGCGCTGCTGGCCCAGCAGCCGCGCCAGCCGCGACGCCTCCTCGCCGGACTTGCCTTCCCGCAGGTAGCTGCGCGCCACCTCGCCCGAGATGGTGTGCTGCGGCTGCGGGTTCAGCGTGTTGCAACCGAAGAGGTAGACCTCCTTCAGGTTCGCGAACAGGCTGGGACAGGAGCCCGAGCAGGACACGCGCTCGAGCTCCTCGATCGGCAGGAATTCCTGCTTCGTCAGGGAATCGGAAAAGAACACGTTGCCTTCGCCGTGGTGACCGGAGATCACCAGCACGTCGCAGGACACCTTGGCCTCACAAGCGGACGCGAGCCATTCGGGGCGGTTGCGCTCGACGAGTTCCACGAAGCGGTACTTGTCCGCGGGAAGGTAGCGGCGGAAGGTCTGCTGTTCGTCGGCCGAGTTGATCGTGATGGTGCACACCGTCTGCTTTTCCGCCAGGGCGAGCGGGGGCAGCAGGCAGGCGGCCAGCAGGAGAAGCGATCGACGAAGGCGCGCGGACGGGCGCATGGCGTGCGGACTTCCCGAAAGGTTGGGACGCAACTATCTGTTGCGTGGCCCACGCAGGCCTGTAGGAACCATCGCCACACCGCAAGTCGGCTCGCATGCCGCGTGGAGGTAGTTGCGAACCTGCGGCTGCGGAATGCGGCACTGCTCGACCTTGGCCCGCGTGTCGTCACCGCGGCGTGTAAACGGCCGCGTCCACGGCACTTTGCTGTAGCGGTGCTGTGCAAGAATTCCCTTGCGCACCTTCGCGCCCCTCCCTGGAGAAATACACCATGAAGAAGCTTGCCGCACTCGCCCTGATCGCATTCGCCGCCACCGTCGCCCACGCGGAGGATTCCGCCTGCATGGCTGCCGCCAAGGAGAAGAAACTGGCCGGTGCTGCCCAGAAATCGTTCGTGAAGAAATGCGAGACCGACGCCAAGACCAAGTGCGAGCTGGCCGCCACCGAGAAGAAGCTGGCGGGCGCTGCGAAGAACAGCAACGTGAAGAAGTGCGTCAAGGAGACCGGGCCGGCCGCCTCCTGACGCACAAGGTCCCGCGCGGCCGCAGCTCTTGGGCTGCTTGCGCCGCGCCGGACGAACAGCCCGCCCGTTGCGCCGACGGGGCGGCTGCCATCCTTGCCTGGCCTGCGTGCATCAGCGCGCGGGCACGACCACGATGTTGTCGCCCGTCTTGCCGCGCTGGCCGGTCGCGCCCGTGTCGCCGGTGCTTCCGGTCGCGCCGGTGTTGCCGGTCAGGCCCGTCGTGCCCGTGTTGCCCATGGCGCCGGTGCTCCCGGTGAAGCCGGTGGCCCCCGTGTCACCGGTCAAGCCGGTGGAGCCGGTCTGGCCTGAAGCACCGGTGGCGCCTGCGGGTCCGGGCGGGCCGGGAACCACGACGACGGCGGGTGCCGCGGCGGGAGCGGGTGCGACGACCGCGGGCTCGCGCTGGCATGCGGCCAAGGTGATTGCCGCCAGGGCGGCGATCGAAAGGGTTGCTGCGAATTTCATGGGAAGTCCTGCCATCGAGCGAAAACCGCTTACCCCCTGGCAGGGATTTGCATGAGGCGCAGTTCAGCCGTGCAAGCCTGCGCTTGCACGGCCTGCGGCACTGTGCGGTGCCGTACGTTCCGCGGACCGTTGGCGCGATTGGGGACTTTGGCCTACAGCAGCGCTACGGCCGTGTGCAGGCCTTCGGTCACTTCCCCGGCTTCAGCACCACCTTGGTCCAGCCGTTCTTGCGCTGGTCGAAGTTCTCGTAGGCCTCCGGCGCCTTGGCCAGCGGCAACTCGTGCGACACGATCATGGAGGGCTTGGCCTTGTCGTGTTCGATCAGGCGGCTCAGGAACCGGTTGTAGGCCTTCACGTTGGCCTGCCCCGTGCCCATGCTCTGGCCCTTGAACCAGAACTGGCCGAAGTCGAAGGCCATCTGGCCGCGCTTTTCCAGCCGGTCCTCGGCATTGGGATCCTCCGGCACGAAGACGCCGACCACGCCGATGCGGCCCGCCGCCTTGACGGTCTTCACCAGGTTGTTCATGGTGAGGTTGGGCACCTCCTGCTTGTGCATGCCGCAGCACTGGTAGCCCACGCACTCGCAGCCGCGGTCGGCGCCCTTGCCGCCGGTGAGCTCCAGGATCTTCTCGACGCCCGCGTCCTCGGTGTTGTCGATGGCCACCGCGCCCATCTTCTCGGCCAGCGCCAAGCGGTCCTTGTGGGTGTCGACCACCATCACCAGCGCCGCGCCCTTGATGAGGGACGAATACGCCGCCATCAGCCCGACCGGCCCGGCGCCGTAGATGACCACCGTCTCGCCGGGCTTCACGCCCGCGAGCTCGGTCGCGTGGTAGCCGGTGGGAAAGATGTCGGCCAGCATCACGTAGTCGTTCTCTTTTTCCGCCGCGTCGCGCGGCAGCACCAGGCAGTTGTAGTCGCCGTAGGGCACGCGCAGCAACTCGGCCTGCCCGCCGCTGTACGGGCCCATGCCGGCAAAGCCGTAGGCGGCGCCCGCATTGCCGGGGTTGCAGGTCAGGCAGAAGCCGCTCAGGCCCTGCTCGCAGTTCTCGCAGAAGCCGCAGCCCACGTTGAAGGGCAGGCAGACGCGGTCGCCCACCTTGATGCGGTCCACCGCGCTTCCGACCTCGATCACTTCGCCCAGGTTCTCGTGGCCGAGGATGCGGCCCGGCTCCATGTCGGTTCGGCCTTCGTACATGTGCAGGTCCGAGCCGCAGATGTTGGTGCTGGTGATCCGGACCAGCACGTCGGTGGGCCGTTCGATCTTCGCGTCCGGCATGGTCACCACCTGGACGTCGCGGGGTCCCTTGTAGACGAGGGCTTTCATGCGGGCTCCTTTACCGGCGCGGTGGCCTTCTTCTTCAGCTGCAACTTGCGCTTGGCCAGCGCCACCGCCAGGCCGCGCAGGTCCAGGTCGGAGTACTGGGCCTTCAGGAAGATCTGCTCGCGCTCCTCCAGCACGTGTTCGTCGATGAGCTTGGCCAGCTTCTTTACCGTCTCGTCGAGCTTCTTGTCGCCGGCCTTCATGGCCTCGATCTTGGCGATGGTCTCCTTGGCCTGCGCATGCTCGTGCAGCGCCTCGTCCATCAACGGGTCGTCGCCGGTGGCCTTGCGCACCTCAGGATAGAAGATCTCTTCCTCGACCTGGGCGTGGATGCTGATCTCCTGGCAGATCTTCGCGGCCAGGGCCTGCCGGTCCCTGGGTGGCGCACCGTCTTCGCACAGCGCGTCGTAGTTGATGAAGAGTTGCTTGACCATCTTGTGGTCCGCATCGAGCAGGTCGATGGCGTTTTCGTAGGCAATGGGTTCGGTCATGGGGTCCTCTAGTCGCGCGACGGAAGCGCACGGGACACTCTAGGACGCACGGGCCGCCGGAACGTCGGCACCGCGCGGCGTCGTTTGTAGGAAGCAAGGCGACGCGGCGCGCGGGTGCGCGCGCGCGCCGGCGCGAGCCTCAGCAGGCAGCCTGGGCCCTGCGGCCGAGGCACCAGCACCTAGTCGCTGCGCACCGAGGTCATCGCATCGATGTTCTGCCGCCGGTCCCGCAGCGAGCCGGAACTCTTGCGGAACTTGATCGGCGCGATCTCCGGCCGCACCTGGATCGGCGCGGGTGCCTGCTGGGGCTGCACCTCGCCCAGCACGCGCAGGAAGGTGGACATCACGGTGGCCGGGTCGTCGTCGAAGGCGCCGTGGGCGCGCGCCTGTGACGCGGGGCCGGTGGCGGGGTCGGCCTGGTTCGGGGCGATCACCAGCTGGTGCTGCGTGCCGTCGAACAGCGCGCGCTCCTTGGGGCCCAGGCACTTTTCCAGGCCCAGCAGGGGAACCCCCTCGCGGAAGTCCGGCAGCACGCCCGGCAAGGCGCTCGGGATGCGGATCTTGTCCTCGAACGCATCGGACACCAGGTACAGCAGCGACTTGTTGTAGATCTTGGCGCAGTTGTCGTCGCGCTCGGTCTTGTCGTTGAGCACGTAGAGGCCGAAGCGGCCGATCAGCTTCTTCTCGATCGCCGGCCGGTAGTGCTTGTTGAACAGCGCCATCGTGCAGGCGGGCGCCCACAGGCTGCAGCTGGCGATGGGCACGCCCGCGCCGGCGAGCGCCGTGGCCACGGGGCCCAGCAGGATGGCGCCCGCGCTGTGGCCCACCAGGTGCACCTCCGCGCCCGAGGCATGCAGCTTCTGCACGTGGTCGACCACCAGGTCGGCGGCGCCGCCGGCCTTGCTGGCCGCCAGCGCGTTCTCCTTCATCTCGTCCCAGGCGCGCTTGCCGGTCAGCGCGCGCGCCAGCGGCTCCAGCGCGTCGTCCAGGCGATCGAGCATGAAGTCCTTGGCGGCGTCGAGCGCGCCTTCCGGGCGGCGGCGGCGCACCGCGTCCTGCAGGATGTTCTTGACCGTCGTCCAGTAGTCGGTGCGCCAGATGAAGGCCAGCGGATAGACCTCCCTCTCCAGCAGGTGCGGGCGGTATTCGGCCAGGCGCTGCACGGCCGCCTCTTCGCCGACCAGGCCGCCGTGGGCGTACAGCAGGATGCGCGGCTTCTTCCAGCCGCGGGTGACGCGCGGGATGTCCTCGTCGAAGATGTGCTGCAGGCCCTGCGGCGTGGTGCCGTAATCGCCGCCGGCGCGCAGCTCGCCGTTGTTGCCCACGCTGACGATGTGCGGCCGCAGGTCCGCGAAGGAATATGCGATCGACTCGCCGGCCGCCGCCGAGTGCGCGGTGGCGGTACCTTCCGCGGTGCGCAGCGTCACCGGCGCGCCCAGGCGCGCGACCCACACGTCGGTGCCGTTGCGCAGCCAGTCGTCGTAGCTGACGCGCGCGAAGCCGCCCGCGCCCCAGGTCGGGCCCCAGGAGTTCTGCAGCCAGAAGCCCTCGTCGTCATAGGCCACGATGGCGAACGCGTGGCCGCCGATGATGCGCTCCGAAAAGCGGATGACGCCGTCGCCGCCCACCTGCTGCCAGCCGTCGTGCACCATGCTCGTCGCATACAGCACGCCAACTTCGGCGATGGCCGAGTGCATGGCCACCAGGTCCTTGTGGTTGACGCGGAAGTAGGCGCCCAGCGGCCGCTTGCGCGCCTCCGAGGTCCGCATCTCGGTGAGCCCCTTGCCGTCGTCCTTGCCGGCGGAGGGATAGAGCTCCTCGCGGCAGACGCCGTGCTTGTGCCAGCCCTTCATGGCGCCGCGCGCGCTGGAGCCTTCGTAGTCCTCGCCCGGCCACTCGTCGTAGCGGCGCGCCATGGTGTAGAGCATGCGCGGGCTGACCGGCACCTTGTCGGGAATCACCCGGCGCCGCAGCTGCAGGTAATTGGCCACCGTGGCCAGGCCGTAGCCGGTGCACGCGCCTTCGCGGCCCTGGTCGAGGATGGGCACGTCGTAGTCGAGGTAGTCGCCCAGCGGGATGTGCGTCGGCACCTCGGTCAGCGTCGGCACGTACATGGTGTCGCGGAAGTCGGTGGTGTCCGGCCGCGCGTCGAGCGTGCGGTCCACCGGCTTGGCCACGGCCCGCGGCTTGATCTCCCGGCCCGCGTGCTCCATGCCGCGCTCGAACGGGTGCCACGGCTCCTGCACCGGCGCACTGGAGGGCGGCGCCATCGCCGGGAACTGCGACGCCAGCACGGCCAGGGCGCGGTCGTAGAACTTCTGGCGCTCGGCCAGGCCGTTGAAGCCGCCGTTGATGCGGCGCGTGATTTCCTTGAAGTCGCCCTGGTCGGCCAGCGCATTGAGCCCGTTGCGCTGCCAGAAGAGTCCCGCGACCGCGAAGCCCGTCTCCGGCGTCGCCGCCAGCTCGGGCTGCGCCACCAGGTCCAGGCCCAGCAGCTCGCCGTACTTGCGGTAGTTGGCGCGGCCGGTCACCTGGATCGGCCCGCGACCCTTGTAGCGCTTGCCGTCCCCTGCTTCGGTGTTGCCCAGCCGCTTGGCCAGGTCGCTCTGCGGTTCGTAGCGATCCTGCGCGGCCGTGGGACCCCAGATTTCCTCCATGAAGCGGAACTCGCCCGATTCGTGGGCCAGCTGCGCGACGAAGGCCGCGGCGCGCCGCAGGTTGTCGTCGATGTCGAAGCGCTTCATCGCCTCCAGCAAGGCCGGGGTGAATTGCTGCAGGCGCGCACGCGAAGCGTTGCGCATGATCTGTTCCAGGGAACGTTCGTCCAGCATGGGGGCCTCCGTGGCTGAAAGCAGCCGTCGCGGGGACCTTAGTCGCCGACCCTTGCGGGCGACATCCGCCAATTTGGCTAAGCAGAATGACTAACGCAGCGCTGCGCTCCGCGCCTGCGCGGCACGCGTGCTCGACAGTGATGGCGGCACCGCGCACGCGACGGTTCTTCTATGCTCGGGGCAGATTCATCCCCTTGCCTTCGATGCCCCTGGACCTTGCCCGCATCCGTGCCCTCTGCTTCGACGTCGACGGCACCATCGCCGACACCGACGACCGCCTGGTCGCGCAACTGGCCGCCCTGCTCGCCCGGGTGCCGGGCGTCAGCGGCCGGCGCGGCGAGCGCGCGGCGCGCCAGGTGGTGATGGGCCTGGAGACGCCGGTGCACGGTGCGTACGCGATGCTGGACCAGCTCGGGCTGGACGTTCCGCTGACGCGGCTGCGCACGCGGCTGCGGGCCATGAAGCAGCGCCAGGCCGATCCCGCACACACACGCAATCCGGAAGCGCTGGACGAGGTGCCGCACGACATGGTGGCGGGCGTGCAGGAGATGCTGCAGAAGCTGGCCGGGCACTACCCCATGGTCACCATCTCCACCGGCGGCGCGCCGCGCGTGGAGCGTTTCCTGGAGCACTACGGCGTGCGTGAGCTGTTCACGGCGGTGATCGGCTCGCAGACCACGCGCCGCATGAAGCCGCACCCGGAGCCGCTGTTCTACGGCGCCGAGAAGATGGGCGTGGACCCGTCGCAGTGCCTGATGATCGGCGACACCACCATCGACGTGCGCACCGGCGTTGCGGCCGGCGCGCAGACGGTGGGCGTGCTGTGCGGCTTCGGCACCGAGCGCGAACTGCGCGAGGCGGGCGTCGACCTCATCCTGCGCACCACCTCGGACCTGCTGGCGGTGCTGCATCCGGCCGAGGATGCCCTGGGCAAGACGGCAAGCCCGACGCCGACGGAATAGCGCTTTACTCGATCTTGATGCCGGCGGCCTTCACCACCGCGCCGTAGCGGGCCAGGTCGCGCGCCATCTCGTCGCGGAACTGGGCCGCGCTGCCGGGCGTGGCCTCGATGCCCAGCGTGCGCAGCTTGTCGCGCGCCTCCGGGTCGGCGAGCACGGCATTCAGTTCGGCATTCAGGCGCGTGGCAATGGCCGGCGGCAGGCCCGCCGGCGCCAGCAGGCCAACCCAGGAGTCGACCACGAAATCGGGGACGCCCGCCTCGGCGAAGGTCGGCACCTCCGGCAGCGCCGGGGAGCGCGTGGCGCTGGACACGGCCAGGGCGCGCACCTTGCCGCTCTTGACGAAGCCATGCGCGCCGGCCACGGCCGTGTAGACCAGGGGAATGTTGCCGCCGATCACGTCGGTCAGGGCCTGCCCGCCGCCCTTGTAAGGCACGTGGACGAGGTTGGCGCCGGTGCGCATCTTGAGCAGCTCGCCCGCGATGTGGGGCGTTCCCCCGGTACCGGAGGTGCCGAAGGACAGCCCGCCGGGCGTGGACTTGGAGACGCTGACGAGGTCGGCCACCGACTTGACCGGTGCATTCGGGTAGGCCACCAGGATCAGCGTCGCGTTGCCGATCTTGCCGATGGGGGTGAAGTCCTTGAGCGTGTCGAAGGGAAGCTTGGCGAACACATGGGGGTTGATCACCATCGTCCCGTCGAAGCCCAGCACGAGGGTGTAGCCGTCCGCGGGGGCGTCCTTCGCCAGCGCCATGCCAATGTTGCCGGAAGCGCCCGGCTTGTTGTCGACGATGACCTGCTGCCCGAGCCGGCGTCCCAGGAACTCCGCGACCACGCGCGCACTGGTGTCTGTCACGCCGCCCGGCGTGAAGGGCACGACCAGCCGGATCGGCTTGACGGGCCAGGCGTCCTGCGCCAGTGCCGGCGCCGTGCCGAGGGCGAGCGTGGCCGCGGCCAGCGTGGTCGCGGCGATCCATCGCCTGCGCGTCGTGCGCGGGAGGAAGGGAGTGTTGGGGATCATGCTTGCTTGTCTCCGTTGTCGTTTGTTCAGGGTGTTTCGGCGTGCCGGCGGTCGAAGTCCCAGACCTCTTCGAACCCCATCAGCCTGGTCAGGTCGCCAAAGGGCATCAGCGGCGCGGCAAGGCCCGCTGACGAGCCGTGCCGGCGGATCTGGGCATAGGCGGCGCGCATGGCCTCGGTGGCAGCGAGCAGCGCGGTCACCGGGAAGATGGCGATCTTGTAGCCGATCGCCTCCAGGTCCGCCTGCGACAGCACCGGGGTGCGGCCGCCCTCGACCATGTTGGCCACCAGCGGCCGGTCCAGGGTGCGGCCGATGCGTTGCATCTCTTCGACCGACTCGGGCGATTCGACGAACAGCACGTCGGCGCCGGCTTCGGCGTAGGCCTCGGCGCGGCGCAGGGCTTCGTCCAGGCCCAGCGCGGTGCGGGCGTCGGTGCGGGCGATGATGAGGAAGTCCTTGTCGCTGCGCGCTTCGACGGCGACCCGGATCTTGCGCACCATGTCCGCCATGGGCACGACGCGCCGGCCCGGCGTGTGCCCGCATTTCTTCGGGAACTCCTGGTCTTCCAGCTGGATCGCCGCCGCGCCCGCCGCCTCGTAGCCGCGCACCGTGTGGGCCACGTTCAGCAGGCCGCCGTAGCCGGTGTCGCCATCGGCGATCAGGGGCGCCGTCGCCATGGAGGCCATGGTGCGCACCCGCTGGACCATGTCGGTGTAGGTCGCGATGCCTGCGTCGGGCAGCCCCAGGTGGCTGGCCACCGTGCCGAAGCCCGTCATGTAGAGCGCGTCGAAGCCGAAGCTGTCGGCCAGGCGCAGTGACACCATGTCGTAGACCCCCGGCGCCACGACCAGGCCGGGCTGGCGCAGGCGCTGCGCGAGGGAAACGCGGGAAGCTTGGGAAGGATCCATGATGGACGTGCCATGAGTTGAAGCGCCGTGCGAGTGTACGGGGGCGTCCTCGACTAGGGGTCCCTGGAGGCCGTGGGCGTCGCTGCTGCCCGCAGGCGCGAATCCGGGTCCGCCCCTCAACGCGGTCTGGACTCGATCAGCTTCACCAGCGCCCACAGCACGCGATTGGCGGGCGTCGCGATGCCCAGCGCCTCGCCGCGCCGCACGACGTAGCCGTTGAGGAAGTCGATCTCGGTCGGCTTGCCGCGCGCGAGGTCCTGCGCGGTGGACGAGTACTGCGCCGGCATGCTCTCCACCAGCTTGCGGGCGGCGGCGTGCGCATCGGCCGATACGGTCACGCCGTCGGCCTGGGCCACGGCCAGGCATTCGTCGACCACGTCGCGCATGACGTCCCAGATGCCCTCGCCCCGCACGTTCTCGCCATAGGGCCGCTGGGCGATCGCGGACACGGCGTTGTAGGCGCAGTTGAGGATCAGCTTGAGCCACAGCGCGCCGCGCACGTTGTCCGAGATCTCGGTCGGCACGCCCGCCCCGCGCAGCGCATGGGCCGCGGGCTCGCTGCCGGCCGCCGGCTCGATCACCAGCTCGCCTCTGCCGTGGTGCCGCAAGTGGCCGGGGCCGGCCATTTCGGTGGCGACGTACACGACTGCCGCGGCCACCGCGTGCCGCGGCAGCACGGAGCGCAGCCGGTCCGCGTTGTCCACGCCGTTCTGCAGGCACAGCACCAGGGCGTCCGGCCGCAGGAAGGGCGCGAGGGAACGGCCCGCTTCCTCCGTCGCCATCGACTTGACGCTGAACAGCACGAGGTCCGCATCCTGCGCGCCGCTCGCTTCGGTGACCGCGTTCAGCCGCACCTGCTCGTCGAAGGTCCGGGTCTCCATGCGCAGGCCGTCGCGCCAGATCGACTCGACGTGCTGCGGCCGCGTGATGAAGGTCACGTCGTGGCCGGCGCGCGCGAGCATGCCGCCGAAATAGCAGCCGACCGCGCCGGCGCCCATCACGGCGACCTTCAGCTTCTGTCCATCCATGAGCCAGCTCCTGGTTGCGAGCCGGCATGCTAAACCAGCGGAAACGCCCCCGGTGCGGCTGTCATACTCCGCCCCCATGGCGTACGTGGATCTCTCGCAGGACGCGGCGGCGATGCGCCGCATCTTCCTGTCGCTGGGCCTGGCGCAAGCGGACGAGGCGGTCCACGCGACGGCCCTCACCGGCGGCGTCTCCTCCGGCATCTACCGCGTGGACCTGCGCAGCGGCCGCTACTGCGTCAAGCAGGCGCTGCCGCAGCTGAAGGTGGCCAAGGAATGGAAGGTGCCGGTGGAACGGGTGTTCTCCGAGGTCGGTTACCTGCGCACCGTGGACCGCATCGTGCCGGGCCACGTGCCGCGCGTGCTGGGCGAGGACACGGCCACCAAGAGCTTCGTGATGCCTTTCCTGGGGCCCGAGTACCGCAACTGGAAGTCCGAGCTGCTGGCGGGCCGCGTGGACCCGGCGCTGGCCGGCACCGTGGGCGACGTGCTGGGCCGCATCCATGCCGCGACGGCGGACGATGCAGCGATCGCCGCCCGCTTCGCCACCGACGACAACTTCTACGCGATCCGGCTGGAGCCCTACCTGGTGGAGACGGCGCGGGTGCACCCCGCGCTCGCCGAGGGACTGCTCGAGACGGTCCAGCGCACCGCCGCCACGCGCCGGGTGCTGGTGCACGGCGACGTGAGTCCCAAGAACATCCTGCTGGGACCGGACGGTCCCGTGCTGCTGGATGCCGAGTGCGCCTGGTTCGGCGATCCGGCCTTCGACCTGGCCTTCTGCCTGAACCATTTCCTGCTGAAGTCGGCGCACCTGCCCGCACACGCAGCATCGCTGCTCGCCAGCTTCGACGCCTTCCTGCAGGCCTACTGGCCGCACGTGAGTTGGGAAGACGCGGCGCAGCTCGAAGCGCGCGTCGCCACCCTGCTGCCCGGGCTCACGCTCGCGCGGGTGGACGGCAAGTCGCCGGTCGAGTACCTCGATGAACCCACGCGGGAGTCCGTGCGCCGCGCCAGCATCGCACTGCTGCAGGACCCGACCCCTTCGCTCACCACCCTCGCCGCGCGCTGGGCGCGCCACTTTTCCTTTTCCGCATGACCATCCAAAGCCTGCAAGCGCGCCGCATCTGGGACTCGCGCGGCCGCCCCACCGTCGAAGTGGAAGTGATCAACGCCGATGGCAGCTCCGGCATCGGCATGGCACCGGCGGGCGCCTCCCGCGGCACGCGCGAGGCGGTGGAGCTGCGCGATGGCGGCCAGCGCTTCCGGGGACTCGACGTGCAGCAGGCACTGCGCGCGATCGAGCGCGAGATCGCGCCGGCGCTGGTGGGACGCGACGCGGCGGACCAGGAAGGCATCGACCACTTGCTGATCGCACTGGATGGCACGCCCAACAAGTCACGCCTTGGTGGCAACGCGCTGGTCGCGACCTCGCTGGCCGTGTTGCACGCCGCCGCGGCGCAGGCGCGCGAGCCGCTGTGGCGCTACCTGGCGCAGGGACGCCCGGTGCAGCTGCCCCTGCCGCAGATCCAGGTCTTCGGGGGTGGCGCGCACGCGGGCCGCCGGGTGGACGTGCAGGACTTCATGGTGATCGCCACCGGCGCCACCTCGTTCGCGCAGGCGATGGAGATGACCGCCGAGGTGTACCGCGCCGCCGGCGAGATCATGGCCAGCCGCGGTGCGCTGGCCGGCGTGGCTGACGAGGGCGGGTGGTGGCCGAACTTCACCCGCAACGAGGAAGCGCTGGACACGCTGGTGCACGCCATCGTGAAGGCCGGCTACACGCCGGGCGAGGACGTCGCCATCGCGCTGGACATCGCCGCCTCCGAGTTCGGCCGCGGGGGCCGCTACCGCCTTGCGCTGGACCAGCAGGAGCTGGACAGCGACGGCCTCTGCGAGCGGCTGCTGCGCTGGATCGAAAGCTATCCCATCGTGTCGATCGAGGACCCGCTGGCGGAGGACGACGAGGCCGGACTGGTCGCCTTCACCAAGGCGGTGGGCGGGCGCGTGCAGGTGGTGGGCGACGACTACTTCGTGACCAGCGCCGAGCGGGTGCGTGCCGGGGCGCAGCTGGGCGCCTGCAACTGCGTGCTCATCAAGCCGAACCAGGCCGGCACGGTCACCGAGACGAAGGCAGCCCTGGACGCTGCCCTCGCGCTGGGCTACGCGACCATCGTCTCGGCCCGCTCCGGCGAGACGGAGGACGTGGCCATCGTGCACCTGGCCACCGGCTGGAACGCGGGGCAGCTGAAGGTGGGCTCGTTCGCCCGCTCCGAGCGCATGGCCAAGTGGAACGAGGGCATCCGCCTGGAGTCCCGCCCGGGTGCACCCGCGGGCTTCGCGGGCCGCGCCGCACTCGCGCCCCGGCGCTGAGCCGGCCCTCTCCCGATTGGGGGAGAAGGCGTCGCGGACGGTCCCGCGCACTGGCGCGCGGGCCGGGCCGAACGTAAGCTGCCCGGTTCAGCGAAGGGAGACTCCATGACTGCAGCCGCCGCCGTCGCCACGCGCATTGCCGACCTCCCCGGTCCGTCCGGGCTGCCCCTGGTCGGCAACGCGCACCAGATCAGCCTGCCGCATTTCCACGAGCAGCTGGAGGAATGGCGGCGGCAATACGGCGATGCCTACCGCGTGCGCATCTGGACGCGCCAGTTCGTCGTGATGGGCGATCCGCAGGTGGCGGCCGAGGCGCTGCGCGACCGGCCGGGCACATTCAGCCGCACCGAGCGGGTGTCCAGCACGGCCACCGAGATGGGGTTCGGAGGACTGTTCGCCTCCAATGGCGAGAAGTGGCGCCGGCAGCGCCCCATGGTGATGGCGGCCTTCGATCCCGGGCACATCAAGCGCTACGTGCCCGCGCTCATCCAGGTGGCGAGGCGCCTGTCCCGCCGCTGGGAGCACGCCGCGCGGCAGGGTGAAGTGATCGACGTGCAGGGCGACCTCATGCGCTACACGGTCGACGTCATCGCGGGGCTGGCCTTCGGCGCCGACATCAACACGCTGGAAGGCGAGGAGGACGTGATCCAGCACCACATGGAAAAGATCTTTCCGGCGCTGTTCCGCCGGACGCTGGCGCCCTTTCCCTACTGGCGCCACGTCAAGCTGCCGGCGGACCGCGCGCTCGACCACCACCTGGACGCCTTCCGCACGGCCGTGCAGGGCTTCGTCGCCGCGGCGCGCGAACGCATGGACGCGAACCCGTCCCTGCGCGAGGAGCCCAGCAACCTGATCGAGGCGATGATCGCCTCGCGCGACCGGCCCGGCAATGCGCTGACCGACGAGGACGTCGCCGCCAACGTCGCGACCATGCTGCTGGCGGGCGAGGACACGACCGCCAACACGCTGGCCTGGATGATGGTGCTGCTGGCGCGGCACCCCTGGGCGCTGGAGCGCGCCACCGCCGAAGTGCGCCGTGCCCTGGGCGAGAACCGGGTGGTGACCCGGCTGGACCAGCTCGACGCGCTGCCCTTCGTCGAGGCCTGCAGCCACGAGACCATGCGCCTGAAGCCGGTCGCCCCCATCCTGCCGCAACAGGCCGAGCGCGACACCGTGCTGGGCGGCATCGCGATCCCCAAGGGCACGCTGTGCATCTTCCTCATGCGCGCCGGCACCAGCGACGCGCGCCACTTCGAGCGTCCCGAGGCCTTCGACCCGGACCGCTGGCTGCGCGAGGAGGCCGGCAGCGCCAAGCGCATCGCCATGCCCTTCGGCGCGGGGCCGCGCATGTGTCCGGGGCGCTATCTCGCCCTGCTGGAGATGAAGATGGCGGTGGCCACGCTGCTGGGCGGCTTCCGCCTCGACAGCGTCGAAGCAGCCGACGGCGGCGCGGTGCGGGAGCGCCTGGCCTTCACCATGGCGCCCACACCCCTGGTCATGCGCCTGAGCCCGCGCTGAAAGCGGCGGACAACGCGCGCCGCGCGTTCGATAATCGCCCGCCATGAACTACTGGCTGATGAAGTCGGAGCCCGAGGAGGTGTCGGTGGACGACGCCCTGGCCGCTCCCAAGTCGACGGTCCCCTGGACCGGCGTGCGCAACTACCAGGCCCGCAATTTCATGCGCGACGGCATGCGCGTCGACGACGGCGTGCTGTTCTACCACTCGAGCTGCGCCGAGCCCGGCATCGTCGGCATCGCGCGCGTGGCCTCGACGCCCTACCCCGATCCGACGCAGTTCGACCGCAAGTCTCCCTACCACGACCCGGCGTCCAAGCCGGACGAGCCGCGCTGGGTGCTGGTGGACGTGCAGGTGCTGAAGAAGACGCGCAACCTCACGCTGCCCGAACTGCGTGCCGATCCGCAGCTGCAGGACCTGGTGGTGCTGCGCAAGGGCAATCGCCTGTCCATCACGCCGGTGGAGCCGAAGCACTGGAAGCGCATCGTCAAGCTGCTAGCCGCCGCATGAGCGGCTGGCAGCTGGCCGCCTTCCTGCTGTGCGTCGCCGTCGCCACCTTCGCGCAGCGCATCACCGGCTTCGCGCTCGCGCTCATCCTGCTGGGATTGACCAGCCTGTTCGAACTGGCCGCCCTGCCCGACGTGGCAAACGTGGCGACCGTGCTGTCGCTGGCCAGCGCCGCGATCGCCCTGCGCGGAACGCGTGAGTCGCTGGACTGGACGATCTTGCGCACCACGATCACCGGCAGCGTGTTCGGCTACGGCGTCGGCGTCGCGCTGATGGCCTGGCTGAGCGCCAACGTGGTGGTGCTGCTGCGGCTGTTGCTGGGCGTCGTGGTGATCGCCTGCGCCGTCGTGGTGCTGGTGCGCACGCAGCCGCTGGCGCAGCGTTCGTCGCGCTGGTCCTTCCGTGGCTTCGGGCTCGTGTCGGGCGTGCTGGGCGGGCTGTTCTCCGCCTCCGGTCCGCCGCTGGTGTACCAGTACTACCGGCAGCCGCTCGACCTGGACACCGTGCGTGACACGCTGGTGGCGACGCTCGCCGCGGGCTCGCTGATCCGGCTGGCCATGGTGGTCCCGTCCGGCCAGTTCAGCGCGCGTTCGCTGCTGATGTGCGCCCTGTCGGTGCCGGTGGTGATGGGCATCACCTGGTGGCTGCGGCGGCATCCGCCGGCATGGCGGCGCGAGACCGTGCTGATGATCGTCTGCGCGCTGCTGGTGATCACGGGCGTGGGCCTGGTCGTGCCCGCCGTGCACGCCTTGCTGGCCTAGGCGCGCACCAGGCGCGGCAGCGCCTTGCCGGCGCCCGTGCCGCGCGGGAACAGCGTCCGGGCGACGCGCTCGTTGTCCAGGCCGAAGCATTCGGCCGCGCTGCCGGCGATCAGCGCATCCAGCCCCAGCGTCGGCCGCAGGTCGCGTCCTTCGTGCAGCGCGGAAGCGGTCAGCCCCGGCCAGTCGGCGATCACGCGGCCGCCCTGCACCGCGCCGCCGGCCAGCAAGGCCGCGGAGCCCGTGCCGTGGTCGGTGCCGCCGGTTCCGTTGGCCGCCGCGGTGCGTCCGAACTCGGTCGCCACCAGCACCACCGTGTCCTGCCACGCCGCACCCAGCCCTTCCTTCAGCGAGCCCACCAGAGTGTCCAGCGATCGCAACTGGGCTGCGAGGCGCGCGTTCTGCGCGCTGTGCGTGTCCCAGCCGCCGGTCTCGATCATCGCGATGCGCGGGCCTTGCGGCTGCGCGAGGAAGCCCGCCGCCATCCGGCCCACCGCCGCCGGGTCCTGCCGGTTGCCGCCGCCGCTTTCCTTCGCTCCCGCCATGCCGCGCGCATCCATGGCGGCCGACCACAGCGCGTGCAGCTGCGCGTCGCCGGCATACAGCTGCTGCACGCGCTGCAGCAGGTCGTCGCCCGCCGGCGGCAAGGCCGACGGCGCATACGAAGTGACCTCCGCGGCGCCGCGCAAGGCCAGCGGCACGGTCGGCGCCAGCGCGATCGCGCCCTTGCCGTGCCGGGGCAGCAGCGCGACCAGCCGGTTCATCCAGCCGTCCTTCAGCTGGTAGGGCGCGGTCCCGCCGCTTTCCAGCACGTTCTGGCCGTCGAAGTGGGAGCGCTCGCGGTAGGGGGACGCCACCGCGTGCACGAACAGCGCCTGGCCCTGCGCATGCAGGGCAGCGAATTCCTTCAGCGCGGGATGCAGCGCGAAGCTGCCATCGAGCCGGGTGGCGCCGACGGCGTCGATCGCCAGGGGCCCGCGCAGCGCCGCATAGGCCGGATCGGCCACCGGCACCACCGTGTTCAATCCGTCGGCGGCGCCGCGCTGCAGGATGAAGACGAAGCGGCGCTCAGTGGCGGCCTGCGCGAACAGGATGCGCGGCGCCGCGAACAAGGCACCGGCACCGGCGAGGAAGTGGCGGCGCGCGAGGGTCATGCTTACCTCCGCAGGAATTCAGGCGAGACCAAAAGCAGCGCGAGGCCGCTGGCCGGGCTGTCGGCGCGCGCGATGGCGCTCACGGTCGACTCGCCCAGCCGGCCGGGCAGCACGCGGGGCGCCAGGCTGCGGGCATCGACCGCGTCGCCGGCCTGCGCGGCGATCCGCTGCGCCGCTTCAACCCGGCGCAGCAGCGCGTCCGGCGCGGCCCAGGTCGCGGCGACATCGTCGTAGCCGGCCGGCGAACCGGGGCGCCACACCGGCTGGCCGAGCTGGTTCATCAGGGCGGCGGCCTGTAGCGGCGGCACCTCGTTGCGCCCGAGCGCGCGCAGGCTGGAGACCGCCCACTCCCACGGCGTCTTGAACTTGGAGGCGGCGGGCTCCCAGCTTTCGCGCGCGGCAACCAGCGCCCGGTAGACGGTCGGCAGTTCGCCCCCGCTGCGCTGGAAAGCCCCGGCGAGGCCTTGCACCAGGGAGGCTGGCGGATCGTCGGCCACGAAGTGGCGCGCCAGCTTGGTGGCGATGTGCCTGGCCGTGGCCGGCGCGGTCGCGAGGTCGTGCAGGATGGCGCGGGCCTGTTCTTCTCCCGCCTGCGCATACACGCGGCCCAGGACGGTACGGCTCCCGGGCTCGTGCAGCACCGCGCGATAAGCGAAGGCGCCGCCTGCGGCGTCCGCGCCTTCGCCAGCGGGCAGGCCGGGCAGGCCGGGCAGCGTCCAGCCGGTGAGCGCCCGCGCGAACTCGGTGACGTCGTCCTGCGTGTAGCCGCTGCGCACGCCCAGCGTGTGCAGCTCCAGGATCTCGCGCGCCAGGTTCTCGTTGAGCCCGCGCCGGCGCGGCTGCTGCCGTTCCGCCGCGCGCAGCGCCACGACGCTCTGCGGGCCGATCGATTGCGCCTGGTCCAGGTACAGCAGCATCGCCGGATGGCGCGTGACGGCCAGCAGCATGTCCTCGAAGCGGCCCAGCACCTGGGGCCGGATGGCATCGGCCTCCAGCGCGCCGGCGAGGCCCAGCACCGGCAGCTTGTCCACGGACACCGCGAAGTGGTTGGCCCAGAAATGCACCAGGTGCTCCACGAAGGGCGCCGGCGTGCCGAGCGCGCTGCCTGTGCGAGCGCCGACCGCACCGAGGTAGGCCTCGCGCGCGTCGCGCCGGTACGCCTGCCGCGCGGCCTGCTGCCCGCCGGCAGCGGCCTCGCGCACGGCGCGCTGCCCCGCGAGCAGCGCCTGCACTGCGCCCGGCGTACGCTCCTGCGCGCGCCAGGGCGCAGGCAGCGGGTCGTAGCGCTCGAACTGGGACAGCAGCCAGCGCTGCGGATCCGCGGGCGGCGCGTCCTCCGGACGCGCGCCCAGGCCGAAGCGGTTCAGTGCGATGGCGGCGGCGCTCATGGACCGCATTGGACACCGGCAGCGGGCGTTTGCGTTGTCCCGGCCGTTTCGCGCGTGTAAACGAAAAAGCCGCCCGGAGGCGGCTTCTTCGTGGCGGGCCGGCTTACTGCCCGTCGGTGGAGATTTCCTCCGGCTCGGGCTTGGCCTTGCCTTCCTTGCGCGGCAGCGGCTGGATGTCCAGCTTCACGTCCGCGGTCTCGGTGCCCTTCTCGTCGGTCTTCACGTCCATGTCGACCGTGAGGCGGCCGCCCTCCGTGAGCCTGCCGAACAGCAGTTCGTCGGCCAGCGCCCGGCGGATCGTGTCCTGGATCAGGCGCTGCATCGGGCGGGCGCCCATCAGCGGGTCGAAGCCCTTCTTGGCCAGGTACTTGCGCAGCACGTCGGTGAAGGTCACCTCCACGCGCTTCTCGGCGAGCTGCTGCTCCAGCTGGAGCAGGAACTTGTCGACCACGCGCAGGATGATCTGCTCGTCGAGCGGCTTGAAGCTGACCGTGGCGTCCAGGCGGTTGCGGAACTCGGGGGTGAATAGCCGCTTGATGTCGGCCATCTCGTCGCCCGGGCTGCGCTCGGTGGTGAATCCGATCACCGCCTTGTTCATGGTCTCGGCGCCCGCGTTGGTGGTCATGATGATGATCACGTTGCGGAAGTCGGCCTTGCGCCCGTTGTTGTCGGTCAGCGTGCCGTGGTCCATCACCTGCAGCAGCACGTTGAAGATGTCCGGGTGCGCCTTCTCGATTTCGTCGAGCAGCAGCACCGCGTGCGGCTTCTTGGTAATGGCTTCGGTGAGCAGGCCGCCCTGGTCGAAGCCGACATAGCCGGGAGGCGCACCGATCAGGCGCGACACCGCGTGCCGCTCCATGTACTCGGACATGTCGAAGCGGATCAGGTCGATGCCCATGATGTAGGCCAGCTGCTTCGCCGCTTCGGTCTTGCCGACGCCGGTGGGGCCGGAGAACAGGAAGGCGCCGATGGGCTTGTCGCCGCGGCCGAGACCGGAGCGCGCCATCTTGACCGAGGCCGCCAGGATGTCGAGCGCCTTGTCCTGGCCGAACACCACGCTCTTCAGGTCGCGTTCCAGGGTCTGCAGCTTGCTGCGGTCGTCGTTCGACACCGAGGCGGGCGGAATGCGCGCGATCTTGGCCACGATCTCCTCGACTTCCGCCTTGGAGATGGTCTTCTTGCGCTTGCCCACCGGCAGGATGCGCTGGGCCGCGCCGGCCTCGTCGATCACGTCAATGGCCTTGTCCGGAAGGTGCCGGTCGTTGATGTACTTGGCGCTCAGTTCCGCGGCGGCCTGCAGGGCGGCGGCCGCGTACTTCACGCTGTGGTGCTCCTCGAAGCGGGACTTCAGGCCCTTGAGGATCTCCACCGTCTGCTCCACCGTCGGCTCGACCACGTCGACCTTCTGGAAGCGCCGCGACAGGGCCGCGTCCTTCTCGAAGATGCCGCGGTACTCGGTGAACGTGGTCGCGCCGATGCACTTGAGCGCGCCGCTGGAGAGCGCCGGCTTCAGCAGGTTGGACGCGTCCAGCGTGCCGCCCGACGCCGCGCCGGCGCCGATCAGGGTGTGGATCTCGTCGATGAACAGGATCGCGTTGGGCTTGTCCTTCAGCGAACGCAGCACGCCCTTGAGGCGCTGTTCGAAGTCGCCGCGGTACTTGGTGCCTGCCAGCAGCGCGCCCATGTCGAGGGAGTACACGGTGGAATCCGCGAGGATCTCCGGCACTTCCTTCTGCACGATGCGCCAGGCGAGGCCCTCGGCGATGGCGGTCTTGCCCACGCCGGCCTCACCCACCAGCAGCGGGTTGTTCTTGCGGCGGCGGCACAGGATCTGGATCACGCGCTCGACTTCGTACTCGCGGCCGATCAGCGGGTCGATCTTGCCGTCCCTGGCCGACTGGTTCAGGTTGAGCGTGAACTGCTCGAGAGGCGAGGCCTTCTCGTTCTTCTCGCCGCCCTCTTCGCCCTCGGAAGACGAGTTCTCGCCGCCCTTGGAGGGCTCCGGCGGATCGCTCTTCTTGATGCCGTGCGCGATGTAGTTCACCACGTCCAGGCGCGTCACGCCCTGCTGGTGCAGGTAGTACACGGCGTGCGAGTCCTTCTCGCCGAAGATGGCGACCAGCACGTTGGCGCCGGTGACTTCCTTCTTGCCGTTGCCGGTGGACTGCACGTGCATGATCGCGCGCTGGATGACGCGCTGGAAACCCAGCGTGGGCTGGGTGTCGACGTCGTCCGTGCCCGCGACCTGGGGCGTGTTGTCCTTGATGAAGTTGGCCAGCGACTTGCGCAGGTCGTCGATGTTGGCACTGCAAGCGCGCAGCACTTCGGCCGCGCTGGGATTGTCCAGCAGGGCCAGCAACAGGTGCTCCACGGTGATGAACTCGTGGCGCTGCTGACGCGCTTCCACGAAGGCCATGTGGAGGCTGACTTCCAATTCCTGGGCAATCATGAGATTTCCTTCTGCCTGTCGTTCAAAACGTTCTTACCTCTTCCTCTGAGTCCCGGCTCAATCGACCGGTTCACTCAAACATTGAAGGGGGTGTCCCGCCTGGCGGGCCGCCTCCTGGACCTGCTGGACCTTCGTGGCCGCGACGTCCCTCGAATAGACGCCGCAGATGCCTTTCCCGTCCAGATGGATCTTCAGCATGATCTGTGTAGCCGTCTCGCGATCCTTGTTGAAAAATTCCTGAATCACCACCACCACGAATTCCATGGGCGTGTAGTCGTCATTGAGCATGACGACCTGGTACATCTGCGGGGGTTTGGTCTTCTGGAGTTTCCGCTCTGCCACCACCGAGCCGCCGTCGTCGTCCGCGGGCCGGATGACGGGACCGGCCGGAGGAGGAAGAGGTGTCTGACTGGCCATGAAAATCATTCTATCGACCGGAAATCGCACCCGCCGACCCAAGGTGAATTGGTGACGGTCCCGTCACATTCAAGCGACATGGATTCGGGCGCGGAACATTGTTCGCGCATCTTCGCGTGCGGCCGAGCAGAAACCATTGAATGACGGGCACTTGCGCTCAACTAAGTGAAAATATTGACAGCTGGACGGTCTTCAAGGACACTCTTTCGCCTCTGAGGGAACAAAAGCGAGGGGCGCGCAATCATGGCGACCGGAACTGTCAAGTGGTTCAACGATGCCAAGGGGTTCGGCTTCATCGAACCGGATGGAGGCGGGTCGGACGTGTTCGCCCATTTCTCGGCGATCACCATGGACGGCTTCAAGACGCTCAAGCAGGGATCCCGCGTGAGCTTCGACATCCAGCAAGGACCCAAGGGCCAGCTCGCCCAGAACATCCAGGCGCAGCCGGGGGCGATCCAGACGCAGGCCCCCGAGCCGGTGGATCGACCTCCGCGCCAGCCCAAGGTGCGCGCACCGCAGTTCCATGCGGCGGCCGTCCACGGCGGCGGCGGCAACGACCACGCCAGCAAGTAAGGCCGGGGGCGGCGACGCGCTGACCATCGGCCCCAGCAAAAAGCCGCCCGAGGGCGGCTTTTTCGTGGGCGTCAATGGGCGATCCAGACGCCGTCCGGCCGCCGGCATGCCGTGCCGCGGGTGCGCTGCACGCCGTGTTCGGTCTTCACCTCCAGCCGGTACGGCCGGCAATAGGACCCCTGCACGTACTGCACCTGCCCGGGGACGACCACGTAGTTCGCCGGTCCTTCCACCCATTGCACGCGGGAGTTGACGGGCGCCACCTCCAGCACCTCGCCCACGCAGGCCTGGTTCTGAGCGTCCATGCGCGTTCCCACCTCGCCGCCGATCAGCACGCCCGCCACGGCGCCGCCGATGGTGGCCAGGGTGCGGCCGTCGCCCTTGCCGATCTGGTTGCCCAGGGTGCCGCCGACGATGCCGCCAAGCACGCGGCCGACGGTCGCACTGTTGCAGCGGTAGGTGCCCGCCACCGGGGCCGGCCGGTACTGCGGCCGGTAGACGTACTGGCCCTCCTGCCGGTCCATCCAGGGCGGATGCGCGTACACGGGCTGGACCGGCGCGACGGGCGCCGGCACCACGACCACGCGCTCAGGCCCCTTGCACTTGCGCTTTTCCTTGTACTCGCCGTCCTTCTTCCACTCGCGGGTCACCTTGCAGTTGCCGTCCCAGAATTCCTCCTTGTGCTTGCCGTGGCCGTGGCCGTGTCCGCGGCCGTGGTCGTCATCGTCGGCGCGCGCGAGCGGTGCCGCGAGGACGGCGGCCAGGGCGGCAAGGAGGATGGTGGTGCGTCGCATGCGGTCGGGCTTTCTCGGGTGATGACCTGCCAACGGTAGCCGCGGGGCCGGCGTTGACCGGACGGTGTAACAGATGGCAGCCCCCTGCCCCGGGATCAGCACCCCAGCTCTTCACAGAGCCGTTGCACCCGCGCCGCGACCGCGGGCTCCATGGTGATGGCCCTGCCCCACTCGCGCTGCGTCTCGCCGGGCCACTTGTTGGTGGCGTCCATGCCCATCTTGCTCCCGAGACCGGCCACCGGGGAAGCAAAGTCCAGGTAGTCGATGGGCGTGTTCTCGATGGTCATCGTGTCGCGGGCCGGGTCCATGCGCGTGGACAGCGCCCACATCACCTCGCGCCAGTCGCGCACGTCGATGTCGTCGTCCACCACGAGCACGAACTTGGTGTACATGAACTGGCGCAGGTGGCTCCACACGCCCATCATCACGCGCCGGGCATGGCCCGGGTAGGCCTTGCGGATGCTCACCACCGCCATGCGGTAGCTGCAGGCCTCGGGCGGCAGGTAGAAGTCGACGATCTCCGGGAACTGCCGCTGCAGCAGCGGAATGAACAGCTCGTTCATCGCCAGCCCCAGCACGGCCGGCTCGTCCGGCGGCTTGCCGGTGTAGGTGGAGTGGTAGACCGGATCGCGCCGCATGGTGATGCGCTCCACGGTCAGCACCGGGAAGGACGCCTGCTCGTTGTAGTAGCCGGTGTGGTCGCCGTAGGGGCCTTCCAGGGCATGCGCGAAGCCGGTGGGGTGCGCCGCATCGGGACGGATGTGGCCCTCCAGCACGATCTCGGCGGAGGCCGGCACGCGCAGCGGCACGCCGACCGCGGGAACGACTTCGGTCCGGCTGCCGCGCAGCAGGCCGGCGAACTGGTACTCGGACAGCGAGTCCGGCACCGGCGTCACCGCACCCAGCAGCGTCGCCGGATCCGCGCCCAGCGCCACGGCCACCGGGTAAGGCGTGCCCGGATGCGCGATGCCGTGCTCGCGGAAGTCCAGCGCGCCGCCCCGGTGCGGCAGCCAGCGCATGATGACCTGGTTGCGCGACAGCACCTGCTGCCGGTAGATGCCCAGGTTCTGGCGCGGCTTGTTCGGCCCCTGCGTGATGGTCAGGCCCCAGGTGATGAGGGGCGCGACGTCGCCGGGCCAGCAGTGCTGCACCGGCAGCGCCCCGAGGTCCACGTCCGCGCCTTCCAGCACCTGCTCCTGGCAAGGGGCACTGGACAGCTCGCGCGGCGCCATGTGCCACAGGCGCTTCAGAAGCTCGCCCATGCCGAGCATCTCGCGAAAACCCCGCGGCGGCTCGGGCTCCTTCAGGCGCGCGAGCAGTTCGCCGAAGGGACGCACGCCCTTCAGGTCGGCCACGCCCATGGCGCGGGCGACGCGCCGCGGCGTGCCGAACAGGTTGGCCAGCACCGGGATGCGATGGCCCGTTGGCTGCTCGAACAGCAGGGCCGGTCCCGCGGCGCGGAGCACGCGATCGGCGATGGCGGTCATCTCGAGATGCGGCGACACCGGCTGGCGCACGCGGCGCAGTTCACCGTCCTGCTCCAGCTGCGCCATGAACTCGCGCAGGTCGCGGTAGCCCATGTCAGCGCGGCGCCTCGCCGGCCCAGCGGGCCGACAGCGCATGCGGCACATCCAGCAGGTCGAGCACCCGCGCGACGGCCTGGTCGACGATGTCCTGCACGGTCTTCGGCCGCAAATAGAACGCGGGCACCGGCGGGCAGACGACGCCGCCCATTTCGGTGACGGCGACCATGTTGCGCAGGTGGCCCAGGTGCAGCGGCGCCTCGCGCACCATCAGCACGAGGCGGCGGCGCTCCTTGAGCATCACGTCGGCGGCGCGCGTGATGAGGTTGTCGCCCATCCCGTTGGCGATCGCCGCCAGCGTGCGCATCGAGCACGGGGCCACCGCCATGCCGGCGGCGCGGAAGCTGCCGCTGGCGATGATGGCGCCGACGTCGACCACGTCGTGCACGTGGTCGGCCAGCGGCCGCAGGTCGGCGGGCGTCATCGCGAGTTCGTGGCCCAGGTTGCGCCAGCCGGCCGGCGACACCACCAGGTGCGACTCGAACCCGGGTGCTTCGCGCAGGGCTTGCAGCAAGCGCACGCCGTAGCAGGCGCCGCTCGCACCGGAGATCGCGACGACGATGCGCTGTCGGCCCGCGGCGTCGCTCAGGTCCATGGCCCGGCGCCCCGCCGCGTGTGCCGGGCTTCCGGGGCGGGCTTGCGCCCGAAGCGGCTCAGGTGTTCCAGCACCGGCAGCTCCAGCGCGTCCAGCGTGTTCTTCACGACGAGGCCCAGCTCCGTGTCGCCTTCCATGGTCAACCGGCGGCTGAAGAACAGCGTGTCGGGGTCCTCCTCGCGGCGGGCCATGCGCAGGAAATCCGGCCCGGTGGCCGTGATGGTCAGGTCGGTCTGCGCCTGCCGGGGCAGCGGCGCGAAGCGCGCGCCGGTCCAGGTGAAATCGAAGGCGAGGCGCGCATCGCGCACGTGGATGCGGAACTTGCGGCGCGTCATGAGGGCCGACACGTCCGCGGGCAGGTGCGGCGCGAGGCCGGCGTTGAGCGCGGTGGCCAGCAGCAGCGAGCCCGGATAGGCGGGCAGCCGCGCCAGTACCGAGGCCACCGCGGGCGGGCACTCGGGCAGGCCGCGCAAGGTCGGCGCCTTCACGCGGCCACCTCCACGCGCTCGAGGCCCGGGCGGCCATGCCAGTAGCCGTTGCATTCCGCGCCGGGCAGCAGGGCCCGCAGGCCGGCATCGGCTTCCTCCACGCTGAGCCCGCCGGTGCGCGCGGCATGGAACAGCGCGATCACGTCGCCCATGTTCTGCGACTGCGGGCTCAGGCGCAGCACGTCGACGCCACGCGCCGCGAGGTCCTCGGTCTCCTGCAGCAGGCTGTACACGCGGGCCGACTGCGTCTGGATGCCGTTGAGCACCAGGAAGGGTTCGCCGTCGCGGGTGCGCAGTGTCTGGCCATCGGGATGGGCGATGCAGCTGAAGCCGCAGTCGTCCTTGGGCAGGTTCAGGTGGCGCGCCGTGAAGCAGCGCGCCGAGAAGGCCAGCGGCATCCGGCCCAGCGCGAACACTTCGGTCTCCAGGCCGGACGGGCGTTCGAGCTGCAGCAGCATCAGGTCGTCGCGCTTCATCTCCGTGGGCATCACCCAGCGCGTGGCGCCCAGTTCGGCCATCCAGCGCAGCGCATCCGCGTTGTAGAGATTCAGGTGAGGCCCCGCCACGAACGGGACCTTGCCCGCCAGGCAGTGCACCGCGCCCATCTCGTTGGCCTCCACGGTGAACTCACCGTTGGCGGCGATCTTGTGCATCGTGGCCACGTCCGCGCCGGATTCCAGCAGCACCTGGGTGGACAGCACCACTTCCTTGCCGGCGGTCCGCAGCATGTGGGCGACATCGAGCCAGTCCTGCAGCCGCATCTCGCGGCGCCGCGAGCAGACGGCCTCGCCGAAATAGACGATGTCCACCGGCGTGTCCGCGATCGCGGCATAGAACGCCAGCACGGCGTCGCGCGGCCAGTAGTACTGCAGGGGGCCGAGGGAGAGCTTCATGGTCTTCATTTCCAGGCCCGGTGGTAGGCGCCCAGCGTGTGCTGCTGGCCCTCGGCCACCTGGTCGAGGCCGGCCATCCAGCCGGTTTTCACGGTGTAGCGATGGCCCAGCGCCAGGCATTGGTCGATGGCTTCGCGCCAGATCCGGGTCACCTGCGCCACGTAGGCGGGACTGCGCTGGCGGCCTTCGATCTTCACCGCGCGCACGCCGATCTTCACCAGCTGCGGCAGCAGGTCCAGCGTGTTCAGGCTGGTGGGTTCCTCGATGGCGTAGAACGCCTTGTCGTCGGCGACGTCGAAGCGGCCCTTGCACAGCGTCGGGTAGCCCGCGTTCTCGCCGGGGGCGTAGCGGTCGATCAGCACGCCGCCCAGGCGGGCTTCCAGGCCCTCGGGCGTGTCCTGCCAGCGCACCGCCTTCGGGGGCGAGCAGACGCCGTGCGTGTTGGGGGATTCGCCGGTGACGTAGGACGACAGCGCGCAGCGGCCCTCCACCATCACGCACAGGCTGCCGAAACCGAACACCTCGATCTCCACCGGCGTGCGCTGCACCAGCTGCTTGACCTGCTCCAGCGACAGCACGCGCGGCAGCACCGCGCGCTGGATGCCGAACTGCTCGCGGTAGAAGTTGATCGCCTCGTAGTTGGTCGCCGAGCCCTGCACGGACAGGTGCAGCCGCAGCTTCGGATGCTTGCGCGAGGCGTACTGCATCAGCCCGGGGTCGGCCACGATCACGGCATCGATGTCCATCTCCGCGGCCTGGTCGATGCTGGAGCGCCAGGGGCCGGGATTGCCGGCCTGCGGATAGGTGTTGATGGCCATCAGCACCTTGGCGCCGCGGGCGTGCGCGTAGCGGATGCCGTTCTCGATGGCGGCCCGGTCGAAATTCAGCCCGGCGAAATTGCGCGCGTTGGTGGCGTCGCGCATGCCCATGTAGACGCAGTCGGCGCCGCCGTCGACGGCCGCCTTCAGCGCGGGCAGGCTGCCGGCGGGACACACGAGTTCGAGGGAGGGTGCGGAAGTCGCCGGCTCGGTGGCCGGTACAGCGGAAGCGTGCATGGATCGCTTGGGCCCTGCGCTAGGGGGCAGGCATGCTGCGAACGATACGCGCGCTCCCCGCAGGGAGTTCTGACCCGCGTCAAGCTTTCGGGCCGTGTCCTCCCGCGTGCCGGACCGGCCAGCGCTTCACGCCCTCGCACCAGAACAGCGCCAGCACGGCCAGGCCGGCGGCGACGGCGAGCAGGCGCGGCGCCGGGATCGCGAACGCGAACAGCGCCGCCACCGGCGGCACCGTCAGCACCAGGGCCAGCAGCGCGCCCGTGCCCAGCGCGATCCACGCGAAGGCGGGGTTGCCCGCACGGCCATGGCTGCGCAGGCCCCAGGCGCGGTTTGCCTGGATCAGCGCCAGGTTGCTCAGGACCAGGACCGAGAACGCCACGGCACGCGCGACGTCGTGGGACGCCAACCGGCTCGCGAACAGGTAGGCCAGGAGCACCAGCACCAGCAGCCCCGCGCCCTGGAGCAGGCCGCGCAGCAGCACCTGCGCATCGAAGAGGTGCGAACGCGGCGCGCGCGGCGGGACCTGCATGGCGTCGGCCTCCGGCGGCTCCGCCTCGAACACGATGGAGCACGCCGGATCGATGATCAGCTGCAGGAACACGATGTGGACCGGCAGCAGGATCAGCGGCCATCCCAGCAGCACCGGCAGGACGGACAGGCCGACGATCGGCACGTGCGCCGCGATCACGAAGGCGATGGCCTTGCGCAGGTTGGCGAACACGCGCCGGCCGTGGCGCACCGCCGTCACGAGCGAGGCGAAGTCGTCGTTCAGGAGCACCAGGTCCGCGGCTTCGCGCGCCACGTCGGTGCCGCGCGCGCCCATGGCCACGCCGATGTGGGCCGCCTTGAGCGCGGGCGCGTCGTTCACGCCGTCGCCCGTCATGGCGACCACGTCGCCTCGGGCACGGAACGCCTGCACCAGGCGCAGCTTCTGCTCGGGCCGGACCCGGCAGAACACGTGCGTGCCGGCCAGGCGCGCAGCCAGCGCGGCGTCGTCCAGCGTGTCGAGGTCGGCGCCCGTGAGGTACCCATCGGTCGCGGCAAGCCCCGCCTGGCGGGCAATGGACAGTGCCGTCTGCGGATGGTCACCGGTGATCATCACGACGCGGATGCCGGCCGCGCGGCACTCCGAAACCGCGGCGCGGGCGTCGGGACGCACCGGGTCCTCCAGCCCCAGCAGGCCGACGAACTCGAAATCGAAGTCGTGCTGGACCTCCGGCATCGCGGCTCCGGGAAAGATCGCGCGTGCCACGCCCAGCACCCGCAGCCCGTCGCGCGCCAGGGCCGTCACCGCTTCCATGATCCGCTGCGCCTGCGCGGCCGGCAGGTGGCACAGGTCCACGATGGCTTCCGGGGCGCCCTTCGCGGCCACCATTCGCTCCTGCCGGTCGGGCGATTGCCAGACCCGCGACATCGCCAGCATCGCGCGCGACAGCGGGTAATCGTCCACCAGCGCCCAGTCCGCGTGCAGGTGCTCGGTGCCCGCCAGGTGAAGCCGGCCCGCCTGCGCGATGGCGACTTCCATCGGATCGAAGGGCCGCCGCCGGCTGGCGAGCACGCCGTATTCGAGCACCGGGTGGAAGGCCTCCGGCAGGCCCGGCGGCGCGCCCTCCTGCAGCGCCTGCACGTCGCCGTCGACCCACAGCCGGCGCACCGCCATGCGGTTCTGCGTCAGGGTGCCGGTCTTGTCCACGCACAGCACCGTGGTCGCGCCCAGCAGTTCCACGGCCGGCATGCTGCGCGTGAGCACCTTCTCGCGCGCCAGCCGCCAGGCGCCGAGCCCGAGGAAGATGGTGAGCACCACCGGCAGTTCCTCCGGCAGGATGGCCATCGCGAACGTGAGGCCGGCGAGCACCGCGTCGAGCCAGTCCCCGCGGGACAGCCCGTGCACCAGCACCAGGGCCGCGGCCACGGCGAGCCCCGCGGCCGCGATCCAGCGAACGATCCGCAGCATCTCCTTCTGCACCGGCGTCGGCTCGGCCGTGATGGCACCCAGCGACGCGCCGATGCGGCCGAGCGCACTGCGCGCGCCGGTGGCCCGCACGATGCCGCGCGCCGTGCCCTGCGTGACCAGCGTGCCGGCAAACACCAGCGCTTCCTCGTCGCTCCCGGCTCCCTCCCGTGCAGCGTGCCGGGTGACCGGCGCGGATTCCCCCGTGAGCAGCGACTCGTCGACGGAGACATTCGAGGCCTCCACCAGCAGCAGGTCCGCGGGGACGCGATCGCCTTCCGACAGCAGCACCACGTCGCCGGCCACCACTTCGCGGCCGGGGATGCGCCGCGGCGCGCCGTCGCGCACCACCAGCGCCCGCGGACTCGACAGGTCGCGCAGCGCCTCCAGGGAGCGTTCGGAGCGGCGCCGCTGCACGTAGGTCATGGCCACGACGACGAGCACGAATCCCAGCAGCATCAGCGCTTCGTGCACGTCGCCCAGCGCCAGGTAGATCCCGCCGCAGGCCACCAGCAGCAGGAACATCGGCTCGGCGAGCACGTCGCGCAGCAGCCCCAGTGCACCGCGTCGGGCGGCGGCGGGCAGCTCGTTGAAACCAGAAAGGCCGAGACGCCTGCGCGCCTCGGCCTCCTGGAGGCCCCGGGTGGGGTCGGTCGGCTCGGCGGCCGGCACCGTACAGGCCTGTCTTCGGTTCAGCCCTGCGCGGCCGCCAACGCGGCGTTGAAGGTCTCGCTGGGCCGCATCACGGCGCTGACCTTCTTGCGGTCCGGGAAGTAGTAGCCGCCGATGTCCGCCGGCTTGCCCTGCACCGCATTGAGCTCGTCGACGATCTTCTGCTCGTTGGCCGCCAGCGACTTGGCCAGGGGAGCGAAGCGCGCCGCCAGCTCGGCGTCGTCCTTCTGCGCCGCCAGCGCCTGGGCCCAGTACAGGGTCAGGTAGAACTGGCTGCCGCGATTGTCCAGCTGGCCGGTCTTGGGCGAGGGGTTCTTGTTGTTCTCCAGCAGCTTGCCGGTGGCGGCGTCCAGCGCCATGGCGAGCACCTTCGCCTTGGCGTTGCCGGTCTTGATGCCTTCATCCTCCAGGCTGACCGCCAGCGCCAGGAATTCGCCCAGCGAATCCCAGCGCAGGTGGTTCTCCTCCACCAGCTGCTGCACGTGCTTGGGGGCCGAGCCGCCCGCGCCGGTCTCGTACATGCCGCCGCCGGCCATCAGGGGCACGATCGACAGCATCTTGGCGCTGGTGCCCAGCTCCATGATGGGGAACAGGTCGGTCAGGTAATCGCGCAGGATGTTCCCGGTGACGCTGATGGTGTCCAGGCCGCGGATCACGCGCTCCAGCGTGAATCGCATGGCGCGCACCTGGCTCATGATCTGGATGTCCAGGCCCTTGGTGTCGTGGTCCTTCAGGTAGGTGCGGACCTTCTTGATCAGCTCGTTCTCGTGCGGGCGGTACGGGTCCAGCCAGAACACGGTGGGCATGCCGGAATTGCGGGCGCGCGTCACGGCCAGCTTGACCCAGTCGCGGATCGCCGCGTCCTTGACCTGGCACATGCGCCAGATGTCGCCCTGCTCCACGTCCTGCGTCAGCAACACTTCGCCGGTGGCCAGGTCGGTGATGTTGGCAACGCCGTCCTCCGGGATCTCGTAGGTCTTGTCGTGCGAGCCGTATTCCTCGGCCTGCTGCGCCATCAGGCCCACGTTGGGCACGGTGCCCATGGTGCGCGGATCGAAGTTGCCGTGCCACTTGCAGAAGTTGATGATCTCCTGGTAGATGCGGGCGAAAGTCGACTCGGGCATCACCGCCTTCACGTCCTTCAGGCGGCCGTCGGCGCCATACATCTTGCCGCCCTGGCGGATCATGGCCGGCATCGAGGCGTCGACGATGATGTCGTTGGGCGAGTGGAAGTTGGTGATGCCCTTGGCGGAGTCCACCATCGCCAGCTCGGGGCGGTGTTCCTGGCAGGCGTGCAGGTCGCGCTTGATCTCGTCCTGCTGCGACTGCGGCAGCGTCGCGATCTTGTCGTACAGGTTGGCCATGCCGTTGTTGACGTTCACGCCCAGCTCGTCGAACAGCTTGCCGTGCTTCTCGAAGGCTTCCTTGTAGAACAGGCGCACGCAGTGGCCGAACACGATGGGGTGCGACACCTTCATCATGGTGGCCTTCACGTGCAGCGAGAACATCACCCCGGTCTTGTGCGCGTCCTCGATCTGCTGTTCGTAGAACGCCAGCAGCGCCTTCTTGCTCATGAACATGGAGTCGATGATCTCGCCCGCGAGCAGGGAGACCTTGGGCTTGAGCACGATGGTCTTGCCCGACTTCGTGACCAGCTCCATCTTGACGTCACGCGCCTTCTCGAGCGTCATCGACTTCTCGCCGTGGTAGAAGTCGCCGTGGAACATGTGCGAGACGTGGGTGCGCGAGGCGGGGCTCCACTCGGCCATGCTGTGCGGGTTCTTGCGGGCGTATTCCTTGACCGCCCTGGGCGCGCGGCGGTCGGAGTTGCCCTCGCGCAGCACTGGGTTCACGGCCGATCCCAGCACCTTGGCGTAGCGCTGGCGGATCGCCTTCTCTTCGTCCGTCTTCGGGTTCTCGGGGAACTCGGGAACCATGTAGCCCCGGGCGCGCAGCTCGCGCACCGCGGCCAGCAGCTGGTTCTGCGAAGCGCTGATGTTGGGGAGCTTGATGATGTTGGCATCGGGCTGCAGCGTCTTCTCGCCCAGTTCCGCGAGGGTGTTGTTCACCTTTTGCGAATCGGTCAGGAAATCCGGGAACTCGCCCAGGATCCGATGGGCCACGGAGATGTCGCTCTCCACCACCTCGATGCCCGCCGCCGCGGCGAAGGTCCGCACGATGGGCAGGAACGAGTGCGTCGCCAGGTAAGGAGCTTCGTCGGTGAGCGTGTAGATGATCTTGGAACGGTCGGCAGCCAAGGGATGTCTCTCAAGAAGGTGGATGAAGTCGGCGAGCGCCACGATGCGAGCCAGCATTTTAGGCTGTGGAACCTTACGGGATCCCTGCCAAGGTACGCAGGGCCACCGTCGTCGAGACCTGCTGCCCCTTGGGCCGGATCGGGATGGGACTGTCCGCCTCTGCGAATGTCCCCCGGCGCGGGCAAGCCCACGCCTCCTCCTTTATTTCGCTGAGTCGGACAGTCCCATCCCGATCCTGCACCGCGCCGCGAAGGGCGCGCTTTGCTTCTTCACTCCGTCATCGGCAGCCGAGGTTGGGTGGCGCACGTTCGCAGCGGAACCACGCGAGGGAGACCACGGAACAGGCACGCATGGAGGGGGCCCCGCAAGCCGGGCTCGTTCATGCACGCACGTCGCAGGGCCGAGACGGGACTGTTCGACTCGGCGAAACAAAGGAGGAGGCGCGGCCCTCAGGCCGGGCCGGGGGACATTCGCAGAGGCGGACAGTCCCGTCCTGGCCCGGCCCACTGGGAGCCGGGCGTGAAACGGCGACCCGTCACATGTTCTCGATCATCACCCGACCAAAGCCCGAGCAGCTGACCTGCGTGGCGCCGTCCATGAGGCGGGCGAAGTCGTAGGTGACCTTCTTCGACAGGATCGATTTCTCGAGCGAGCTGATGATCAGGTCCGCGGCCTGGGTCCAGCCCATGTGGCGCAGCATCATCTCGGCCGACAGGATCTCGGAACCCGGGTTCACGTAGTCCTTGCCCGCGTACTTGGGCGCCGTGCCGTGGGTGGCTTCGAACATGGCGACCGAGTCGCTCAGGTTCGCGCCAGGGGCGATGCCGATGCCGCCGACCTGCGCGGCGAGCGCGTCGGACACGTAGTCGCCGTTCAGGTTGAGCGTGGCCACCACGCTGTATTCGGCGGGGCGCAGCAGGATCTGCTGCAGGAAGGCGTCGGCGATCACGTCCTTGACGATGATGTCCTTGCCCGTCTTCGGGTTCTTGAACTTGCACCACGGTCCGCCGTCGATCTCGACCGCGCCGAATTCCTTCTTCGCCAACGCGTAGGACCAGTCACGGAAGCCGCCTTCCGTGAACTTCATGATGTTGCCCTTGTGCACGATGGTCACGCTGGGCTTGTCGTTGTCGATCGCATACTGCAGCGCCTTGCGCACCAGGCGCTCGGTGCCCTCGACGGACACCGGCTTGATGCCGATGGCGGACGTGCCGGGGAAACGGATCTTCTTGACGCCCATTTCCTTGATCAGGAAATCGATGACCTTCCTGGCCTTGTCGGTGTTGGCTTCGTACTCGATGCCGGCGTAGATGTCCTCGGAGTTCTCGCGGAAGATGACCATGTTGGTCTTCTCCGGCTCCTTCAGCGGCGAGGGCACGCCCTTGAAGTACTGGATGGGGCGCAGGCAGACGTACAGGTCCAGTTCCTGGCGCAAGGCGACGTTCAGCGAACGGATGCCGCCACCGACCGGCGTCGTCAGCGGGCCCTTGATGGACACCACGTACTCGCGCGCGACCTTGAGGGTCTCGTCGGGCAGCCACACGTCGGGGCCGTAGACCTTGGTGGCCTTCTCGCCGGCGAAGATCTCCATCCAGTGGATCTTCTTCTTGCCGCCGTAGGCTTTCTCCACCGCGGCATCCACCACCTTCAGCATCACGGGCGTGATGTCGACGCCCGTGCCGTCGCCCTCGATGTACGGAACGATCGGCTGGTCCGGCACGTTCAGGGACATGTCGGCATTGACAGTGATCTTCTGGCCCTGGGCGGGCACCTTGATGTGCTGGTACATGGGGGGAAACGTCTCCGGGGAGGGATGGGGTGTGCGCACCGCCGGGCGACCCGGCGGCAAACCTGCAAATTCTAGCCCTCAAACTGTCGCGCCCCTTTCAACAGGCCGCGGCCCCGCGTGTCAACCAGCTGAGCCTTTGCCACGTTTCCGAAGGGTCTGACATTCCCGTCGGGCTTTTCATAACGATCGATCTGAAGGAAATTTCCATGAGCAAGCTCCTCGCCGCCCTGGTTGCCGGTCTGTTCTCCGCCGCCGTGTTCGCCCAAGCCACGCCCGCCACCCCGGCGACGCCCGCCGCCCCGGCTGCTCCGGCCAAGGCCGAAGTGAAGGCTGCTCCGGCCAAGGCCGAAGTGAAGAAGGAAGAAGCGAAGAAGGAAGACAAGGCCGCCGCCAAGACCGAGAAGAAGGACGAGAAGGCCGCCGCCAAGGCCGACAAGAAGGCCACCGCGAAGGCCGACAAGAAGGCTTCCACCAAGAAGGAAGAAGTGAAGAAGGAAGAGAAGAAGTCGTAATCCGACTGCTTCCTGATTTCCTCCAAAGCCGCCTTCGGGCGGCTTTTTCGTGGGCGCCTGCTTTCCCCTCCTTACTTTCCCTGACGCAACGACGTGTCAACCGCCGGGAACGAGCCGCCGTTACGGATGGGCCGCCCGGCTGTTCCGGGAGGTCTTGAATCCCGAACAATCCCGAAAGGACCTTTCCCATGAGCAAGCTGCTGGCCGCCCTGGTCGCCTCCCTCTTCGCCGTTTCCACCGCTTTCGCCGCCTCCCACGCTGGCGCCCCGATGGCTGGCGCGTCCGGTGCCAAGGCCGAGACCAAGACCGAAGCCAAGCCTGACGCGAAGGCCGAGAAGAAGGCGTCCACCAAGAAGACTTCGACCAAGAAGACTTCGACCAAGAAGACCACCGACAAGGCTGCCGCCGACCCGGCCGCCAAGAAGGACAAGAACTAAGTTCTTCGCCTTGTCGACAGATGCCCGCCTCAGCGCGGGCATTTTTCTTGGAGCACCCACAATAGCGCCATGAAGAAGTCATTCGCCTTCGCCGCCGCCCTGCTGGCCTGCGCCGCCTTCGCGCAGGAAGAGCCGCAGATGAACCTGCCCCGCGTGAAGCTGGCGTCCGGCATGCACGTCATCGACGCGCAGGTGGCCACCACGCCCGACCAGCGAGCCACCGGCCTGATGCACCGCAAGGAGATGCCCCAGCACGAAGGCATGCTCTTCGTGTTCGAGGGTCCGTCGCAGCAGTGCTTCTGGATGAAGAACACGCTGTTGCCGCTGTCCGTGGCCTTCGTCGCCGACGACGGCACCATCGTCAACATCGACGAGATGAAGCCGCAGACCCTGGACTCCCACTGCTCCGCGCGGCCCGTGCGCTACGTGCTGGAGATGAACACGGGATGGTTCTCGAAGAAGGGCATCAAGCCCGGGCAGAAGCTCGCCGGACCGCCCTTTCAGTGAAACGACGCCGCAAGCGGCGCCGCCCAAGGACAAGGGCCCGTCAGGGCCCTTGTTTTGTCTGGTTACGCGAAGTTCTTGGACGCGAAGTCCCAGTTCACCAGCTTGTCGAGGAAGGTCTCGACAAACTTGGGGCGCAGGTTGCGGTAATCGATGTAGTACGCGTGTTCCCACACGTCCACGGTCAGCAGCGCCTTGTCGGCGGTGGTGAGCGGCGTGCCGGCGGCACCGGTGTTGACGATGTCGACGGAGCCGTCCGGCTTCTTCACCAGCCAGGTCCAGCCGGAGCCGAAGTTGCCCACGGCCGACTTGACGAACGCTTCCTTGAAGGCCTGGTAGCTGCCCCACTTGCCGGTGATCGCCTGGGCGAGCGCACCGGTGGGTTCGCCGCCGCCGCTGGGCTTCATGCAGTTCCAGAAGAAGGTGTGGTTCCACACCTGGGCGGAGTTGTTGTAGATGGCGCCCGAGGACTTCTTGATGATGTCCTCCAGCGGCATGTTCTCGAACTCGGTGCCCTTCTGCAGGTTGTTGAGGTTCACAACGTACGCGTTGTGGTGCTTGCCGTGGTGGTACTCGAGCGTCTCGCGCGAATAGTGCGGGGCCAGCGAATCGATCGGGTACGGCAGGGGGGGCAGGACGTGTTCCATCTTCTTCCTCGTGGTGTGGGGTTGGACGAGCGATTCTAGGGACGAATCGCACGGCCGGGCAGCACGCGCAGATCAACCTCGCCATCGGCAAGGGCGGCTCGCACGTCCTGTTGCGCATGCAGCTGGTGCGCGCTGGTGATGGGATGCCCCGACGCGGCATCGGTGAGCAGGGCGTAGCCCCGCTGCAGCACGAGTCGCGGATCGAGCAACTGCAACCTCAGCGCAAGCCGTTCGCACTGGCGCGTGCCGCGTTCCAGGCGCTGAGTGAGGGCCGTGCCCAGCGTCGCTTGCGCCTGCGTCCATCCGTCGTGGCCGTTGCGCACGCGCGCGGCGACGGCGAAGCGCAGCCGCTGTGCCTGCCGCTCGATGCGCAGGTGCTGCTGGGCGGTGCGCGCCGAAGGACGGCCCAGGTGCGCCGCTCCCTGGTCGAGCCGCTGGCTCGCCCGGTCGATGCGGCGCCATGCCGCTTCGCGCAGCCGCTCATGCATCAGTCCCAGCGCAGCCAGCCACGTCTCCTGCGGCTGCGCGGCCAGTTCGGCCGCGGCGGTCGGCGTGGGCGCGCGCACGTCGGCGCAGAAGTCGGCGATGGTGAAGTCGGTCTCGTGGCCGACGCCGCTCACCAGCGGCACCGGACTCGCCACGATGGTTCGCGCCAGCTGTTCGTCATTGAAAGCCCACAGGTCTTCGAGCGAGCCGCCGCCGCGCACGAGCAGGATCACGTCGACCTTGCCCTGCTCGGCCAGTCGGTACATCGCCCCCAATGCGTCGACCAGTTCGCCCGGCGCCTGGCTGCCCTGGACCGATGCCGGTGCCAGGACCACCGGCACGTGCGGGGCACGTCGCCGAAGGCAAGTCACCACGTCATGCAAGGCAGCGGCGCCGAGCGAAGTGACGATGCCGATGCCGCGCGGCAGCAGCGGCAGGTCCCGCTTGCGCGCGCCGTCGAACAGGCCTTCGGCTTCCAGCTTCGCCTTCAGGCGCAGGAACTGTTCGAACAGCGCACCCTGCCCCGCGCGGCGCATGCTCTCGACGATCAGTTGCAGGTCGCCCCGCGGCTCGTACACGCCGAGACGCCCGGTCACCTCGACCAGTTCGCCGTCCCGGGGCGCGAAGTCGAGGAGCCCCGCGGCGCGCCGGAACATGGCGCAGCGCACCTGGCCCTGCGCGTCCTTCAGCGAGAAGTAGCAGTGGCCGCTGGCCGCACGCGAGAAACCGGAGATCTCGCCGCGCACCGCGACCGGATTGAAGCGCGCCTCGAGCGCGTCGGCGATGGCGCGGCACAGCGCGCCGACCGACCAGATCCGGCGCGCCGAAGCCGCCGTTGCCTCTCCGTCCGTCAGCAAATCACCCACCCCCAGGGTAAACCCGATGGAAATTCATCCACAGCGTGCAACGAACTGGCATGCCAACACGGAAACCCGCGCGGACGCTGATTTTTCCGAGCAAGTCATTGATTTCAAAAGAGAAATTCCTGCTCATTTCGTCATCGTTTTGTCACAACTGAGCATTGGCGCGGGTCGCCGCGGGATGCAGGGGGATTTCTCAACAAAGTTATCCACAAGATTTGTGAGTGTCGTCCTACGGCCACGTAGACAAGTCCTACGGATGCGGCGAGGGATTCCTACAGGCGAAAGACCGCCATAATCCGCCGCACGAGAGGCGCAGCAAAACGCCTTCGGCAGTCGTAGAGAGTTCCCCGGCGGAGTACCCCTTGCTTTCGATCATACAAGCCGCAGGCTGGCCGATCTGGCCACTGGTTGCCTGCTCCATCCTCGCCCTCGCCCTGGTCATCGAGCGCTTCCTGAGCCTCAAGACCGCCAAGATCGCGCCGCCCCGCCTGCTCGATGAGGCCCTGGCCGTGTCCAGGGTCTCGGTGCCCGCGCCCGACGTGGTCCGCCAGCTCGAGCAGAACTCGGCACTGGGCGAGGTGCTCGCCAGCGGGTTTCGCGCGCTGAACTCGGACCCCCGCTGCACGGAGGCCGACCTCCGCGCCAACATGGAGAGCACGGGCCGCACTGTCGCCCACCGCCTGGAGCGGTACCTGAACGCGCTGGCCACCATCGCGTCGGCCGCTCCGCTGCTCGGCCTGCTGGGCACCGTGATCGGCATGATCGAGATCTTCGGTTCGCAGAGCGCGGCCGGCGGCGCCACCGGCGGCAACCCCGCGCAGCTGGCGCACGGCATCTCGGTCGCGCTGTACAACACCGCGTTCGGGCTGATCGTCGCCATCCCCGCGCTGATCTTCTGGCGCTACTTCCGCGCCCGGGTCGACGAGTACCTGCTGACGCTCGAACTGGCCGCGGAGCGTTTTGCGCGCCACCTGAACAACCTGCGTCGCGCATGAACTTCCGCCCGCGTCCCAAGGACGAGCCGGAGATCAACCTGATCCCGTTCATCGACGTGCTGCTGGTCGTGCTGATCTTCCTGATGCTGACCACCACGTACAGCAAGTTCACCGAGATGCAGCTGAAGCTGCCCGTGGCGGACACCGAGGCGCAGCGCGACTACCCGAAGGAAGTCGTCGTCGCCGTGTCCAGCGACGGCCGCTACATGGTCAACAAGCACCCGGTGCGCGGCCGCACGCCGGAAGCGCTGGCCGAGGCGCTGACGGACGCGGCGAAGGCCGGCAAGGACTCCGTCGTCATCATCAGCGCCGACGCCACGGCCACCCACCAGTCGGTGATCACGGTGATGGAGGCGGCGCGCCGCATCGGGCTGTCGCAGATCACCTTCGCCACCCAGTCGTCCACCCAGGCCGGGAGCAAGTGAACGCGCTGCAGCGCGCCTGGCTGCACCGCGGCCCGGCCGCGTGGCTGCTGGCTCCCCTGTCCCTCGTCTACCGCGCGCTCGCTGCGCTCGATCGCACGCTCCATGCGCGCGGCCTGCGCCGGCGTGAACGGCTGGCGGTGCCGGTCGTGGTGGTCGGCAACGTCATCGCGGGTGGCGCCGGCAAGACGCCGGTGGTGCTGGCCATCCTGGAACACCTGCGCGCGCGCGGCATCGCCGCCGGGGTCGTTTCGCGCGGCTACGGCCGCTCGGGCGAGGCTTGCGTCGAGGTGCATGCGCAGGACGACCCGGCTTCGGTCGGCGATGAGCCGCTGCTGCTGAAGCAGAAGTCCGGCGTCCCGGTGTTCGTCGCGCCGCGGCGAGCCGACGCGGGACGCGCGCTGCTCCAGGCGCATCCCCAGACCCAGGTGCTCGTCAGTGACGACGGCCTGCAGCACCACGCGCTGGAACGCGACCTGGAGATCTGCGTGTTCGACGCCCGCGGCGTCGGCAACGGCTGGCTGCTGCCCGCCGGTCCCTTGCGCGAACCGTGGCCCCGGCCCGTGGACCTGGTGCTGCGGCCGGAGCAGCTGCCGCAGCTGGGTGGCCACCCGTTGCGGCGCGCGCTCGCAACGGAGGCCATCCGCGCCGACGGCGTGCGCCGCACCCTGGCCGAACTGCGGCAACAGCCGGTCCATGCGCTCGCTGGCATCGCCAATCCCGAAGCCTTCTTCTCGATGCTGCGTGACGCGGGCTTCACCTTGGCCGGCACGCATGCGCTGCCGGACCACCACGCCTTCACCGAGGGCGACACCCTGCCCGCCGGGCCGCTGGTGTGCACCGAGAAAGATGCGGTGAAGCTGTGGCGCCTGCGGCCGGACGCCTGGGCCGTGCCGCTGCAGCTTTCGGTGCCTGCCGCGTTCTGGCAGGAGTTCGATCGGCGGCTTTCCGCGCGGCTATCATCGCCGCATGGATCCCCGCCTGATCGAGCTGCTCGTATGCCCCGTGACCAAGGGGCCGCTGGACTTTGACCGCGAGCGCCAGGAGCTGCTGTCGCGCAGTGCCCGCCTCGCCTATCCCGTGCGTGACGGCATCCCGCTTCTGCTCGAGGAAGAGGCCCGCACGCTGAGCGACGAAGAGCTCGAGCGCCTGCCCCCGCGCACCCCGCTGGTTTAGCGCGCGCCGTGGGCTTCACCGTCCTCATCCCCGCGCGGCTCGCCTCCACCCGCCTGCCCGATAAGCCGCTGGCCGACATCGCCGGCCTGCCCATGGTCGTGCGCGTGGCGCAGCGTGCCGAACAGTCGTCCGCCGCCCAGGTGGTCGTTGCGGCCGACAGCGCGCGCATCGCCGACGCCTGCAGCCGCCACGGGGTGCGTGCCGTGCTGACCCGGCCCGACCACCCTTCCGGCAGCGACCGGCTCGCCGAAGCGTGCGAGCTCCTGGGCCTGGCGGGCGACGACGTGGTCGTCAACGTGCAGGGCGACGAGCCGCTGATCGATCCCGCGCTGGTCGACGCCGTGGCCGCGCTGCTGGAAGACCGCCGCGAGGCCAGCATGAGCACGGCCGCGCACCCCATCGGGAGCGTCGCCGACTTCATCAATCCCAACGTCGTGAAGGTCGCACTGCAGGCGGATGGCCTGGCGCTCTACTTCAGCCGCGCGCCCATTCCCTGGTGGCGCGACGGTTTCGCGCAAGGCGTGCAGGCCCTGCCGGACCCGGCGCCGCTGCGCCACGTGGGCATCTATGGCTACCGCGCCGGCTTCCTGCGCGCTTTCCCCGGCATGCCGCAGGCGCCGATGGAATCATGCGAGGCGCTGGAGCAGTTGCGCGCCTTGTGGCACGGCCACCGGATCGCGGTGCACGTGACCGCCAGCGCCCCGGGCGCGGGCGTCGACACGCCCGAGGACCTGGAGCGCGTGCGCCGCCTTTTCGCTGGCAAATAAGGCCGCCGCGGTCACGACTTTCCAGCCCTGCGCGTAAGTTCCGCGCAGGAGGGTGCATGCTATCCTCCGAGCCAACAGGCGCGAAGGCGTGGCGAAACGCCGGCCCGCAGTGCCGGACGATTCGAAACCATCCGAGGACTCCCCCATGAGACTGATCCTGTTGGGCGCGCCAGGCGCCGGCAAAGGAACGCAGGCCACCTTTCTCTGCCAGAAGTACGGCATCCCGCAGATCTCCACCGGCGACATGCTGCGCGCGGCGGTGAAGGCCGGCACGCCGCTGGGCCTGGCAGCCAAGAAGGTCATGGACTCGGGCGCGCTGGTCAGCGACGACATCATCATCGGGCTCGTGCGGGAACGCATCACGCAGCCCGACTGTGCCAAGGGCTTCCTGTTCGACGGCTTCCCGCGCACCCTGCCGCAGGCGGAGGCGCTGAGGAAGGCCGCCGTGAAGATCGACTGCGTGCTGGAGATCGACGTGCCCTTCCAGGCGATCGTCGAACGCATGAGCGGACGCCGCGCGCATCCGGCCTCGGGCCGCACCTATCACGTCAAGTTCAATCCGCCCAAGGTGGACGGCAAGGACGACGTGACCGGCGAGCCGCTGATCCAGCGCGACGACGACAAGGAAGACACCGTGCTCAAGCGCCTGGAGGTGTACGCCGCCCAGACGCGTCCGCTGGTGGACTACTACGCCGCCTGGTCCAAGGCCGACCCGAAGAACGCGCCGCAGGTCCGCAAGATCGACGGCATGGGCGAGGTCGACCAGATCACCGAGCGCGCGCTGCAAGCCCTCGCGGACTGCTAGCGCATCAACTCCAGCAGAAGGGCGATCCGGGCCTTCACGGGCGACAGTCCGTCGGCCGAAGGCAGGCGGTCGCCCGCGTGCGGCAGTACCCGGCCCTGCGCGCAGCGCGAACTGCGCAGCACCACGACACCTTGCTGCTGCGCCTGCAGCAGCGCGTCTTCCAGCGCATGGTGCACGGTGCCGTTGCCGGTGGCGGCTACGACCAGGCCTTTCACGCCATCCGCCGCGAGGGCCCGCACGATCGCGCCGCCGGCGCCCGCATGGCTCATGACGATCTCGACCCTGGGCCACGCCTCGGGCTGCGGAAGCGATGCGGCATCGCGCAGCGCAGGCCCCTGCGGCCACGCGCGCAACATGCGCAGCCGGCCTTCTTCCACGTAGCCCAGCGCGCCGGCGTCGCCGCAGGAGAACGCATCCAGCCGGTAGCCGTGCACCTTCTGCACGTCCGCGGCGCCGTGCAGCGCGCCCGCAAACACGACGCACACGCCTTGCGCCAGCGGTGAGGCCGCCACGGCGATCGCGTCCGTGAGATTCTGCGGGCCGTCCGGCGCCGAGGACGTCGCCGGGCGCATCGCGCCGGTCAGCACCACCGGCTTCGCCGGCGCCAGCACCGACTGCAGGAAGAAGGCGGTTTCCTCCATGGTGTCCGTGCCGTGCGTGACGACGATGCCCGCGACCTCGGGCTGCGCGAGCCAATGCATGCAGCGCTGCGCCAGCTTGCACCAGGTGGCGAAGTCCATGTTCTTGCTATCGAGCTGCGCCACCTGCTCGGCGTGCAGTTCCACGTCCGCTGCCGCCGGCAGGCCCGCCAGCAGGTCCTGCACACCCACCTCGCCCGCGCGGTACCCGAGGTTGTCCGCGGCGGAGGCGGCACGGCCGGCGATGGTGCCGCCGGTGCCCAGGACGACGATTCTTCTGCGACTCACTTGCATTCCCGTCCAAACTGTTTAAAAATACAGATACTGGATATCAACACAGTAACCAGCCGGAGCCCGCCCCATGATGGACACACCGAAGCTGACAGCCCGCCAGCAACAGATTCTGGACCTGATCCAGAGCGCCATCGCGCGCACCGGCGCGCCGCCCACCCGCGCGGAGATCGCGGCCGAGCTCGGCTTCAAGTCCGCGAACGCGGCAGAAGAGCACCTGCAGGCGCTGGCGCGCAAGGGCGTCATCGAACTCGTCAGCGGCACCTCGCGCGGCATCCGCCTGCAGAGCGAGGCCCTGCGCTCCATCCACGAATCACGCGTCAAGCAGTTCCAGTTGCCGCTGCAGGGGCTGGCGCAGCTGGCACTGCCCCTCATCGGTCGCGTGGCCGCCGGCTCGCCGATCCTGGCGCAGGAACACGTCGACCAGACCTACTACGTCGAAAGCGGGCTGTTCCAGCGGCGGCCCGACTACCTGCTCAAGGTGCGTGGCATGTCGATGCGCGACGCCGGCATCATGGACGGCGACCTGCTCGCGGTCCAGGCCACCAAGGACGCGAAGAACGGCCAGATCATCGTCGCGCGCCTGGGCGAGGACGTGACGGTCAAGCGCTTCCGGCGCAACAAGCACCTGATCGAACTGCACGCGGAAAACCCGGACTACCCCACGATCGTGGTGGAACCGGGCGAGCCCTTCGAGGTCGAGGGCGTGGCCGTCGGCCTGATCCGCAACACCATGCTGATGTAAATCCCCGCGGCTTCCGCAGGTGGCAGGCGTATGGCGAGCGGTCGCCATCACCCTGCGGCCGCCGCATGTCCAACCAATCCTGCCTGTGTCTTTCCGACAGGAGCTGTCACATGGCAACCGCATTCCTCTTTCCCCTGGCCAACCTGTTCGCGCGCCTGCAGGCCTTCGCCGCCTGGCTCGCCCCGCGTCCCGCACCCGTGCCCCGCGTTGCGGTGCCAGCGCCCGTTCAGCGCATGGCGGCATCGCGCCCGGCCATGCCGTTGCGCGTCGTGCGCGTGCTGGAGCCGAGCGCGCCGCGCGCGGTGGCGGGGCGCATGGTCATCTCCGGGCGGCTGGCGGACGTCTGCGCGGAGCTCGAACGCCTCGCCGCCCAGGAATCCGTCAGCGCTGCCCGCCCGTGAGGTAGTCGGTCTTGCCCAGGTCCACGCCGTTGTGGCGCAGGATGTCGTAAGCAGTCGTGACGTGGAAGAAGAAGTTGGGCAGCACCCAGGTCGTCAGGTAGGCCTGGGCCTTCATCGTCCGGGTGGTGTCGCGGCCGACCGGGAAGGTGATCTCCCTGTCCTCGGTGCCGTCCACCTTGGCGGCGGGCACGGTGGCCAGGAAGTCCAGCGTTTTCTGCACGCGGGCCTTCAGCTCCGGGAAGGTCGCCTCGTTGTCCTCGAACTTCGGGGCCTCCACGCCCGAGATGCGCGCCACGCCGTTCTTGGCGCCGTCGCAGGCGATCAGGATCTGGCGGGTGAAGGGCAGCATGTCCGGCGCCAGGCGGGCGGCCGCCAGCACTGCGGGATCGATCTTGCGCGCCTGCGCGTTGGCCCCGCCCTTGTCCAGGATGTGGATCAGGTTGCGCAGCATGTGCTGGAACAACGGCACGCTGGCCGTGTACATCGACATCGCCATTCGAGAGTCTCCTTGTGGGGGTGAACCCGCGATGCTAGCGCCCCGGCAACAGCCCCGCCGACGGCCGGGCATGCGCCGAGGCACAATCGCGGGGATGAACATCGTGATCCTCGACGATTACCAGGACGCGGTCCGCAAGCTGCAGTGCGCGTCCAAGCTGGAAGCCTATCCGGCCAAAGTCTTCACTAACACCGTCAAGGGCATCGGCCAACTTTCCGTGCGCCTGCGGGATGCCGACGTGATCGTCCTGATCCGCGAACGCACCCACATCACCCGCCAGCTGGTGGAAAAGCTGCCGCGCCTGAAGCTCATCTCCCAGACCGGCCGGGTCGGCGCGCACGTCGACATCGAAGCCTGCACCGAGCGCGGCATCGCCGTGGCCGAAGGCGTGGGCTCGCCCATCGCCCCGGCGGAACTGACCTGGGCGCTGATCATGACGGCCATGCGCCGCCTGCCGCAGTACATCAGCAGCCTCAAGCACGGCGCCTGGCAGCAGTCCGGGATGAAGTCGGGCTCCATGCCGCCCAACTTCGGCGTCGGCATGGTGCTGCGCGGCAAGACACTGGGCATCTGGGGCTACGGCAAGATCGGCCAGCTGGTCGCCGGCTACGGCAAGGCCTTCGGCATGCGCGTGCAGGTGTGGGGCAGTCCCGAGTCGCGCGCCAAGGCGCTCAGCGACGGCCTGCTGGCCGCGCCCAGCCGCGAGGCGCTCTTCACCGAAAGCGATGTGCTCAGCCTGCACCTGCGCCTGAACGAGGAGACCTTCGGCGTCGTCAAGCTGGAGGACCTCAACCGGATGAAGCCGACGGCGATGATCGTGAACACCTCGCGGGCCGAACTGATTGAGCCCGAGGGGCTCATCGCCGCACTGAACCGCGGCCGCCCCGGCATGGCGGCGATCGACGTGTTCGAGAGCGAACCCATCCTGCAGGGCCATGCCCTGCTGCGGCTGGAAAACTGCATCTGCACGCCGCACATCGGCTACGTCGAGCAGGAAAGCTACGAGCTGTACTTCGGCGCCGCCTTCGACAACGTCGTCAACTACATCAAGGGCACGCCCACGAACATCGTGAACCCCGGCGCCTTGCAGGTACGCCGCTAGGGTCTTCCCAAATGGCGGATGATGCGCCGCCATCCGGAGGGACCCCGCCCTTGTCGACCACCACCGCCCTCGCCGCCACGGACCGTCCGGCCATGCCGTCCGTGCTGTGGCCGCTGCTGTTCGGCAACTTCGTGATCGGCACCGGCGTGATGACGGTGCCGGGGACCCTCAACGACATCAGCAGTTCGCTGGCGATTTCGGTGGCCACCGCCGGCCAGCTGATCACGGCCGGCGCCGTGCTGATGGCCCTGGGCGCGCCCCTGTGCGCCGCCCTGGTGGCGGGATGGGACCGCCGGCGCCTGCTGGCCCTGTCCATGCTCTGGTACGCGCTGCTGCACCTGGCCTGCGCCCTCGCGCCCGGCTTCGCGCTCCTGCTGCCGCTGCGGGTGCTGGCCCTGCTGGCTCCCGCCATCTTCACGCCGCAGGCCGCGGCCTGCGTGGGCCTGCTGGTGCCGCCCGAACAGCGCGGACGCGCGATCACCTTCATCTTCCTCGGCTGGTCCGTGGCCTCGGTGCTGGGCATGCCGATCGCCGCGTTCGTCGGCGGCACGCTGGGCTGGCGCAGCGCGTTCGGCGTGGTGGCCCTGCTCAGCGTCGTCGCCGCGGCCTGGGTTTGGCGCTCCATGCCCGATGGCGTGAAGCCGCCGGCGCTGTCGGCGGCAGCCTGGAAGGAAACCTTCCGGTCCCGGGCGCTCATGACGACCGTGGCCGTGACCGTGCTGTACGCCGCGGGCCAGTTCGTGCAGTTCTCCTATTTCGCGCCCTACTTCAAGCAGAGGCTGGACATCACGCCCGGTGCGCTCAGCCTGTACTTCATGTGGTTCGGCGCCTTCGGCCTGGTGGGCAACATGGTGATGTCGCGCTACATCGACCGCGTCGGCGCGCCGCGCTCGGTGATGGTGGGCATCGTGCTCATGGCGATCAGCCTCGCGCTGTTCCCGCTGGGCACCACGCTGTGGCTGGCGGCGCTGGTGAGCATTCCGTGGGCGCTGGGCTGCTTCTCCTCCAACTCGGCGCAGCAGGCCCGGCTGGTGGGCATCGCGCCGCCGCTGGCGGCTGCGTCGGTGGCGCTCAATTCGTCCGCCATGTACGCGGGCCAGGCGATCGGCGCGGCCAGCGGCGGCTGGCTCATCACGCGCGGCGGCATGGATTCGCTGCCCTGGGCCGGCGTCCTCGGCCTGCTGGCCGCCATGGCCGCCAGCGCCCTGGCGACCCACTACACCCGCCGCGGAGTGTGAGTCCCGCCGGGCCCCGATAATGGCCCGATGGAGACACGTTTCAAGACGGTCGGCGTCGCCGGATCTGGCGCCATGGGACGCGGCATCGCGCAGATCGCCGCGCAGGCAGGCAGTGTCGTGCGGCTGTACGACACCCAGCCGGCCGCGGTCGAGCGCGCCATCCAGGAACTGGGCGCGCAGTGGGACCGGCTGCAGGAGAAGGGGCGCATGGACGCCGGCGCCGTGCAGGCCGCCAAGGAGCGGCTGCGCAGCGCCGCCAGCCTGGGCGACCTTGCCGACTGCGACCTCGTGATCGAGGCGGTGGTCGAGCGGCTCGACGTGAAGCAGTCGCTGTTCGCGCAACTGGAGGTCATCGTCGGCGCCGATGCCGTGCTCGCCTCCAACACCTCCTCGCTGTCCGTCACCGCCATCGCGGCCAAGCTGCAGCGGCCGCAGCGCGTGGCGGGCTACCACTTCTTCAATCCGGTGCCGCTGATGAAGGTGGTGGAAGTGATCGCCGGGATCAAGACCGATCCCGCGGTGTGCGAAGGCCTCACCGCCTATGCGCGGCAGATGGGCCACACGCCGGTGCAGGCCCAGGACACGCCGGGCTTCATCGTCAACCACGCCGGCCGCGGCTACAACACCGAGGCGCTGCGCATCGCGGGCGAAGGCGTGGCCGATTTCGCCACCATCGACCGCATCCTGCGCGACCAGGTGGGCTTCAGGCTGGGGCCGTTCGAGCTGATGGACCTGACCGGCCTCGACGTCTCGCATCCGGTGATGGAGTCCATCTTCCGCCAGTACTACGACGAGCCGCGCTACCGCCCCAGCGTCATCGCGGCGCAGCGCGTCGCCGGCAACGTGCTGGGACGCAAGACCGGCGAAGGCTTCTACCGCTACGTCGAGGGCAAGGCGCAGGTGCCGGCCGAACCCGCTGCCCCGAAGGTCGACGAGTTCCCGCCCGTGTGGGTCTCCACGCGCGCGGCGCGCCGTTCCGAGCTGCTCCAGCTGCTCAAGGATCTCGGTGCCAAGGTGGAGACCGGCCAGTCGCCTTCCGCGCAGGCGCTGACGCTGGTGGCGCCGCTCGGCTTCGACGTCACCACGGTGGCCGTGGTCGAACGGCTCGATCCGGCGCGCACGATCGGCATCGACCTGCTGGTGGAGGACAGCGCCACCAAGCGGCGCGTGCTCGCCACCAATCCCGCCACGCGCGCCGACATGCGCGATGCGGCGCACGCCCTGTTCGCGCGCGACGGCAAGCCGGTCAGCGTGATCCGCGACTCGGCCGGCTTCGTCACGCAGCGCGTGGTGGCCACCATCGTCAACATCGCCGCCGACATCTGCCAGCAGCGCATCTGCTCGCCCAAGGACCTGGAGACGGCCGTCACGCTGGGCCTGGGCTATCCGATCGGCCCGCTGGCGATGGGCGACCGCTGGGGGCCCACCAACGTGCTGGAAGTGCTGTTCAACATGCAGACCGTGTATGGCGACCCGCGCTACCGCCCCAGCCCCTGGTTGCGCCGGCGCGGCGCCATCGGCCTGTCGCTGCTGCAGGAAGAGGCCTGACATGGCCGCCGAACTGCAAAGCGCCAGCCACGGCCGCACGATGGTGCTGACCATCAGCAACCCCGAGCACCGCAATGCGCTTGGGCCGGAGATCTACGCGGCCGGTGTCGAGGCGCTCAACGCGGCCGACAGCAATCCCGAGATCGGCAGCGTGGTGATCACGGGGGCGGGAACCACGTTCTGCGCGGGCGGAAACCTGCAGCGCCTGCTCGACAACCGGCAGCGGCCCCGGGAGGTCCAGGCGCAGTCGATCGAGGGGCTGCATGGCTGGATCGATGCGATCCGCACCTTTCCCAAGCCGGTGATCGCGGCGGTGGAAGGCGCCGCCGCCGGCGCCGGCTTCTCGCTGGCACTGGCCTGCGACTTCATCGTCGCGGCCGACGATGCGGTGTTCGTGATGGCCTACAGCAGCGTTGCGCTGTCGCCCGATGGCGGCGGCACCTGGAGCCTGGCGCGCGCCCTGCCCCGCCAGCTCGTCAGCGAACTGCTGATGGGCGGCGAACGCATCGCGCCGGCCCGGCTGCACCAGCTGGGCATCGTCAACCGTGTCGTGACCGCCGGCGGCGCGCTGGATGAGGCACTGGCCCTGGCAGGACGCCTGAACGAGCGCGCGCCCAATGCCCTGGCCAGCATCAAGGAACTGGTGAACGACGCGGCCACCGCCACCCTGACGCAGCAGCTCGCCAGCGAAAGCGACCACTTCGTGCGCAACCTGCACCATGCCAACGGCGGCATCGGCATCCAGGCCTTCCTCACCAAGCAGAAACCCCGCTACTCCTGAAGGGTCCCGCACGCGACAATCGCGCCGAGCGCCAGTCGCTCACAAGACAGACCATGGACGACCCCATTCTTACCATTGAAGAACGCGCAGCGATCAACAACGGCCGCTGGTTTTCTTCCCTTTCGCCCTCGCTTCGCCACGACATCCTCCGATGTGCCTACGTCAAACGCTACAAGGACGGCGAGCTGATCTGCGCGCGCGGCGATCCGGCCGAGTCATGGAGCGGCGTGGCGCGCGGCGCGGTGCGGGTGAGCTCCACCTCCATCACGGGCAAGCAGGTCACGCTGACCTACGTCGAGCCGGGGATCTGGTTCGGTGACGTCGCAATGTTCGACGGCGAACGCCGCACGCACGACGCCTATGCGCACGGGGACACCACCATGATGATGGTCTCGCGCGCCGACGTGCAGAAGATCCTGTCCCAGCACGTCGAGCTGTACGAGGCGCTGCTGCGCCTGCACGCCCGCCGCATCCGCACGCTGTTCGGCCTGGTCGAGGACCTGAACACGCTGCCGCTGCGCGCACGCCTGGCCAAGCAGCTGGCGCACCTGGTGCGCAGCTACGGCGTCCCGTCGCTGGCCGACGGCGGCGAGGTGCGCATCGGACTGCACCTGGCGCAGGAGGAACTGGCGCAGCTGCTGGGCGCCTCGCGCCAGCGCGTCAACCAGGAACTCAAGCAGATGGAGCGCGAGGAAGTGATCCGCATCGAGCCGGGCGGGCTGGTCGTGCGCAACCGCGACGCCCTCATGCGCATCATCGAATCGGACACCGAGCGATGACCGACACTTATGAGCATTTCGTCGGCACCCGCGCGGTGTCCGACCAGCACGCCTTCGACGTGGCCGCGCTCACGGCCTGGCTGGAAAAGAACATCGAAGGCTTCCGCGGCCCGGTGACTGTGGAGATGTTCAAGGGCGGCCAGTCCAATCCCACCTACAAGCTGCTCACGCCCGGGCGCAACTACGTGATGCGGTCCAAGCCCGCGCCCGTCGCCAAGCTGCTGCCCTCGGCGCACGCCATCGAGCGCGAGTTCGCCGTCATGAGCGGCCTCCACGGCACCGGCGTGCCGGTGCCGCGCATGTACGGCCTGTGCGAGGACGAGTCCGTGATCGGGCGCGCCTTCTACATCATGGAGTGCATGGAAGGCCGCGTGCTGTGGGACCAGGCGCTGCCGGAGATGACGCCGGCGCAGCGCGGCGAGATCTACGACGAAATGAACCGCGTCATCGCGGCACTGCACACCGTGAAGTTCGCCGAGCGCGGCCTGGCGGGCTACGGCAAGCCGGGCAACTACTTCGACCGCCAGATCGGCCGCTGGAGCAAGCAGTACAAGGCCTCCGCCGACGGCGCCGGCCCCATGAGCCAGCCGATCCCGGACATGGAAAAGCTGGTCGAATGGCTGCCGGCGCACATCCCGCCGGCGGCGCGCGACGAGTCCAAGGTCTCGATCGTGCACGGCGACTACCGCCTGGACAACGTGATGTTCCACGCCACCGAGCCGCGCATCGTCGCCGTGCTGGACTGGGAGCTGTCCACGCTGGGCCATCCGCTGGCGGACTTCAGCTACCACTGCATGGCCTGGCACATCCCGCACCCGGGCCGCGGCATCGGCGGGCTGGACCTCGCCGCGCTCGGCATCCCGGCCGAAGAGGATTACATGCGCCGCTACTGCGAGCGCACCGGCCTGGCCACGGTCGACGAACTGAAGGCCGACTGGAATTTCTACCTGGCCTACAACCTGTTCCGCATCGCCGCCATCCTGCAGGGCATCGCCAAGCGGGTGGAGGCCGGCACCGCATCGAGCGCGCAGGCCGTGGCCTCGGCCGCCGGCGCGCGGCCGATGGCGGAACTCGCGTGGTCCTTCGCGCAAAAGGCCTGATCCCGTTTCACCGAGGAGAGATAGCACATGGACTTCGACTACCCCGCCAAGACCAAGGAACTCCAGGCGCGCCTGCAGAAGTTCATGGACGAGCACATCTACCCGAACGAGGGCACGTACAAGAAGCAGCTGCAGGAGAACACCGATGCGGGCAAGCGCTGGTCACCCATCCCCATCATCGAGGACCTGAAGAAGAAGGCGCGCCCGGCCGGCCTGTGGAACCTGTTCCTGCCCGTGGACACCGCGCAGGCCTCCGGCTACAAGGGGGCCGGCCTCACGAACCTGGAATACGCGCCGCTGGCCGAGATCATGGGGCGCGTGCCATGGTCGTCCGAGGTGTTCAACTGCTCCGCGCCCGACACGGGCAACATGGAAACGATCGCCCGCTACGGCTCCGACGAGATCAAGGCGCGCTGGCTCAAGCCCCTGCTGGAAGGGGAGATCCGTTCGGCCTTCGCTATGACGGAGCCGGAGGTCGCATCGTCTGACGCCACCAACATCCAGACGCGCATCGAGCGCCAGGGCGACCACTACATCGTCAACGGCCACAAGTGGTGGATCTCCGGCGCGCCCGATCCGCGCTGCAAGGTCTACATCACGATGGGGAAGACCGACCCGGACGCGCCGCGCCATTCGCAGCAGAGCATGATCGTGATCCCGGCGGACTCGCCCGGCATCCGCATCGTGCGGCCGCTGGACGTGTTCGGCTACGACGACGCACCGCACGGCCACGCCGAGATGTACTTCGAGAACGTCAAGGTGCCGGCCGGCAACATCCTGCTGGGTGAAGGCCGCGGCTTCGAGATTGCGCAGGGCCGCCTCGGCCCGGGCCGCATCCACCACTGCATGCGCCTGATCGGCCTGGCCGAGCGCGCCCTGGAACTGATGTGCCGCCGCGCGTCCTCGCGCGTCGCCTTCGGCAAGACCGTCGCCCAGCAGACCGTGACGCAGGAGCGCATCGCCGAGGCGCGCTGCAAGATCGACATGGCGCGCCTGCTCACGCTCAAGGCCGCCTGGATGATGGACGTGGCCGGCAACAAGGCCGCCAAGACCGAGATCGCGATGATCAAGGTGGTGGCTCCGAGCATGGCCTGCCAGGTGATCGACTGGGCGATGCAGGTGCACGGCGGCGGCGGCGTCTCCGGCGCCTTCCCGCTCGCGCAGGCCTATGCCAACGCGCGCACCCTGCGCTTCGCCGACGGCCCGGACGAGGTGCACCGCAATGCCATCGCCAAGTGGGAGCTGGGCAAGTACGGCGCCTACGGCAAGGACGCGGAGCCGGCCGTCACGCGCGGCGCGTGAGGGGAAGCAGGGGCCGCCCGCATGGGCGGCTCGCTCATTTCCTGAAGGCGTCCAGCGCGCTCTCGCAAGCCGCCACGAACACGTCGCTGGCGTGGTCGAGCGTGCGGGTGCCCGCGGGCATGAACTGCATGCGCATGTAGCACTTGCTCCGCTGCAGCACGACCATGAAGGGCACGGTCGCCAGCGGTTGCGGATCGGGCCAGTCCATCAGCAGCGAAACGAGCGCGTCGTCGACCCAGGCGAGCGCGTTTTCGCGCTTGTCCGACAGCACGGCGTAGCGATCCCAGAAGGCCGCGGGCGGGCCCTCCCAGCCGATCTCGTCGTACATGGCCAGCCAGCGCATCTCTTCCGGCAGGCGGGGATCGGCCGTGGTCTGCAGGGTGTCCGTGATCATGCTGTAGGCCCGGCGCTCCAGGGCATCCTTGAGCGGCCGGTTGATGATCATCGCGCCGACGTCGTCGTACACGCCCAGTTCGGCGCGCGCCCGCAGTTCTTCCCCGGCGACGTAATCGCGCGAAGGCCGTCCGAGCTCCATGCGCCAGTTGCGGCCTCCGACCTTCCCCTGCATCGCCATCGTGCTGCCCAGCGTGCCGCCCGAAAAGGTCATGCCGCGCGATGCGGCCCATTCGGACACCGGCCCGTGGCGCGAGTGCGATGACGCGTTGTCGTCGTGCGCTGCGGCCCGTCGGTGAAAGGCCTTCTTGATGCTGTCGAACATGCGCGGTCGGATTGGCCTAAAGTGCCGGCATTATGGAGTGAAACAGGAGGTTACAACGTGGAGAAGATCAAGGTGTATTCCTGGCCCACACCGAATGGGCACAAAGTCCATGTGATGCTGGAGGAATGTGGCCTTTCGTATGAGGCGATCCCCGTCAACATCGGAGCGGGCGAGCAGTTCCGGCCCGACTTCCTGGCGATCAGTCCCAACAACAAGATCCCCGCGCTGGTCGATCCGCACGGCCCGGACGGCGCGCCGATCTCGCTGTTCGAGTCCGGCGCCATCCTTGTGTACCTCGCCGCGAAGACGGGCCGCTTCCTGCCGGCCGGCGACCGCGCGAAGTACGAAGTGCTGCAGTGGCTGATGTTCCAGATGGGCGGCGTCGGCCCGATGCTGGGACAGGCGCACCACTTCCGCATGTACGCGCCCGAAAAGATTCCCTACGCGATCGACCGCTACTCCAACGAGGCGCGCCGCCTCTATGGCGTGATCGACAAGCGCCTCGCGCAAAGCGAATGGCTGGGCGGCGCCGAGTATTCGATCGCGGACATCGCCACCTTCCCCTGGCTGCGCAGCTGGCAGAACCAGGGCGTGGTGATGGAGGAGTACCCGCAGCTGCAGCGCTGGTTCGACACCATCGCGGCGCGGCCGGCGGTGCAGCGGGGCGTGAAGGTGCTGGCGGACCTGCGCAAGCCGATCACCGACGACAAGGCGCGCGAGGTCCTGTTCGGCGCCACCCAGTACCAGCGGCGCTGAGCGTCACGCGCGCAGGCGCAGCAGGCTGAACACCGCCGATGCGCCCGCCAGTGCGGCCGCCAGGCCCAGCGCGATCGCGGGTCCACCTTCGCGCACCCCGGCCACGCTGAAGATCAATCCGAGCAGCACCGCGCCGAGCGACTGGCCCGTCAGCCGCGCGGTGCCCAGCATGCCGCTCGCGGCACCCGCGCGGCGCAGCGGCGCAGTGGTGACGATCGTGTGGTTGTTGGGCGACTGGAACAGGCCGAACCCGATACCGCACAGCGCCAGCGGCGCTGCGATCCGCCAGGCGGCCGGCGCATCGGGCAGCACGGCGCACAGCGCGAGCCCCGTGGCCAGCAAGGCGAGGCCGATGCCCCCCAGCAGCCCGCCTGGAACGCGGTGGATCATGCGGCCCGCGAACGGCGCCGTCAGCACGATCGCCGCCGGCCACGCGGTGATCAGCAGTCCGGCCTCGAAGTGGCCGCGGCCCTGCCCTTCCAGCAGCAGGAAGGGCAGCGCGATGAAGGCCAGCGTCTGCGCGGCGAAGGCGGTCACCGAGGTGCACATGGACAGCGCGAAGATCGGGATGCGCAGCAGGTCCACCGGGAACAGCGGCGCCGGCTGCCGCCATTGCCGCCGCAGGTAGATCCAGCCGACCGCCACGCCCGCCAGCAGCAAGCCCAGGGCGACCGCGATCCGCTGCCCATCGGGCGCCGCGCCGCGGCGCGCCCCGAAGGCATCGGCGGCCAGGAACACCAGCGAAAACATCGCCATGTTCAGCAGCACGTCGACCAACTCCAGTCGCGCGTTCGACGGCGACGCCGTGTTGTGCGGCAAGGCCCGGTGCGCCAGCACCAGCACCCCGATGCCCAGCGGCAGCTGGATCAGGAACAGCCAGGGCCACGATGCGATGGACAGCACCACGGCCGCGATGCTGGGGCCGGCCACGGAGGCCGTCGCGACCACCACCGAATTCAGTGCGATGCCGCGACCGAGCACGTTCGACGGATAGGTCAAGCGCACCAGTGCGGCGTTCACGGCCATCATCCCCGCGGCGCCCAGGCCCTGCACCGCGCGCGCGAGCGCGAGCGCCAGCAGCGATGGCGCCAGCACGCAGGCCAGCGATGCGAGCGTGAACACGGCCAGTCCCACGATGTACACGCGCCGGTAGCCCACGCGCTCGCCCAGGTGCGCGCACGGCAGCAGCAGCGAAAGGATGGCGAGCTGGTAGGCGTTGATCACCCACACCGCCGCGGACGGCGACGCGCCGAAGTGGCGCGTGATGTCGGGCAGCGCGAGGTTGAGGATGGTGCTGTCCAGGACCGACAGCGCGATGCCCAGGATGATGGCCGCCATCGCCCCGTACCGCTGGGGCACCGGCAGGCCGTCGCGCGCCGCCGCCTGTTCTCCCCTCGCTTCCGTCCGCATGTGCACCGGCGGCAGTCTACCCGCCGACTAGAATCCCTGCCTTTTGCCCGCCTGACGAAAGCATCGCCGACCCCCATGTTCAAGAGCGCCTGTTTCTTCCGCATCGCCGAGGACTTCGTCCTGCCCGACCCCGACGCCCTCGAGCGCGTCCTTCACAAGGCACGCTTCGTCCCCTGCGGCCCCACGCAGGCCGAATCCACCGGCTGGGTGCCGCCGCGCGGCAACAAGAGCAAGGTGCTCGCCGAAGTCGTGGGCGGCCAGCTGATCCTGAAGCTGTGCAGCGAAAAGCGCGCGGTGCCGTCCTCCGCCGTGAAGGCGGCGGTCGACGAGAAGATCGAGCGTTACCAGCAGGAAACCGGCAACGAACGCGTGCCCTCCAAGCTGAAGAGGGAATTCAAGGAGGAAGTGCTGCTGGACCTGCTGCCGCGCGCCTTCAGCAAGCGCACCACCACCCTGCTCTGGCTCGACCCGAAGAGCCGCATGCTGGTGGTGGACGCCGCCAGCCTCGGCGCGGCCGACCGCATCGTGTCCTCGCTGCTGGCCGCGCTGCTGGAAGTCCCCGGCGGCTCGCCGTCGCTCGACCTGCAGCTGGTGCACACGCAGACCTCGCCGGCCGCATCGATGGCGCACTGGCTGGCCACCCGCGAGTCGCCGTGGCACTTCACGGTGGACCGCGACTGCGAGCTGAAGACGGCCGACGAGCAGAAGTCGTCGGTGCGCTACGCGCGCCACACGCTGGACATCGACGAGATCGCGCAGCACATCGCGGCCGGCAAGGTGCCCACGCAGCTGGCCATGACCTGGAACGACCGCGTGTCCTTCGTGCTGAGCGAAGCCGGCCAGATCCGCAAGCTGAAGATGCTGGACGTGGTGCTGAAGGAATCCGAGGACGCGAAGGGCAAGAACGACGACAACTTCGACGCCAATGCCGCGATCCTGACGGGCGAACTGTCGCAGCTGATTCCCGAGCTGCTCGAGGCGCTGGGGGGCGAGATGGCGCCGGGCATGCAGGCGGAGGAAGCGCTGGCGGCCTGATTCCGCCCGCCCGCCTTCAGCTTCGCCCGGATTCCCTGGCGATGGCCTGCAGCAGGCTGTCGACCACCATCGCCTGTGCCGTCGGCGTGATGCCCAGGAAGAGCGGCAGCCGGATCAGGCGCTCCGACAGGTCGTCGGTCCGTTCGAGCGAACCGGCGGCGCGCCCGTAGCGCAGGCCACCCGGCGACGAATGCAGCGGGACGTAATGGAAGACGGCGTTGATCCCGTCGTCCTTCATCCGCTGCAGCACGCCGTGGCGGTCGGTCCCCGGCGCCAGCAGCACGTAGTACATGTGGGCGTTGTGCGTGCATTCCGGCGGCACCCGCGGCCGCCGCAGCCGGCCCTTCGCCTCGGCGTCCGCCAGCAGGTCGTGGTAGTGCTGCCAGGCCGCCTGGCGCTGCTCGGTGATCCGTTCGGCTTCCTCCAGCTGCGCCCACAGGAAGGCGGCGATCAGTTCGCCCGGCAGGAAGGAGGAGCCCGCTTCCTGCCACGTGTACTTGTCCACTTCGCCCCGGAAGAAGCGGCCGCGGTCGGTGCCCTTCTCGCGGATGATCTCCGCCCGCTGCGCCTTTGCGGCGTCGTTCACCAGCAAGGCGCCGCCTTCGCCGGAAATGACGTTCTTGGTTTCGTGAAAGCTGTAGGCGCCCAGGTGGCCGATGCCGCCGAGCGGGCGTCCCTTGTATGTCGACATGACGCCCTGGGCCGCGTCTTCCACCACGCTGAGACGGTGCGTCTTCGCCAATCCCATGATCGTGTCCATCTCGCAGGCCACGCCGGCGTAGTGCACCGGAACGATGGCCCGCGTCCGCGGCGTGATAGCCTGCTCGATCCTGCGCTCGTCCAGGTTGAGGGTGTCCTCGCGGATGTCCACGAACACCGGCACGCCGCCCCGCAGCACGAAGGCATTCGCCGTCGAGACGAAGGTGTACGAGGGCATGATCACTTCATCGCCCGGCTGGATGTCCAGCAGCAGCGCGGCCATCTCCAGCGCCGCCGTGCAGGAATGCGTGAGCAGGGCCTTGGCGCTGCCGGTCTTGCGCTCCAGCCAGGCGTGACACTGCTTGGTGAAGGGACCGTCGCCTGCCAGCGTCCCGTTGAAGTGGGCCCGGGAGATGTAGAACAGCTCCTTGCCGGTCATGTACGGCTGGTTGAACGGAATCTTTCTTTCCATCATCGTCCTCATTTCGCTGCCGGCTTGCATCCCAGGGTCGCCGGCGCGTCCAGGCGCACCAGCTGACGGGCAGGATAGCTCCATACGTAGACTTCGGCGCTGGCAGGCAGCGACCACAGAGGCGTGCCCGGCGAGTGGCACCAGGCCTGCACCACTTCCGTCCCGGTCCAGGTCGTCAGCTTCTTGCCCACGTCCGCCGCCGTCGCCATGTAGCGGTACGCCAGCGGCGTGAAGACGCCGCGCAACTCGGGATGGCGGAGGTAGACCGCACCGGACGTGTCCCAGAAAGCTTCGAGGCCCTCGACCGCGCCTTCCGGCTTCTGGGCATCGATCAGCAGGAACGCGCCCGGCTTGGCCTGCCGCAGTCGTTCGACCGGCAGGCTGTCCAGGAGCGCCTGCTCGAAGCGCCAGCTTGTGATCCAGGCTTCGGTGTTCCGCACCGTCGACACCGCCAGCAGCGCCACGAGCGGCAGCATCAGGAGCACGCTGGCGCCGCGCAGCGCGGCGAGGCGGCCGGCAGCCCCGGCCACCACCAGCGCGGGCAGGAGGCACAGCCAGACGCTGATGACCGTCGTGGTCCGGGAAAAGACGCCGAGCGATTCGACCCGGTAGCCGGCCAGCGCGAACAGCAGCAGGGACAGCAGCATCCCGGCCGCCATCGCCAGCAGCGTGACCGCGACGAATCGCAGGCGCCCGGCCAGCGCCGCACCGACCACGGCCACGCCCAGCATGCCCGCCAGCAGCGCCCATGCGGCCCCGGGGAAGAGCACGGCCTTCGCGAACTCCGAAGGCACCAGCGACAGGCTGAGCCACGCCGTGTCGGGCCACGCCGCGTTGAAGGAGCGGTTGATGCCGATGCCCAGCAGCACCCAGAGACGGTTCTGCAGCACGAGCAGCCCCTGCACGGCGACGAAGCCGATGCCCAGGACCACGGCCTGCCGGATCCTGTCGCGGTCGATCCAGCGGGAACCGGTCGCCAGCAGGATGAGCAACACCGGCAGGAAGCTGAGCCAGAACAGCTCCGAGATCAGGGAGGCTCCCAGGAAGATCGGCAGCGCCGTGAGCAGCTTGCTTCGCAGCGGCACGTCGCTCAGGACCGCCAGCGCGATGGCGCAGAACGCCACGACGCTCACCTGCGCGGGAAAGGGAGTGGGCCAGACCGATACGCCCATGGTCCAGGGCAGTGCGATCCACGTGGCCGCCACGACGGCACCAGCCCAGCGCGCGGGACCCGGCGCCGCGCCGGCGAGCACCGCGATGCGGCGGCCGAGGAGCCCCATGGACAGCGCGGATGCGGCGATCAGCAGCGCCAGCAGGACCTGGTAGGCCAGCGGTTCGGCCGGCAGGGCCATGCGCGCGGCCGACATGATCAGGCCGTAGACGGGCCGGGAGGCCTGCTCGGTCATGAACTTCGCGACCAGGTCGGCCGACATCGGCCGCAAGGTGGCCCAGTCGTCGTGGTAGAAGCCCAGCACGGCGGGGCGCCACGCCACGACCAGCAGCCAGACCGCGGCCGGCAGCAGCCACGCCGACAGGCCGGGCCAGCGCGCGGTACGGATCCGCTCTTCCTCAGTGCGCTGCACGCTCGCCCTCCCCGGTCGCCGGTTTCCGCGCCACCAGCAGACGCGAACCGCCCACGGGCAAGTTGAGGCCGGCCTCGATGGCCTTGCGCTCCAGGTCGAGCACGCGCTCCAGCGCGCGGTTCAGGGCGGGAGAGATCCGGAATTCAGCCATCGGGTCGTAGGTCGTGCCGGCACGCCACCGCCAGCGCGAGGCGACCATCGCCGGCAGGAGCAAGGTCGTGAAGGAGGTCGAGCGCAGGATCTCGAAACCGGCGCCGCGCACCACTGCATGCAGCCCGGCGGCCGTGTAGCGGCGCACGTGCGAGGCGTAGGTGTCGGCGGCGCTCCACAGCCACGGGTGCTGCGGCACCGTCAGCACCAGCGAGCCGCCGGGCTTCAGCGCCTGCCAGGCCTGTCGCAGGACGATCGCGTCCTCGGCGATGTGCTCCACCACGTCGAACGCTCCGACCGCGTCGAATTCCTCTTCGAACGGGATGTTGCGGGCATCCATCTGCACCAACGTCGCCGCCGGGACGCGGCGCGCCGCGCACGCCAGGCCGGTGATGAACACCTCGCTGGCGGTCAACGCGGCCTGCGGGAACTGGCGGTGGATGGCCTCCAGGACGAAGCCGGTGCCGCAACCGAGCTCGAGGTACGAAGCCATGCGATCGCCGCATGCGGTCCTCAAAGCCGACAGGATCAGCTGGTTGCGCGCCCGGAACCAGAAGTTGCCTTCCTCCAGCCCGGCCAGCACCGGGAAGAAGCTGGCGTCGAAGCCGCCGCCGGCATGCGCGAGTTCGGGGGCGAACGCCAGGAACCTTTCGATCCGCGGCGGCGCGAACCCGCAGTCCGGGCAGCGCTCCAGCGAAGTCGCGTAGCGCGCATGACAGTCGACACAGATGCGCATCGGTTTTTCAGCGGTAGGCCGGGCTCGGCGGCCCGGTGAAGACGAACTGCCGGAACAGCACGAACAGCAGCACGGCGACCACGCAGATGCCCACCGCCTGCGAAAGCTGGTGCGGCAGGCCGAGCCGATCGCCCAGGAAGTGGATCCCGAGGTTGACGAGGTAGCCGAGCAGGTGGGCGGCCAGGTAGCGCGGCGCGGCGTGCCGGAAGCCGGTGCGGCTCGCGAACGTGTACCGCCAGTTGCCCACGAACCCCGTGCCCACGCCGATGGCGTACATCAGCGACATCGCGGCCTTCGGCGGCACGCCCAGCCAGGTGATCAGCAGGTAGACACCATATCCCACCGCGTTGCTGGCCACCCCGACGACGATGAACCGCAACAGCTCCCCACGGCGCCCGGCCGGTGTCGTGCCCTCACGCATGCTCGAGGACCGCCAGGCCGAATCCGCTTCGCCCATAGCCGTTGCCGTTGTAAAGCATGTAACGCTCGCCGCCGTGGTCGAACACGAAGGGGTACTCGATCATCTCGGCGTCCCAGCCGTCCGGGGAGACGTCGATGCCCGCGTCCTCCAGGGCCAGGCGCCAGCCGGCGCCGTCGTCCACGGCATGCCCGATGCGGTACGTCTCGCCCTTGCCACCACGGTAGGAGAACCACATGAGCGCACGGCCATCGTCCGCGCGCGCGACCGTCGGCCGCGAGAACGCCTGGGCGCGGCCGATCTCGTATGGCACCGCGAGCCCGTGCCGCATCCACGCGCGTCCGTCGTCGGACGTGGCGTGGTTCAGGACGTGCAGCATCTCGCCGTTGCCGGCATCCCAGCTGCGCGTGGAGCCGTACCACATGTCATAGCCGCCACCCGGCCGCTCGCTCACCCAGGGATAGGACAGGCTGATCGGATCGGTGCCGTCGGCGCCAAGCCAGGGGGCATCGCCGGCCAGCACCAAGCCCAGGTCCGGCAGCACTTCCAGTCCGCCGATGTCCCCCCGCCACTGGCCGCCGGCGGGCGCCTGCCAGCCCATGAACAGCATGTAGCGGCGCGAGCCGACGCGATAGCAGTTGCCGATGCTCACGCCGTCGGCGAAGAAGGACCCGGGCGGCCCGTGCAGGAAGACCGGCTCGTGGTGGTCGCGGACCACGCTGCGACGGACGATGTCGATGTCCACGGCCCCGATAGAGGACCGCTTCTGCGCATCGCGCCCGCTGTAGAACACGCGGTAGACATCGCCTTCCAGGTGCACTGGCAGGGGGTTGGCCGCATGCGTGGCGAGCTTGGGATGCCGGCCATGCTCGGGCGGCGCGTAGACGCGCCCCAGTTTCGTCCAGCGGGGCTTCAAATTCCGCGCAGCCTCGAACTGGGGACGCGCGACCGCTCGGTGCCCGTGCCCATGTAGACGCCCTCGGGTTCGGCGTCCTGCAGCAGCAGTGCGCCCGCGCCGAGCACGCAGCGTGCGCCGATGCGCACGTGGTCGCGCAGGGTCACGTTGACGCCGACGAAGCATTGCTCGCCAATCTCCACGCCGCCGGAGACCACCACGTGCGATGCCAGGAAGCAGTGGTCGGCGATGGTGGAGTGGTGGCCGATGTGGTTGCCGCTCCAGAGCGTCACATTGTTGCCGATGGTGGCGAACGGCTGGATGGTGTTGTCCTCGAGGATGAAGCAGTTCGCGCCGATGCGGCCTTCGTTGAGGACGGTGGCCTTGTCGCTGACGTAGCTGGCCAGCTGGTACCCCATGGCGAGCGCGGCCAGGTACTTCTCCTTGCGCACGGCATTCAGCTTGGCATAGCTGACCGCCACGAACAGGTCGAACGCGGCCGGCGGATGGGCGGCCTGCACCTCCTCGAACGGAACGACCGGGAGACCGCGGAACGACGGCTCCTTCACGTAGGCGCCGTCGACGGTGAAGGCGGCGACCGTCCGCTGGGCGCGGGTGAAATAGAAGTGGGCCAGTTCGGCGATGTCGCCGGTGCCGAAGATCACGAGGGGCTTGCTCACGGCTGCTTCCTCACCAGGATGGTGAACTCGTAGAGACCGTAATCATGCAACAGGGCCACCTGGCGCGAGTAACGGCGCTTGCACAGGTCGAACAGCGCGCAGGGATCGGCGTAGTAGAGGTGCGCGCGCATCTTGTCGGCATCGGAGTAGGAGGTCAGGCAGTTGAACGCGAATCCGCGGCGGCTGCTCCGGTCGAGCACGTCGAGGGTGTCGTGCAGGTACGCGCGCCACTGGTCGTCCGGACGGTCCAGGCGGACATTGAAGATGCCGCTGGCGACCGTATAGTCCGCCGGCTCCGGCGGCACGCTGCCGTGCACGAAACGGGCCCGGGCATCGCCGGCGAAGCGGCGCGTGGCCGCCTGCACCATCGCTTCGGCCACGTCGATGCCCACGTAGCGGAAGTCGGCGTGGCGTTCGGCGAGATACGCGAAGTAGGCGCCCCAGCCGCATCCCAGGTCGTTCACCGAGAAACCCTCGCCCGCGTCGATCACCCGCGACAACTGCTCGAAGCGCAGGACCTGGCTCGCCTCGCCGTTCCAGTCCACGCCCTGGGCGGTCTCGCCGTGCTGCGCCAGCTTGTCCTGGTAGTAGTCGGCCACCTGGCCGATCAGGTCCTTCGGTCCGCTGCTCATGAAGGGGTCCTCCGGCCCGGACTCGCCTCGAAATACAGGACCAGGGCCGAGCGCGCGGCGCCGCACGCCTTCTGCAGCCAGTGCAGCGGAGCCAGGGTGTAGCGGTTCGAGATCACGCCCAGGAAGGAAGGCAGGTAGGTCTTGTACTTCACGCTGCGCCGGCCCGACAGCCGGGTCCTCTCCAGCGCGGACAGCTGCAGCTTGTCATCCTCGCTGCGGCGAACGAGGCGGTTGGACACCGGCAGCAGCAGGTTCGACATGGGATAGGTGAGTCCGGACAGATGCTCGACCTGCCAGCCGGTTGCCTCGGCCAGCCGCTGCAGGGCCTCGCGCGTGTAGCGCCTGCAGTGGCCCGCGATGTCGTCCTCGATTCCCCAGTGCGCCGGGGACGCGGGCACCAGGCCGATCATCCGGCCTCCCGGAGCCAGCAGGCTGGCGGCCTTGCGCATGAAGCGCGGCTCGGCCGCGTCGTCCATGTGCTCCATGACCATGCACGAGATGACCAGGTCCGCGTGGCGTGCGTCCTCGGGAAGCGCCAGCACGTCCTCGCAGGCGGCGCGATACCGGCCGGCCGCTATTTCCGGCGCGAACCGCTCCTGCAAGGCGGCGATCGTGAGCGGCTCGAGGTCCAGGGACTCGCCGGACCAGCCCAGGTCCAGCAGCAGGCGGGTGACCTCGCCCTGGCCCGGGCCGACCTCGATGAACCGGCCCGGCCGCATCCGCTGCAAGCGCTCTTGCAGGTACATCAGCTGCAGCACGGTGCCGGGTGGCAGCGCATTCATCGGACGCGCGACTCCAGGTAGGCACCGATGGAGGCCGGCTCCTGGTAATCGAACCCGAACAGGCTCTTCTGCTCGGGCGACAGCTGCTGCTCGTCGAGGATCCCGGGCAGCTTGATCTGCTGCTTGAAGAACGGGATCGTGTACACGTGGTTGACCGCGCGGCGGGGCCGGTCGGTCCGGTTGAAGCCGCCCGCATGGAAGGTCATGCAGTCCAGCAGGATGAATTCCCCCGCACGGGCCTCGACCTGCACGGCGCTGCTTTGGACAAAACCCTCCGAAGGGAAGGCCGCCGCCTGGTGCGAGGCCGGCAGGACGAACGTGGCGCCGTTGTCGCTGGTGAAATCGTCGACGCAGAACAGGGCGTTGATGGCCAGGGGGCTGCTGGAGACGAAGTGCTGGTACGGCAGGTCCCGGTGCCAGGCCCCCTGGTTGTAGTCCTGCGCCGGCGGATTGATGATGCCGTTCTGCTGGTTCAGCACGAACCGCCCGGCGATGAGCCGCTCCAGCACCGCCAGCAGCATCGGGTGGGACGCCAGTTGCACGAAGAGCGGACCGCCGTGCGTGCACAGCGCGCGCAGGGTGTTGAGTTCGTCCAGCGGGCGCAGCCGCTCCTCGGTCCACCGTTCGACGTAGCCCCGGCGCGCGGCATCGAAGGCCGCCGAGATCGCCGCCAGTTCCTCCGCCGTGTAGCCCGGGTCGAACCGGGCGTATCCGAGCCGCCGCACCTGCTCGGCCGCTTCGTCGGCCGCGGACGCGGCGACGTCCCGCCGCAGGATGCCGTAGCTGGAGGCCGGGACCGATGCCGCGCTCATGCCGAGCCTCCCGCGTCCGAGCCGCGATAGATCTGCCGGACGATCGTGTAGGGACGCTGCTTCACTTCGGTGAAGATCTTGGAGATGTAGATGCCCTGGACGCCCAGGAACAGAATGATCAGGCCCGAGAACAGCCAGATGGACGCAACGATGGAGGTGTAGCCATCGGGCGGCATCGCGATGAAGAAGTACCGCAGCACCAGCAGGACGATGTACGCCGCCGCCGTCAATGAAATGATGAGGCCGGAATAGAAGGTGAAGACCAGGGGCAGGCTGCTGAACGAGGTCACGGCCGTGACCAGGTGCCCGAACTTCTTGGCGAACGTGTAGGTCGTCGGACTGGTCGCGTGCTTGCGCACGACCTGGCGCGACTGGCGGAAACCGGTCTCCACCCACAGCCCGCCGATGTTCAGCTCGCGTTCCTGGTGCATCAGCAGCGCGTCGACATAGCGGCGCGTCATCAGCCGCGCCGTGACGATGTCGTCCGGCTGCGCGATGCCCGTGAGCAGCCGGAACAGGCGGTAGAACAGGCGGCCGCTCACGCGTTCCAGCCATCCTCCCCGGCGCTGCGCCTGCACGCCGTACACCACGTCGGCGCGCTCCTCCCGCAACTGCCGCTCGAACTCGGGCAGCCACTCGGGTTCCTCCTCGAGGTCGCTGTCGATCAGGAAGACCTCGTCGCCGCTGGAGGCCGCCAGCCCGGTCATCATGGCCTTGTGATGACCGAAGTTGCGCGACAGGTCCACCAGCACCAGGTGAGTGTCGCTGGCGATCAGTTCCAGGGCGCGCTGCAGGCTGTCGTCGGGCGAGCCGTCGTTGACGAGGATGATCTCGTAGCTGTCGCCGGCGAACGCGCGCGCGACCTCCGTGACGCGGCGGTGGAACTCCTGCAGGTAGGGCGCCGACTGGTAGAGGGTGGCGACGACGGAGAGCTTCATCGCGGCACGTACCTCATGGAGTGCGATGCGGAGGGACCGCAGTTGAACAGCAGGTCGAGGATGGTCACGTAGTGCGTGAACGGGCCCCACAGCTGCGGGTATTCCGGATAGCCCGCATAGTCGAACCAGGTCAGTTCGATGTTCGCGCGCTCGAACACGGACGGGTCCACGTAGTCGCGGGCCGCGGGGCCGGACACGTATTCGGTCGCACCGGCCTGCTGGCACAGGCTCGCCAGCCGTTCCGTCTTGCCATCGGCCAGGGTGTAGTCCCAGGAATTGGTGATGCGCGTGCGGATTCCCAGGTAGCCGCAGATGGCCTCGATGAACCGCCGGTTCAGCTGGGACAGCCCCTGCTCTTCGCACTCCAGGTACAGCGGCTCGAGCCAGCGCGCGATCTCGTCGAAGTGCGCGCTTCGGCGGTAGTTCTGGCTGAGCGTCTTCCAGTGATCGAGGGCCCAGTCGGTGCCGACGATGCGGGTCTCCCGGATCGTCTGGTGGTACTTGCCCTTGACCTCCACCGGCACCGTGAGCCACTGCACGCCCTGCGGCGTCTTGACCTGGTTGCGGTTGCGCCAGTCGCGCCGCGTGTACTGCATGTCGTCGTACAGGATGAACTCGTCGACCGCGGCGATCATGTCGAAGTAGCCCTTCCAAGGGATGTAGTTCGACTGGAGGATTGCGACTCTTTTCATGTGGACGGGCTGCGTGGGGGGCGAGCTCCGCCGGGCTTCCGCGTGCCGCCGCCCGCGGGGCAAAGCCCGTTCGCGGTCAGGGAGCGGCGAGATCTTACCGCACGGCAGTGAGGCGGCTCCCCTGGAGCCCGTGACTGGCCGGCCGCCCTTCCCTGCAGACTTATGGCGTGCACGTTTGTACCGATGACATGCGCACGGGCCGGCGGAAAGCTCCATGCGCCCATCCCAGGAGATCCCCGTGCGCCTTTGCCTCCCCGCCTGCCTTGCCGCGGCCTGCCTCGCCGGTGCCTGTGCCTCTTCTTCGCCGACCCCGCCCGCGGGGCTGGTCGCGACGGAACATCGCGTCCGCGTGACCTCCACCGCGCCCGCGATCGCCGGCCAGGAGGTCCAGATCTACCTGCGCGAACTGGCGCCGGGCGCGACCGTCGCGCGGGGAGCGCGGCCCGTCGTGCTGTTCGTGCACGGGGCGGGAACCCCGGCCGAGGTCTCCTTCGACTCGCGGCGTCCTGACTACAGCTGGCTCGCGGCCGTGGCGCAGGCCGGCTTCGACGTGTTCGCCGTGGACATGACCGGCTACGGCCGTTCGACCCGGCCGGCCGCGATGGCCGACGCCTGCAACGTGGCCAGGCAGCAGCAGGCGCGCTTCGTCCCGGGCGTCATCCCCGCGCCGTGCGAGCCCTCGCAGGCCACCGCGATCACCACCATGGGCTCGGACTGGAAGGACATCGACGCCGCCGTCGATTTCGTCCGTGCCTTGCGCGGCGTCGAGCGCGTGTCCTTCGTCGGCTGGTCGCAAGGCGGCCCGCGCATCGCCGGCTACACCGCGCTTCATCCGGAGAAGGTCGACCGCATCGCCGTCCTGGCGCCGGCGTACACGCGCAACTCCGCATCCGAGGAGCCGAGGCCGCTGCCGCGCATCGACGGGACGGTGACCGTGCAGTCGCGCTCCGACTTCCTGGCCAACTGGGACCGGCAGGTCGGCTGCTCCGGCCAGTACGAACCCGCTGCGGCGAAGGACCTGTTCGACGAGATGCTCGAATCGGATCCCGTGGGGGCCAAGTGGGGACCGGGCGTGCGCCGCGCGCCTTCGGTGCCCACCTGGGGCTTCAACAAGGCGACCGTTTCCCGCGTGCGCGTGCCTTTCCTGATGATCGCCGGCGAGCACGACAAGCAGGTCGACCCTCAGCGCGTGCGCGAGCTGTACGAGGACTGGGGCGGCGACAGCAAGGTGTTCGTCGACCTCGCCTGTTCCTCGCACAACGCCATGTGGGAGAAGAACCGCCGCCTGCTGTTCCAGGCCACCGTCGACTGGCTGCGCGAGGGCAAGGTGAGCGGCACCAGCCAGGGCATGCTGCGCATGGGGTACTGAAGCCGCAACCCGCACGACGGGCGCGCTGCCTCGGCGCCCGCGCACACGCGATGCCGGCTTCGTCCTGCGGCATCGCGCGCCTCTTCATGGCGCAATGGCCCTCGACTTCATTCAAGCCAGCGGCCGATGCGCCGCCTGGCCATGGAACGGGCTGGCCTGGACCGAGAGGACGGATCAATGTCGTTGCGCGTGTTCCTGGTGGAAGACCTGAAGAGCATCCATGTCCTGATGACGGAGCTGTTCTCCTTCGTCGGTGGCCTGCAGGTCGTGCGGATCGAATCGACGGAGGCCGAGGCGCGGCTCTGGCTGGAAGAAAACGTCGGAGGATGGGACGTGGCCATCATCGACCTCGTCCTGGCGCAGGGCTCGGGCATGGGGGTGCTGCAGCATGCAAGGCGTACTTCGGCCACCGGCCAGGTCGCCGTCTTCAGCGGCTACGTGTCGCCGGGCGTGCGCCAGCACTGCCTGAACCTCGGCGCCGATGCGGTGTTCGACAAGGCCGAATCGGGCGCTTTCACGGCCTGGCTGGCCGGCATGCGGCCGGGTTCGCAGCCAGCCTCCCCCGCGGCCTGAACCACTCCTGTCCCTGGGCCGCATGCGCGCGGCGGATTCCGTGCAGCGGCCCTATTCCCACCAGTTCCAGGCAGCCGCCTCGAGGCGCGAACGCAGCTCGTCGAGCTGGCTGGCGGGTCCTGTCACGCTGAACACCGCCACCAGCCAGGGGAACGGCCGGCTTTCGAAGTAGGGAAGGCCCAGCCATTCGATCTTGCGGCGCAGTTCATGCGCGGGCAGTTCGCCCGACCTGAATTGCCGGGTCTCGATCGGGTCCACGCCGTTCGGCTGCGCAGGACCGGGCGGCCCGTCGCGCTCGGCATCGACAGGCGCGGGCTGCTTCGCGCGCAGGTCTTCCCCCAACATCGATCGATGATAGGACGCGAAGGACAGTCGATGGGGCCACACGGCTCGAAGCTCCCCCCTTGATGTAACCAGAAGGAAAGTCGCTGACGGCTGGCCCCATTCTGGCGACGCCCGTGCCGTGGCGATAGAGCCCGATCGAGCCCATCCAGGTGAGCGTCGGCCCTGCGGCGCCGGCCCCAAACAGAAGGGGCGCACACCGTGCGCCCCTCCACCCTTTCCTCGCTTCCCTTCGCTCAGAGCTTGCGGCGGCTCGAGACTCCCAGGAAGGCGAGCAGCGCGGAGCCGAACAGCCAGAGCGCCCCCGGCAGCGGCACGGCGGCAATGTTCGTCGAGACGTTCATCTGGCCCGGCAGGGTGTTGATCTGCAGGACGTACTGCCCGGCCGTGAGCAGGTAGCTGAAGAACGGCACCAGGTTGTTGCCCGGAACGTCCTGCTGCGTCCAGCTGGTCAGCAGCGCACCGGTGTTGCCGGCCAGCGTGCCCGAGTTCGTGTCGGTGAACAGCGAGTACGAGGCGTTGGTGCCCAGGGGCTCGGTCGAGAAGGTGGTGAACTTGGTCGGCTGCGTGGCCCACGAGGAATCCACGATCAGCTCGTAGTAGCTGGTCGTGCCGACGTTCGCCTGGCCATTGGTGGCGATGTTGTAGACCAGCGACCCGGTCGGGTTGGTCAGCGTGATGCTCTGTTCGATCGGCACGACCGACGCGTGCGCGAGGTTTCCAACTGCCAATCCCGCCAGCGCGCAGGTTGCAGCCAACGATCTCATTCTCATTCTTCGGACTCCAGTGGTGTAGGGGGAAGCAAAATCTAACGGCCCACCTCACTCGGCGTCCCGACTCAGGATCGAAATGGATGCTTTGGAGCCAATGCGCTAACTCGCCGCAGAGGTTCGGCGAATTCTTTCGGCTTCTTCCGGGCCCACAGCAACTCCGTCATTGCCAGATGACACCGCCGCGTCGATGCCGCGGTCCTTCGAATGCGGAACCTTCTGTCGCGCTTGGGTCGACGCTTGTCAGCGACAAATACACGGGTCGCGCCTGGCTCGATAAATTTCTTCCTAGCCAGGATTCAACGTCGTGGTGAGAAAGCCCTGTCTGGTCGGCCGACCTTCCAGGGCTTTCGCTTTTGAGCCGGGCTCACTTGCGCAACCTGCGCTGTTCGCGGAGTACATTTCATTTCGCCGCGCGTGATGGTGAGCACCGTTGCGAAATGTCGAGTGCTCCGTCAACTCGGCCAGCCCCCAGCTCTCCCAGAGCCACTCCAGTGCCCCTTTGATGCTTGCGAGGCTCTGTCTCTGCAGCTCGTGGTCAACGATGACCTGAAAGTCTCCAGGGCGGCCGACCACTTCGATGAATCGGCTTCCGAATGTGCCGCGAAAGACACCCCCCGTTTCGATGAGGTTCATTCCGTGTTGATTGGACAATAAAGTCAACAGCAACGGATCCGTTTCGCTGTATCCCGCGTCGGAATCCTCGCTGTAGTTATGCTCCAGCCAGTCGACGCACCCAGCATCCATCAAGGCGCTGCACAGCCTGGGCAAGCCGAAATGGGCAGCCAGTTGCATGGGAACCACCGACTGCGCGTGCGTAAAGGTCGCCGTCCTGCAGATGTGAAGGGCATAGCCGTGGTTCGCCCCCTTGCGGACCAGGAAAGCGGCAAGCAGGTCCTTCTTCAGGCAAGCGGCCACTGCAAGCGGGGAGCCCTGGACTTCCACCTGCGTGGTGCGCCCCGCATATTCATACACGAGGTCGATCTCCGTGCCATGACGGAGAACTAATCTGTTCAGGGCGTCGATATCGTCCGCACGGATCGCAGCGAGGAACTGAGCCTCAATCAACTGAGAATCGGGCGCCTGGGACATGTGCCTGAAAGTTAAATTGTTTGGCTCTATCTAAACCGTGCCACGAGCAGTCGCGGATCCTGAGGGTTCGCCAGTCCGCAAAACCGCCCAGAGGCATGTGGCTACGCAGCCATCCTTGAGACGAATGCGTTCAGGAGTCGCTTCAGTTCCTTGACAGAATGGCGCACTTCCGCCTCGGCCTCGAAATCCATCAATCGGACGGCTTCGCGTTGACTCATCCGCAGCTCTTTGACCGCATCGGCGATTTCGATGTCGGAAAGTTGCTCGAAGTCGGTGCCAACCCATAACCACCGCGCGGCGGTTTCCTCGAGAGCGCAGCACCTCTTCTCAAGGTCTTCCTCATTGATTGTTTGGATACGCCGCTCGCGCGAGCGGGCAGCGACCGTCGCCACCTCTGCGGCAAGGGCGACCAGCTCCAAGCGAGCTTCCTCCCTGGGTGAGCGGGAGTGCAATGCGTGATGGCGATTGACTGCGTTCCTCATGCAGAGGAACTCTAGAAGAGTCTTAGTGAGCGCGCATGGCCGAAGTGTCCCAGACCATTGGTACCTTCGTCCCCTTCTACCCAGGAAGCATGCGCCGGATCGGGCGCCTCCCGGTGTCAGTGTTCAGATCGCGAATGCGCCGCCCAGACCGTTGCCTCTGCCATCTGCGATGGCGACCAAGCGGCAAGGGAACCTTCCTGCCGCATCCGAAAGAGGAGATCGCGCCAGCGGGAGATGCGCGCAGTGGGCGAGGCGGAGGGCTCCTGGGCCACGCCGATCCAGAGATTGCGGGTGTTGAAGCTGTACACGACGGCCAAGTCCGCTCGGGCGGACAATGGCCGGATGCTGTCCACCATGTTGTCGAGGATGAGAGGTTCTTCGCCAACGCCGGGGTAGAAGCCCAGAACCATGTGTGGTGCGGGCTTGCCGCCGCCCACCTGCGCGTGGACGTACAACAGGCGGAGCTGGTCTGCGGGCACACCGACCATGCGGAGGCTGACGTACTTCGCGATCGCGAAATCCTCGCAGTCACCGCGCCCCCGGCCCATGAATTCGGCGGGCGTCGCCCAATACTCCTTGCGGCCCCAAACAGTCTCGTCGCTGCCAAACAGAAGGGCGTGGGCAAAGAAATTCTGAACGGCGGCAACCTTGTCGCGGTCCGACAAGGAGTGGATGGCAGCCAGCATCCGCGTCCAATCCGAGACGATACTGCGGATAGCCGGCACGGGGCGAGCTGCAACGGCGGCCGAGGGCACGCCGTAGGCGGTCTGCGCCGAAGTCGATGCAGGTGCCAGGCAGGCGACGACGCAAGCGGTCATGAACTGCGCCGGCCGCATTTTGGCAAGGGAAGTCCGCAACCGCCTTGGCGCCTCCTGGACGTCAAGCGCCAACGGTCTGCCCGGTTTCCGAAGTGCCTTGAACTCTGCCAATTCAGGCATGGACGCCCCTGTTTCCTCAAGAGAAGCCATGGTTCTTCAGCGGCGGCCGTTCCGCAACGCTGACGGTGACAGGAGGGATTTCTGTCGGGACGAAGGGGCGCGGGGACCGAGGAGCCTCGAGGCCGCCAGGGTGTCCAGACCCGGGAGATTTCACCCAGGAAATGAACAGGCCTCTCTGAGGCGGCTGGCGCGAGGGGTTCGTACATTCACTCACGTCGCACAACGACACAACCCGTTGGAAGAGGCACCCATGTCCCCGAATGTGCATTCCGCCACCCTCGATCCCATTCCGGACGTCGGCGACGCGTTGCTCTCGTGCCTGATGATCGTGGCCCGCACACACGGAATTCAAGCCACGCGCGACGCATTGATGTCGGGCTTGCCCACGGAGAACGGACGACTCTCGCCCAGCCTGCTTTCTCGCGCGTCGCGCCGGGCCAACCTCGACTGCCGGCTGGTACGGCAAGACCTGGCGTCAGCAAGGGAAGCGCTGTTGCCGGCCATCGTCATGATGCGAGCGGAGCGCGCGTGCGTGCTGCTTGCTGTTGATCCCGATCGACAGAGCGTCCGCGTCATCTATCCGGAACTGGAGGCCGGCCCCGTGTGGGTTCCCCTGGCGCAGGTGTCAGCCGAATACCAGGGTGTGCTTGCCTACCTGCGCCCTACCGAGCAACTCGACACGCGCACTCCGAATCCAGGCACCGCGCCCAAGCGCCACTGGTTCTGGGGTGTCATCGCGGAGAGCCGCTCCGTCTACCGCGACGTCCTGCTCGCGGCGCTGATGGCCAACGTGTTCGCGCTGGGGCTCCCGCTATTCGTGATGAACGTCTACGACCGGGTCGTCCCGAACCATGCCATGGACACGCTTTGGGTGCTGACGGCCGGCCTGTCCATCATGCTGGTGGGTGACCTTCTGCTGCGGACCCTGCGCGGCTGGTTCATCGACGTCGCCGGAGCGCGCTGTGACATCAAGTTGTCTGCGCGAATCCTGGAGAAAATTCTCGGAACTCGCCTGGAACACCGGCCCTCCTCCGCCGGGGTGCTGGCGGCCAGCCTGCGCTCCTTCGAGTCGGTCCGCGACTTCATCGGTTCCGCCTCGATCACGGTGCTGATCGATGTGCCGTTCGGAATCGTCTTCATGGGCGTCATCGCCTGGATCGCGTGGCCGTTGCTGCTACCCCTGCTGCTTGCGGCGAGCCTCCTCTTTCTCTACGCGCTGCTGGCGCGACGCCGCATGCGCCGGCTGTCGGAGACCATGTACCGTGCCGGAGCGGAGCGCAACGCCATCCTGGTCGAGGCTCTCGTCGGCCTTGAAACGCTGAAAGCGATCGGCGCGGAGGCACCGGTCCAGCGGAAGTGGGAACAAAGCACCCTGCTGCTCGCACGTGCCGGCAGCGAACTCCGCCTGGTGGCAACCAGCGTGAACAGCGCCTCCGGTTTTGTCCAGCAAGGACTGAACATGGTCATCGTCGTGCTGGGCGTGTACATGATCGGCGAGCAGTCGCTCTCCGTCGGCGCGCTGATGGCCTGCACCATGCTTGCAAGCCGTGCCATCGCGCCGGTCGGGGCTGCCGCGGGTTTGCTGATGCAGTATCAGACCGCGGCCACGGCGCTTGCCTCGCTCGACGCGCTGATGGAAAAGGAAGTCGAACGTCCGGAGGGCAAGCGATTCCTCGGCCGCGGTCGACTTGCCGGTGCGATCGAATTCCGGGATGTGAGCTTCACGTATCCGGGTGAAGATCGCCCTGCCCTGCGCAACGTCAACCTGCGCATCGCTCCGGGCGAACGCGTCGCGATCATCGGCCGCGTCGGCAGCGGCAAGAGCACCCTGCAACGCCTGATTCTCGGCCTCTACAAGCCCACTTCCGGCGCGATCCTGGTGGATGGCATCGACATCCGCCAGATCGACCCTGCCGAACTGCGCCGCCAGGTGGGCTACGTGGAGCAGAAGGTCACGCTCTTCCACGGCACCCTGCGCGACAACATTGCCTTGGGCGCTCCGCACGCCAACGATGAGTGCCTCGTTCGCTGCGCTGGCGTGGCGGGCATCGCAGACATGGTCAACAAGCACCCTGCCGGCTTCGACATGGCCGTCGGCGAACGGGGCGAGTCGCTGTCGGGAGGCCAGCGACAAGGCGTTGCGCTGGCGCGGGCACTCGCGAACGATCCGGCCATCCTCCTGCTCGACGAGCCGACGTCCTCGATGGATCACTCGACCGAGGCGGCGGTCAAACAAAGACTCGGCGCCTATGCGCAGGGCCTCACCACGGTGATCGTCAGCCACCGGAATTCGATGTTGGAGCTGGCGGACCGGTTCATCGTGATCGACGGCGGGCAGGTGGTCGCCGACGGCCCCCGCAACCAGGTCATCGTCGCGCTCCGACAGGGCCAGGTCGGAAAGGCTGCGTGATGGCCGGGTCCTTCGACAAACTGCTGGCTCCCTTTGCGCGGCTGATGTCTGCCCAGCTCCGCGCTCCCCTAGGGGCGCCGTCGGGCGACTCCGCAGCGGCAGACCGCTGGAACCACGATACGGAATGGGCGCTGCTGCAACAGGATCCGCCTCGCGCTCGCCTGATCGTGCGTGGCGCCGCGGTCATTTTCGTGCTCGTGCTCGCCTGGGCGGCCCTGGCCCCGATCGACGAAGTCACGCGCGGCGAGGCACGCGTCGTGCCGAGCCGCCAGCTGCAGGTCGTGCAGAGCGTCGACGGTGGCGTGGTCGAGGCGCTGCTGGTGAAGGAGGGGCAGGAAGTCCAGGCAGGCGAGTCGCTGCTGCGCGTGGATCCCACCCGTTTCGTTTCCACCATGATGGAGAGCCGCAACGTCCGCCTGGCCTTGAGCGCAAAGGCACTGCGCCTTGAGGCCCTCACCCGCGGCGAGCCTTTCCGCCCGACCGCGGAACTCCAGAAGGAAGCACCCGATATCGTTGCCCAGGAACGCCGTCTCTACGAGTCCAGGCTCGAGGGACTGCGCGCCCAGATTTCGATCAGCCAGAACCAGCTCAATCAGCGTGTGCAGGAGCTGAACGAGGTGCGAGCCCGCCGCCAGCAAGCCGAGCGCACGCTGGAGTTGACGCTCAAGGAGCTCGACGCCACCAGACCCATGATCACCAGTGGAGCAGTCTCCGAAATCGACGTTCTCCGGCTCGAGCGCGAGGTCGCCCGCCTGCGTGGCGACCGGGAACAGCTGGGTGCCCAGGCCTTGCGCGTGCAGGCGGCCATCGCCGAGGCACAACGTCGAATCGAGGAGGTGCAGCTCGCCAGTCGCAACGAAATGAGCGCCGAGCTCTCGGAAACCATGGGGAAGCTGTTGTCCATGGCCCAAGGTGGACTGGCCCTGGAAGACCGCGTGAAGCATGCCGAGATCCGCTCGCCGGTCCGGGGCACGGTCAAGCGGCTTCTGGTGAACACCGTGGGCGCCGTCGTGCAGCCCGGCAAGGAAGTGGTGGAGATCGTTCCCCTCGACGACGCTCTCATCCTGGAAGCCCAGATTCATCCCAAGGACATTGCTTTCCTGCACCCCGGGCAGGATGCGACGGTCAAGTTCACTGCCTACGACTACGCCATCTACGGTGGCCTCCCCGCCGAACTGATGGCCATCGGAGCAGACACCGTGAGCGATGCCAAGGGAAACGCTTACTACGTCATCCGCCTGCGTACCAGGGCGCCCGGACTCGCCGGCAACCTGCCGATCATTCCCGGCATGGTGGCGCAGGTGGACATCCTGACTGGAAAGAAGACCGTCCTCTCCTACCTCATGAAGCCCGTCCTGCGCGCCAAGGCCAACGCGCTGAGGGAAAGATGAACGGCACGCCCGACCTCACCCCCACCTGATTGGACAACTGGACCCACGCAATCACGCACGAGACCACCCATGACCCCATTCGCCACGCTTGTCGCCATCAGGGGAAACGGCACCGTCACTGCCATGGATGCCAGCGGCAACACGCGCATGCTCCATGTCGGCGATGCGCTTCGACAAGGCGAAAGCGTTCGCACGACTGGCGACGTGGTCGTGCAGTTGCTGATGATGGACGGTTCCCTGCTGATGATCGCGCCGGCGCAGAACGTCCGCATGGACGAACAACTGCTGGATCCGCAGCCGTCGTCCGGCGAAATGACCCAGTCGACGGTCACTACGCCCGCAGCCATTCGAGCCGTCATCCAGGCGATCGAATCAGGTGCCGACCTGAGCGAAGCACTCGACGAAGCCGCGGCGGGCCTGTCGGCAGCGACCGGCGGCAATGACGGTGGAAATTCCTTTGTCCGCCTGCCGCGCATCGTAGAAGGCGTCGAGCCGCTGAACTACGAATTCTCATTTCGCGCACCGGCAAGCACCGAGATGCGCCACGAGCCGATCAGCACTCCCCAGGCAACGGACAGCTCCGTAGTCGCCGCGCCGACGGGTGCCGAGACAACTGCACCTCAGCCCGGGCAAGTGCCGCGGCCTCCGCAAAACCCGCAAAACCCGCAAAACCCGCAAAACCCGCAGCCACCGCAGCCACCGCAAGAACCGCAAGAGCCACCGGTGGCCGCGGATGACCGCCCCCATGCGAGCTTGACCGCAACGCAGTCCCTCCTGATCGACGAGACCACGGACCTTGGCGCCAGCCGCACTGCATCCATCGCGATCGTAGCCATCGATGCCGGACGCGATGGTCCGGCTGCAAGCGTGCAGATGGAGCTTGTCATCGATCGCGCCGACACGGGCCTTCGCACCACCGACGGATCCGTCATCAGGATGGAGCACGGCGCGGCAGGGAGCGAGGTCATCGGCGTCTACGACAGCGACGGCGACGGAATCGCCGACACGGTCGCATTCACCATTGCCGTGACTGCCGACGGCGAGCTCAACGTGATCCAGGCCGTCTCGCTGTCGCATTTCGATCCCGGCAATGTCGATGAAGCTGTGAGTCTTGCCGGTGGACTCTCCTTGCGCCTGACCGTCGCGGACGCCGACGGCGACACGGCCACCGTGACCCATCCCATTGGGGACAGGATCCTGTTTGCCGATGACGGGCCAGTCCTGGACGTGACGCTCACGGCCGCGGCGACGTTGCCCTCGATCACGTCCACGGACGCGCATTCGCCCGGGGCCGCCTTTTCCCAGGCCGCTGCTTCCTTCGCCGGGTTGTTCTCGATCGCAGCCGATCCCGGCGCAGATTCTGCTGGGAACACGCTGGGCGTAACTTATGCGATGGCCATTGGTCCGGGCGCAGCCGCCAGCGGCCTCACCAGTGGCGGGCTGGCCGTCACCCTCGCCCTGGACGGCGCCGACGTGGTGGGCAGCACCTCGGCTGGCGCCGTGTTCCGAATCAGCGTGGACAACTCCGGCTCGGTGACCCTCACGCAGTACGCCGCCATCGACCACTTGCCTGAGGACCTGGACGCCAGCAACGATACGGACATCGTGCGGCTTGCGACAGGCAGCATCGTCTTGACCGCGAGCGCCGTGCTGACAGATGGAGACGGGGACGCGGTTCGAGACTTTCAATCCGTCGACATCGGCACGGCAATCGGCTTTCGCGACGACGTGCCCGGCATCACCGTGGAAGCCGTGGCCGACGCCGCAATCGTCCTGGCCACGCAGGACRGCCAGACCATCGGTGTGGCCAGCGATACGGCCACGGCCAGCTTTGCTGCCGCCTTTGCCGCKGCCGTGTCCGCCTCGGCCGGCGCCGATGTCCCGGCTGCCACCACCACGCTGGGCGGCTACAGCCTGGCCGTGCTCGGCTCCGCCTCCGGCCTCACCAGCGGCGGGCGGGCCGTTGCCCTGGCCCTGGACGGCGCCGACGTCGTGGGCAACACCTCGGGTGGCGCCGTGTTTCGCATCAGCGTGGACAACTCCGGCTCGGTGACCCTCACGCAGTACGCCGCCGTCGACCACCTGCCCGAGGACCTGGACGCCAGCAACGACACCAGCAGCATCACCCTGGCCCCCGGCCTGATCACCCTCAGCGCCACCGCCACCATCACCGACTTCGACCACGACAGCGCCAGCGCCACCGTCTCGCTCGACCTGGGCGGCAACATYCGCTTCGACGACGACGTGCCCGGCATCATCCAGCCAAGCACTGCCTATGTAGTGAACGTGACCGGGAGCACTGGCTCCGTTGCAAATGTTCCCTTGGACAGCGACGGACAGATCCTCGACAACGTCGGAGCGGACGCCTCTGGCACGGTGCGCTTCCTGGAGGCGAACGGGAGCGCCAGCGGCTACTCGACAAACAGTCAGGTGATCTATCAGTACGTATCGGCCGATGGAGCGATCCTGATCGGATCGACCCTTGCCGGAAGCACGTACGACGCGGCGTGGGCCGACCGCGCCGCGACCGGTGCCTTCGTGGTCACCCTGGACGCATCCCCGGCCTCGGCCAGCTACGACTTCACCCTGCTGCGCAAAATCGATGGAGCGGTGGGCAGCTTCAACACCGAACTCGGCTCCTGGGCTTTCGAGGGAGGCAACACCAACTACGTGTACTACCGTGACGTGTCCGGCCAGAACCTCCCGGACGTGTTGCTGACGCCCTCGGCAGGTGCCACGCGCATCAACGGCACCGCCAACGAGAGCGGCGCATCAGGTGGAGGCGGAGGACAGAACGTCGGCGAAGGCGAAGCCATTCGCGTCGACTTCGTCACCAATGTGAGCGGCCATACGACGGCGACCAATTACGTTTCCAGCGCCAATCACGGCTTCGACGAGCACGTGCTGGTGAACGGCGCTTCGGTGACATTGACCTTGTCTGGTTCGAACGCGACCACGGGTGTCAATTTCCGTGCGCATGACGATGCAGACTGGTCCGATGCAACTCCCGGCGAAGACAACGTCGTGGGCGACTACGAGGCGGAGGCGACCGCTGCATCCGAACAGATCACGAAGGTGGTGGTCAACGGGGTCGCCTATGCGGCGGACGCTGCCGTGGGCGGGCAGCTCGTCGACTTTCTCGCCGACGGTTCCGTGACGATCACCGGGCTGCGCGACAACGACACCGTCGCCATCTTCACCGAAGACGGGTTTACGACCGTCGAGTATGCGTACGCGAGCGGCAGTTCGTTCGCCTTGGGCGGCTACGGTGCCTCTCGCTTCGAGCCGGGCGCGCCGGTGACGCTGGCATTCGACCTAGGACTGGTGGACGGTGACAACGACGCGAGCCGGATGACCGATGGCCTCCAGGTTCGCCTGAGCCCGGACGACCACGCCATCCAGCTGGGCGATGAAAGCGACAACAGGCTCATTGCAGCGCCTGCGCAACCCTCGACTCTCGTGGGACTCGGCGGCAACGACTGGCTCACTGGCAGCACCGGCGACGACATCCTGGTCGGCGGGTCCGGCGACGACCTCCTGCAGGGCGGGGACGGGACTGACACAGCCATCTTCGCCGATGCTTCGGCGGCGGTCAGCGTCGATCTCGCGAGCGGGACGGCCATCGGCGACGGCAGCGATCGCCTCGCCGGGATCGAGAACGTCGTTGGCTCCGCCGGTGCCGACACACTCTTCGGGACGGTGGGCAGCAATGAACTGCGGGGCTCCGGCGGCAACGACTGGCTCGAGGGCCGCGCCGGCGCAGATCTTCTCGTGGGTGGCTCCGGGAAAGACACCCTCGTCGGGGGCGCAGGCAACGACGTGCTGGTGGGCGGATCCGGTACCACGCTCCCGGACGCAGAAAGCGACACCTTCGTCTGGCATCTCGCAGACCAGGGAACTGCAGCCGTCCCGGCCGCCGACCAGATCAAGGATTTCACCTTCGGCGTCGGCGGAGACGTCCTCGATTTCCGTGACCTCATCCAAGGTGAAGCCAGCGGAACCGACCTTGCCGCGGCGCAGAGCCTCGATGCCTATTTGCATTTCACCGAGGTCAATGGCCAGGCCGTGCTGCAGGTCGATCCGGACGGTGGCGTCTTCTCGCCCACCGCGACGATCACATTCAGCAACATGAGCCTGGCGCAGGTCAGCGCCTCGCTGGGACTGGCAGGCGGGAGCAGCGACCTGCAGATCATTCAGCAGATGCTCGAGCAGGCGAATTTGAAGAACAGCGCGTGAAGGGAGCACTCTATGAACGGCAAGATCACTTTCCTGGCCGCGGCATTGCTCGCCATGGCAGTTGCGGAAGCCCAGGCACAACAGCTGCCATTTCCCCTGGTGCAGGCGGCGCGGCAGGCCGTCACCACGAACCCCGAGGTCCAGGCCCGCTGGCACGCATTCCTGGCCGCGGATCAGGAAAGGAACGTTGCACGCGGCGGCTATTTCCCGCGCGTGGACGTGAGCGCGAGCGCAGGCCGTGAAGACCGTCGCTCCCCCCTGGTCGACAACGGCAGCTACAGCACGAACGGCGCGCAGCTGTCGCTCACCCAAACCCTGTTCGACGGTCTCTTCACGATCAACGAAGTCCAGCGGCTCGGATACGCCAAGCTGACGCGGTATTACGAACTGCTGGACGCCTCCGAAAATGCCGCCCTCGAGGCGGTGCGGGCGTACGCAGACGTGGTGCGCTACCGCGAGCTCGTGGAAAGCGCAAAGCGGAACTACGTGGTGCACAAGCAGACGGCGGATCTCGTGCAGGAACGCGTGAACTCCGGAGTCGGCCGCGGCGTCGATGCAGAACAGGCGGCCGGACGGCTCGCGCTTGCAGAGTCCAACCTCCTGACGGAGCTCAGCAACCTCCACGACGTCAGCGCGCGCTACTTGCGCATCGTGGGAACCCGTCCACCCGAGCAGCTTCCCTACCTGCCGCCGCGGGTCCAGATCGGCGCCGTTCCCAGCTACGGGGTGGCGGCACTCAACGAGGGCCTCGCCGCCAATCCCGCCCTGAATGCCGCGTACGAGAACATGCGGTCCTTTCAACGTGCGATCGAGTCCTCCAAGGCGGCCTACCTGCCGCGAGTGGACGTACGCGCCTTCGCGGGCGGCGACCGGAACCAGACGGTGGTGCAGCCTCCGGTCGGCCGCACGCGCGTCGACGGCGTCGAAGTCGTTCTCACCTACAACCTCTTTCGCGGCGGCTCCGATGTGGCGCGCGAACGGCAGGCCATCAATCGCCACCTCGAAGCGCGGGATCAGCTGGAGAAGGTGTGCCGGGACACGCGCCAGACCCTGTCCATCGCGTACAGCGATGTCCGCGCGCTGACGGAGCAGCTCACCAGACTGGATCGGCACCGCCTCGCCGCCGAGAGAACGCACGTGGTCTATCGCCAGCAATACAACCTCGGCCAACGCACGCTGCTGGATCTGCTGGACAGCCAGAACGAGTTCTTCGAGGCCGAACGGGCTTTCTACAAGGCGCACTACGACCAGGTCACGGCGCAGGCCCGAGCCCTGGCCACCATGGGCAAGCTACTGCGGTCGCTCGAGGTTTCGCGACCCGACATGCCCGATGCCGTGGCCGCTGGCCAGGACCGAGGCAGCCTGAACCCGGCTGACATCTGCCCGCTGGAGGCGATCTCGATCGACACCCTTGAAAAGATCAAGGCGGAAGTCATCGTGCCGCCGCCCCCACCCGTGGTGGTACGGACCCCTGCGCCACCCGCTCGCGTCAACCTTTCCGCGGACGCACTGTTCGACTTCGACCAGTTCGAGCTGAAGGCGGAGGGTCGTCGCGCCATCGACGATCTCTACGACCGCATCAAGGCAGCGAATGTCGAACTGGTGCTGGTCATCGGACACACCGACTCGGTGGGTCCGGATCTCTACAACGAGCGGCTCTCCTTGCGACGTGCGGACTCCGTGCGCGCTTACCTGATTGGCCGGGGCATGGATGCGGCGCGCATTCGCACGGAAGGCCGGGGCAAGACGCAACCCATCGCGGACAACGCCACCGAGGAAGGTCGCGCGCGAAACCGCCGCGTGGAGGTCCAGATCACGCAGAGCGGCGCACAACCTGGCAAGAAATGAATGGACAGCCGCAGGATCAGTGATGCACTGAACGTCCTGTCCTGGCAGGGCGACCGCGCCGGCGACCTACCCGAAGAGAAGGCGCAGGCACTCAGGATGCAGGTCACCCTCGTGATCACCGGCCTCTATCTCGCCGAATACCTTCACCACGCGCAGGACGCGAATGCGGAACCTTATGACGCGCTGCTCAAGACCGTGCGCGGCGAAATGATCTGGCCCGAGTTGGGCGAACTGCTTCGGGTGAAGCCGGTGAATCCGGGTCGGGGTGCTCCGGGCACTGCTTAAGAAAGCGGTGAACACGGGTCGCGGCCTCTCCGTGCAATAGTTCCGCTTTTCTCCGCCCGACCTCATCCCCGACCCCTTCATCATCCCAATGGGCGATAGCTGTTTCTTCTTGTTTCATATTTACTCTTGTTTCTAGCTGTTACGGGAGAACCGCATGAGAGAAGCATCACCCATTCGCGTGTTCCTGGTCGCACCGGCGCTGCTGCGCTGGGGCCTGGAACGGCTGCTTTCGGCAGCGCCGCAAATCGAGCTGTCCGGCTCTGCCTGCTCGTTGCTGGACGCCGCGGACGAGATCGAGAGCCAGTACCCCGACCTCGTCGTCGTCGACGGCAATGATTGCTCACCCGAGGACATCAGCGCGTTGTACGAGCGAGCGCGGGTCAAGATCCTTGCTCTGGCATCGGGGGGCGAAACGCAACCCCAGGGCGCCGCCCAGACCTGGGTGGATACCCACCAATCCCCGGGAAGCTTTCTCCGCGCCATCATGGACACGGCGGGAGCGCGGTCGTGGCGGCCTCAGCCTCCAGCCGAAGCTCCGGTTCAGAACACCGGTACTCGCGCAACCGTCCCCAGCCCCGCCGAAGCACTCACGCGCAAGCAGCTTAAGGTCGTCGAGATCATTGCAGCCAACCCGAGCGCACCGGGCAAGGTGGTTGCTGACATGCTTCACATGAGCGAGCACACCCTGCGCAACCATCTCACCGAGATCTACGCAAAGCTGGGCGTCACGGGGAGGACCCATTTGCAGGCCGTCCTCTCTGAGCAGCCCCGGCTGTTGTCCGCTTGAGTGACCGGCACCCGTCCAGCAAAGCAGCCTCGTAAACCCACTCAAACCTCCAGACTTGGTGGAAATTGTCTCCCGTGAACTCGCGCAGACTCCGTGACGCACTGGACGTTCTCACCTGGCTCGCTGATGGAGCAGCAGCGCTGCCGGAAGAGAGAAAGAAGGCCGTGCAGATGCAACTGACGCTAGCGACGGCCGGGCTGTTCATCGCCGAGTACCTTGCGCATACGGCCCAAGCCGGGATGGAGCCCTACGACGCTCTCCTGAAGACGGTTCGCGGCGACATGACGCTGGCAGAGTTGAAAGAGCTCCTAGGCACGCTCGCGAAATTTTCCGTGCCGCTCGACCGGAACTCGACCGGCTGAGTTCTTGCGGCCTCGCGTACGGGCCACGCAGATTGGAAATCGGGCCGCTTCGACATCCATCGTCGCGCTTCAACCCCGATGGAGCCTGGAGGGAGTCGCGGAGGGCTCAGGTGGCCTGCCGGGAGGGACTCGAACCCCCTACCTGCTGCTTAGAAGGCAGCTGCTCTATCCAGATGAGCTACCGGCAGACGAGGCGTCATCGTACCCCGGCTTTCCCTTCAGCCCTTGCAGCCAGCTCACGGGCTCGGGCCACGCAGGCGCGGCCTCGGTGGCCGCCCGGGCCCAGTTGCACGCCTCCTGCAGCGCGCCCCGGCGCGAGGCGCACACGGACAGGTGGAGCCAGGCGGCGACCCGCGTCTCGTCATCGACGGCGGCCCGTTCCAGCCACGGCAGCGCGGCTTCGGTCCGGCCGGCGCCCATCTCCAGGCGGCCGATCTCCAGCGCCAGGTCCGGATGGCCTTCGTCGCCGCGGCGCCGGGAACGCGCGTCGCAGGCGATGGCGTCCGCGCTGCGGCCGAACTCCGCATACATCAGGCCCAGCGCCACCCAGGCGGTCCCCATGCGCTCCGACAGGTCCTCCGCCGCGGCGAGTTCGCCGTGCAGTCGCACGACGGTCGCCAGGTCCAGGCCGTGGTCGCGGGCCCACAGGGCGCCGATGCGGCGCACCACGTCGTCGGCGTAATGCGGGTCGAGCAGCGCGGCCTTCTCGCGCAACAGCTCGCGCTCGTCGCCGCCGGTGACCACCTGCGCCAAGGCGTGGCTGGTGGCCGCGCAAGCGGGCCGCAGGGAGCGCAGCGCCCGCAGGCCGGCAATGCGCTCCTCCTGCGCCATCGGCTGCGTCTGCAGCTCCAGCAGTCGCTGCCAGTGCCGCGCTTCCTCCTGGTGCCCGGCCCACAGCGTCGCGAGGTGGAGCGCCAGGAAACGGTAGCGCAGGGGCATGAAGCCGCTGCCGACCGAGCGCGAAATCGTCAGTTCCAGCCCACGGCCCAACCGCTCCTGCAGGGCGGTGATGATCACGCGCGGCCGCGCCCAGACGCGGGCCTGCGGCATGCGGACGAAATAGCCGGCGTCGATGTCGACCGCGATCGGCCCATCCAGCGGCAGGTCGGCAAGTTGCTGCCACTCCACCACCGCGATCTCCAGGCCGAGCAGCTGACCTTCGATCCAGCCGCCGGGCACGCGCCGCATCGAATCGAGTTGCTCCGGGGTCACGCCCTCCATCTGGCGCATGGCACGCAGCGTGGCGGCCAGGTCCACCAGCGCGTGCGGGGGCGCCACCCACACCAGCCGCCGCACGATGCCCAGCTGCGCCGCGGCATAGAGGAAGTCCTCGATGCCATGGCAGAAGTCGCGGCAGGGGCTCAGCGGGTGCGGACTCTCCAGCTTGCGCATCTCCGCCGGCGTGCGGCAGGCCTGCAGCCGCGCGATGCGGTCCGGAGCGATGTAGCGCAGGTCGAGCTGCGCGTCCAGGCAGACCACGGTCGCGTCGCGCAGGCCGTTGCCCACCCAGTGCGGCAGCACCGAGGCGTGCTCTTCGAACAGCGTGGCGCGTCCCATGTTCAGGCAGACACCGCGGCGTCGAGTCCCATCCCATGGCGGGTGATGCTGGCGCTTTCGCGATCGGGTCGCCGGGCTGCTTCGAGCCTGAACGTCGCCGCCACTCCCTGGCACGACCGTGCCGGAGCGGCCGGCGCCGCCGACATGGCGATGGATCGCGTTGTCGTTGGTTGCGACATGGGTCTCCGCAGGCTCGCCACCCAGGCCAGGCCGAACGTGCCATCGCCATGAACGGCGGGGCCCCGGCCTCCCAGGAAATCGTGGTCGGAGCGATAGGATTCGAACCTACGACCCTCTGGTCCCAAACCAGATGCGCTACCAGACTGCGCTACGCTCCGACCGGCGCATTCTACGCGGCCATGGGCGTGACCTCCTGCGCGTCCGGCGGGCTTGGGCAGAAGCTCACCACGCCTCCAGGCGCCCGCCCTCTACACTGCGCCATGGTCCGCCAGCTCTTCCGCGCCGCCGCCCTCCTGTTGCTGCCCTTGACCGTCCTGCTCTGGGCGCAATGGCCGCTGCGCGACCTGGTGCAGGCCGGCTCGCGCGAGGCGAACGATGCGGCGCAAGTCCTGTTCGCGCTGGCGATGGCTTTCGGCGTGACCCACGCGAGCCGCACCGGCAGCCACTTGGTGGCCGGCACCCCGCGCTGGCCGCGGCTTCGGCCCGTCCTCATCGCTGCCTGCCTGCTGCCCTGGTGCCTGTTCATGCTGGGGTCCACCAGCCGCCCGATCTGGGCGGCCGTGCGCAGCATGGAACGCTTCCCAGAGACGCTCAACCCCGGCTACTTCCTGGTGAAGGCCGCAGCCTGGCTGATGGTGCTGCTGGTCCTGCTGCATGCGCTGGCTGCCGCGGTGCGCGGCGAAAGCGCGGATGCCTAGCGCGGGCCTCTGGATGCTGGCGGTGCTCGCGGTCCTGATCGCGAGCACGGGGCTGCCCGTGTGGGTGCTCCTGGTCGGTGTGGCCAGCGCCTCCGCGGGGCTCGGTGTCCTCTCCAACCTCTTCGACTCCAGCGTGCTGGGATCGCTCTACCCGCGCACGGTGAACCTGCTGGAACACGACCTGCTGCAGGCGATGCCGCTGTACGTGTTCATCGGGGTGCTGCTGCAGCGCCTGCCGGTGGCCGATGCCCTGTTTCGCTGCCTCGCGCGCGCGCTCCGTGGCACCGGCGCCGGAGCGGCATTGGCGGCGCTCGGCACCGGTGCGCTGGTGGCGCCCATGAACGGATCGGTGGCGTCCAGTTCGGCGCTGCTCTCGCGCCTGGTCGCGCCGCGGCTGGCCGGCATGCCACCGGCTCGCGCACTCGCGCTGGTCGCTTCGGCGGCCACCATCGGCGTCGTGGTGCCGCCCTCGCTGGTGCTGCTGCTGCTGGGCGACGCGATGCTGCGCGCCCACACGGAGGCGAGCAACCTGGCTGCCGCCGCCTTCGCGGGGCAACGCATCGTCAACACGCAGGACGTGCTGCATGCGGCCCTGCTGCCCGCCATCGCCGTGCTGCTGGTGTGGGGCGCGGTGGCATGGCGGCAGGGACGCTCGCAGCAACGGCAGGACATCCCGCCGCTGGCGCGCCGGGAGCTCCTGCTGGGCGGCTCCGCGATCCTGGGCGTGCTCGCGCTGCTGGCAGGCGTCTTCACCGGCCGGTTGCTCGCCGTCGAGGCCGCGGCCACCGGTGGGTGCGTGCTTGCGCTGCTGGCCGCCGCGTCCCGTGCGCTGGATGGGGCAGGTTGGCGGGCCGTGCTCGAGGACACGCTGGCGCTCAGCGGCGCGCTGTTCGCCCTGCTGGTGGGCGCGACCACTTTCAGCCTGGTGTTCAGCCTGTTCGGCACGGGCCCGTGGCTCGCCCAGGCCGCCCTCGCCGCGCATGCGTCCCCGCTGCTGCTGCTGGCCCTGGTCGCGGCCTGCGCCTGGATCCTGGATGCCTTCGAGCTGATCTTCGTGATCGTCCCGGTGGTGGCGCCGGTGCTGGTGCTGCAGCTGGGCGACGCGCAGCAGGCCGCGGTGCTGTTGCTCCTCGTGCTGCAAGCCGGCTTCCTGCTTCCGCCGCTGGGCTACGCGGTGCTGATGGCACGTTCGGCGGCCGGATCGCCCGTGCTGCCGCGTGGCGCGCTGCTGCGCGCGGTGGCGCCTTACCTTGCCGTGCAGCTGCTGGTCGGCGGCGCGGTGTTCGCATTTCCCGCGCTGGTCCACCAGCTCGACGGACCCGCGGCCACCGTTCCGGCGCAGAAGGAATCGGAAGAAGACCTCAAGGGGCGCATGCGTGACATGGGCCCGCCTTCCGCGGAGGAAGACGGGCCCACGCAGGACGTTCCGGCCGTGCCGGTCAAGCCCTGATCAAAGCTTCACGTACTCGTACGCGACCGGCTGCGCATTGATGCCGCGGTCCGGCGGCGCGATCCACGCGGCCATCTTGCCGGGCTCGGTCACGCGCTGCATCAGGCTCTTGACGAAGCGGATGTCCTCCTCGGTCGGCAGCCACTCGGTCTTCCTCGCCTCGAATTCGGCGGCGGTGATCGCGTTGCCCTGGGGATCGGTGTGCAGGCCCGCCCACGCGCCCACGCTGCGGCGAAAGCGCGTGGACGGCAGCTTGAACTCGAACGGCACGCCGTTCTTCTTCACCAGCATGTTCCAGCGCGTCACGCCGACGTTGCAGTCCTTGGCGTACTCCAGACGCGTGATCTCGTTGATGCCGTTGCGCACCAGGATCGATTCGTCCTTCACGCCGCCCCGGCCGTCCGGCACGTGGATGGTCATGGAGGTGTCCGACTCCACGTGGTCGGCGAACTTCGCCTCGTCGGGCCGGCCCTTCAGGCCGTTGCTGAAGTAGTTGGCGGCGTTGGAGGAGGACTCCGAGCCGAACAGGTCCAGCGAGCTGGTGAACCAGAAGTTCATGAACTTCTGGATGGTCGGCAGGTCGATGGCGCCGGCGTTGCGGATCTTCTTCGCATCGTCCGTGTCCAGCTCCTTCATCACTTCCAGCGTGCGCTTGATGACGCGGCCGACGCCGGTCTCGCCCACGAACATGTGGTGAGCCTCTTCGGTCAGCATGAACTGGCAGGTGCGCGCCAGCGGATCGAACGCGCTTTCGGCGAAGGACTTCAGCTGGAACTTGCCGTCGCGGTCCGTGAAGTAGGTGAACATGAAGAAGGACAGCCAGTTGTCCATGGGCTCGTTGAAGGTGCCCAGGATGCGCGGCTTGTCGGCGTCGCCGGAATGGCGCTCCAGCAGCTCCTCGGCCTCCTCGCGGCCGTCGCGGCCGAAGTAGGCGTGCAGCAGGTAGACCATCGCCCAGAGGTGGCGGCCCTCCTCCACGTTCACCTGGAACAGGTTGCGCAGGTCGTAGAGCGACGGCGCGGTGTGGCCCAGCAGGCGCTGCTGTTCCACCGACGCCGGCTCGGTGTCGCCCTGCGTGACGATCAGGCGCCGGAACGCGGAGCGGAATTCGCCGGGCACCTCCTGCCAGGCGTCCTGGCCCATGAAGTCGCCGAAGCCGATCTTGCGGTTCTCCTGCCGGTCCGCCAGGAAGATGCCCCAGCGGTAGTCCGGCATCGGCGTGTAGCCGTACTGCGCCCAGCCGGAAGCGTCGACACCGACGGCGGTGCGCAGGTAGACGTCGTTGGCCTTGAAGTCGCTGGGGCCCATCTCGTCCCACCAGCGGAGGAAGGCGGGCTGCCAGTGCTCCAGCGCGCGCTGCAGCTGGCGGTTGTCCGCGAGGTTGACGTTGTTGGGAATCTTGGCCTGCAGGTCGATCGTGCTCATGGTGTTCCTCGTGTCACTTGCTGGGGTTCGGCTTCGCGCACACCGCCAGCCTAAAAATTCGGGTGCCCGTAGGCTGGGGTGAGCCCGCAGGCGAACCCCAGCGATGCGTCGTCAGACGCGCTTCCAATCGAACTTCGGCTTCTTGCCGCTGCCGAACAGCTTCAGAGCGCCGTCCTCGCCCACTGCATTCGGCCGGATGAAGATCCAGTTCTGCCAGGCCGAAAGCCGGCCGAACACGCGGGTCTCCATCGTTTCCTTGCCGGGGAATCGCAGCGAGGCTTCCATGCCGGTCAGCGCATCGGGCGACAGCGAGGCCCGCTCCTCCAGCATCAGGCGGATCTCGTCGTCCCAGTCGATGTCGTCGGGGGTCAGCGTGACCAGGCCCAGCCCCAGCGCCTGGTCGGCGCGCAGCGGGCTGTCCTGCAGGCCCTGCAGCTGCGCGATGGTCTGCGCGTCCTCGCAAAAACGGGTCTGCAGGCGCGTAAGGCCGTTGACCTCCGGATAGCGGCCGAAGTTGGCGGCGTTCAGGCGAAGCGCGGGCGCGGCGTCGGGTGCGTCGGCCAGGTCCAGCATGTAGACGCGGTCGCAGGCCAGGGCCAGCTCGTACAGCGTGCCGGCGAACGCCGAGCCCTGGTCCACCAGCGCGATCAGGGAGCGGCTCGTGACGTCGAGCCGGGCCAGCGCTCGGCGCAGCAGGCCGGTGGTCTCGCGCACCAGCCAGTGGTCTTTCAGCTCCTCCAGCACGGCATCGGCGCGCATCACCAGGTTGGCATCGCCACGGGTCTGGATCACCCAGGTGCCGATCTCCAGTTCGTTGGCGCGCAGGTTCAGGATGGCGTCGTCCAGCTCGCGGGCCAGCTGCAGCGGCCACCAGCTCACGCCGGCGGCGCCGATCGTCTCGGGCGTGGACGCGATGGCGGCGGCCGGTGCCTGCACCGTGATCCTGGCGACGCGGGCCGCACGATCGATCTGCACGTCCACCAGGCCGTAGTGGTAGCCCTGCCCGTCGATCCTTGGGTCCAGCGGCGTCAGCTCGATGCCCTGCTCCGGGCCGTTGCGGGTGGACTGGCCACGCAGCACGGCCACCTCCTTGTCCACCAGCGCGCCGAAGGCCTGCGGCTTGGCATGCTCGTCGACCAGTTTCCAGTCCTTGGCGCGGTCGGCCCGCACGCCTTCGCTGGTGGTGCAGAAGATGTCCGCCAGGTCGCGACGCACCTTGCGCTTGTCCGTCACGCGCGTGAGGCCGCCGGTGCCGGGCAGCACGCCCAGCAGCGGCACTTCCGGCAGGCTCACGGTGGAGGAGCGGTCGTCCACCATCACGATGCGGTCGCAGGCCAGGGCCAGTTCGTAGCCGCCGCCGGCGCAGGCGCCCGTGACGGCAGCGATCGACTTCAGCCCTTCATGGCGCGAGGAATCCTCCAGGCCATTGCGGGTCTCGTTGGTGAACTTGCAGAAGTTCACCTTCCACGCATGCGTGGACAGGCCCAGCATGTAGATGTTGGCGCCGGAACACCAGATGCGGTCCTTGCCGCTCTCGAACACCACCACCTTGACGCCGGGGTGCTCGAAGCGGATGCGGTTGAGCGCGTCGTGCAGCTCGATGTCGACGCCCAGGTCGTAGGAGTTGAGCTTGAGCTTGTAGCCCGGCTTGATGCCCCCGTCCTCGTCGATGTCCAGCTTCAGGTGGGCGACGTCGCCCGCGACGTCCAGGCTCCAGTGGCGGTAGCGCGAGGGGTGCGTGGAAAAGCTCACCAGCTCGCGCTCGACCCCGTCCAGCACCTGCTTGAACAGCAGGGGTTCGGTCATGGCATTCATCGTGTCTCCAGGGCTAGGGACTGGGGTGCGGGCACGGCCCGCTCCAGGTCTTTCAAGGACTGCTTGACGCTGCGCGCAGCGGTGTCGACCACCGCATCGGAGCGCGCATAGAGGGCCTCGCGGCTGGCGAGGATGCGGCGGATGTCCTCCAGCGCGCCGCTCATGGCGCCGCGCGGCATCCCCGCCGCGTCGCCGGCGTTGAAGGGCCGCATGTCGCCCTGGGCGACCACGCGGCTCATGTGCTCTTCCGGGCTGGCCTTCACCCACACGCAATAGAAGTGGCTTTGCAGCAGGTCGAAGGTGTCGCGCTCGCTGACGATGCTGCCGCCCGTGGTCATCACCACCCCGTCGGCATGCTCTTCGGCGATGCGCAGCAGCGCGCGGCGCTCGTAGCGGCGGTAGCCCGCCTGCCCGTGCAGCAGCAGGATCTCGTTCATGCTGGTGCCGGCCTCGCGCTCGATCTCGCGGTCCAGTTCGACGAAGGGCACGCCCCGCGCCGCCGCCAGCTGCGCGCCGAGCGTGGTCTTGCCGGCGCCGCGCAGGCCCACCAGGGCGATGCGTTGCTCCCGCCCCTGGGCCTGGGCGTTGCCGAAGGAGGCGCCCAGCAGGGCGTAGGCCTGGTCCAGCTGGGCGTCGTCGAGCCGCGCGAGCAGCCCGTGCAGGCGCGCCAGCGCCGGACGCGGCGCGTCCTGCAGCAGGTCCAGGATCGTGATGTTCAGCGCGTCGGCGGCGGCTTCCAGCGAATTGATGGAGACGTTGCCCTTGCCGGTTTCGACGTCGGCCAGGAAGCGTTCGGACAGACCGGAATCGGCAGCCAGCTGCTTGCGGGTCATGCCCCGGCGCGCCCGCCAGGCGCGCACCCGGGCGCCAAGGTCGGCGAGCGTGGCGCGAAAATCGGGTTCGGTCATGGGCTGCATCGGCGTTTTTCGACAGGAATCTTGCGCTGGATCAATATTGCAGTATACTGCGTCTAAATCCACTGTCAAGCAGTTTACTGCATGTGATCGGACTCCCATGAAGCTCAAGATCCTCGTCGGCACCATGACCAGCACGGCCGACTACGTGGCGCAGGCGATCCAGATGGACTGCGAAGATCTGGTGGACACGATCGAGATCGTGATGATGGACGGCCAGGACATCTCCGTGTTCGACGAAGAGGCGCTCTATCTCATTTGCAGCTCCACCTACGGCTCCGGCGACGTGCCGGACAACGCGCGGGCGCTCTACGACTCGCTGGACACCCAGCCCAAGTTCCTGGGCCACGTGCGCTACGGCGTGATCGCCCTGGGCGACCGCACCTATGCGCAGACCTTCTGCTTCGGCGGCAAGAAGTTCGACGAACGCCTGCAGGGGCTGGGCGCCCAGCGCATCGGCGAGGTGTGGTGCCACGACGCGAGCGCGGGGACCATGCCCGAGGAAGTGGGCACCGCCTGGTGCCGCGAATGGCTGGAGAAGGAAGCGATCCCGGCGATGCAGAAGGAAAAGAGCGCGGCGTGAGCCCTCTTCGTAGGGGTGAAGCAGAGTCGTAGGCTGGGGTGACGTCGGGAACCCCAGCGATGCGCGAAGCGCTGGGGTTCGGCTTCGCGCTCACCCACAGCCTACGAAGGAAATGCGAAAAGAGCGAGAGACACAAGCCATGCACCTGAGCCACGCCGACCACAGCGCCAGCCCGCCCCGCGTCGAGATCCCGCGCGACTACAACGCGGCGCACGACCTGCTGCGGCGCAATGCCTCGCGCTCCGGCAAGGTCGCCTACATCGATGCTTCAAGCGGAACGCGACTGACCTTCGGGCAACTGGAGGAACATGCCCACCGCTTCGCCCATGCGCTGCGCCAGCAGGGGTTCGCCCCCGAGACCCGCGTGATGCTGGCGATGCTCGACACGCTGGAGTGGCCGGTGGTGTTCCTGGGCTGCATCCTGGCCGGGGTGGTGCCCATCGCGGCGAACACGCTGCTCACCACGAAGGACTTCGATTTCATGCTGCGCGACTCGCGCGCGCAAGCCTTGTTCGTCTCCAAGCCGCTGTTGCCGACCTTCGAGCCCCTGGTCGGCCAGATCTCCACGCTGCAGCACCTGTTCGTCGCCGGCGATGAAGGCGAGCGCTCGGTCGCCCACCTCATCGCTTCCGGCCAGCCGGACGCGGAGATCGCGGGCACCTGCAGCGACGACATCTGCTTCTGGCTCTATTCCAGCGGTTCCACCGGCACGCCCAAGGGCACGGTGCACCTGCACAGCCACCTGGTGCAGACCGCGGAACTCTATGGCCGCGCGATCCTGGGCATCCGCGAGGACGACATCGTGTACTCGGCGGCCAAGCTGTTCTTCGCCTACGGCCTGGGCAACGCCCTCACCTTCCCCCTCAGCGTGGGCGCCACCACGGTGCTGCTGCCCTCGCGCCCCGCGCCGGCCGACGTGTTCCGCATCCTGAAGGAGTACAAGCCGTCGATCTTCTACGGCGTGCCCACGCTGTACGCGGCGCTGCTGGCCGACGCGAACCGGCCGAAGAAGAGCGAGATCGCGCTGCGCGTGTGCGCCAGCGCCGGCGAAGCGCTGCCGGCGGAGATCGGCCAGCGCTGGACCGCCGACTATGGCTGCGAGATCCTGGACGGCATCGGCTCCACCGAGATGCTCCACATCTTCATGTCCAACCGCCCCGGCAAGGTGCGCTACGGCACCACCGGCCAGCCGGTGCCCGGGTACCAGCTGCGCATCATCGGCGACGACGGCCGCGAGTGCGGCCCTGGAGAAATCGGCGAACTGCAGATCAGCGGGCCGAGCGCCGCGATCATGTACTGGAACAACCGCGCCAAGACCAAGAACACCTTCGCCGGCGAATGGACGCGAAGCGGCGACAAGTACACCCGCGACGCCGACGGCTACTACACCTATGGCGGACGCAGCGACGACATGCTCAAGGTCGGCGGCATCTACGTGTCCCCCTTCGAGGTGGAGGCCTGCCTGATGACGCATGCGGCCGTGCTCGAGGCGGCGGTGATCGGCGTCGCGGACCAGGACGGCCTGGTCAAGCCCAAGGCCTATGTCGTGCTCAAGTCGGGCCAGCACGCCACGGCGGAGGACCTGCAGGGCCACGTGAAGAGCAAGCTCGCGCCCTACAAGTACCCGCGCTGGATCGCCTTCCTGCCCGAACTGCCGAAGACGGCGACCGGCAAGATCCAGCGCTTCAAGCTGCGCGCGTCTGCAGGCTGAGGGAAAGCCATGGGACGCGGGCCGGCTGCCTGCGGTCACAATTCCTTCAGGCCTCAACGATCAAAAGACCCGGCCGCGCGAACAGCCGCGGCCGACCCAACGAAGGAGCATCCATGACCCACCGCCGTCTCGTCCTCTCCCGCGGCGCCGCCCTCATCGGCGCGGCGTCCACCGGGTTGCTGCTGCCCGAGATCGTGCGCGCCCAGTCCAGCAAGATCCGCGTCGGCTTCATGCTGCCCTACACGGGCACGTTCGCGCAGCTCGGCGTGGCGATCGAGAACGGCGTGCGCATGGCGATCAGCGAAAAGGGCGGCAAGCTGGGCGGGCGCGAGATCGAGTGGTTCAAGGTGGACGACGAATCCGAGCCGTCCAAGGGCGTGGAGAACGCCAACCGGCTGGTGCAGCGCGACAAGGTCGACGTGCTGATCGGCACGGTGCACTCCGGCGTGCAGATGGGCATCCAGCGCGTTGCGCGCGAGTCGGGTGTGCTCAACCTGATCCCCAACGCCGGCGTGCACGCGGCCACGCGCGGGCTGTGCGCGCCCAACGTGTTCCGCACGTCCTTCACCAACAGCCAGCCGACGCTGGCGCTGGGCAAGCCCATGATGGACAAGGGCCTGAAGCGCACGGTGTGGATCACGTGGAAGTACGCCGCGGGCGACGAGGCCTTCGAGGGCTTCAGGGACAGCTACACCAAGGCCGGCGGCACCATCGTCAAGGAACTGGGCCTGCCCTTCCCCAACGTCGAATTCCAGGCGCTGCTCACCGAGATCGCCTCGCTGCGGCCCGACGCGGTGGCCTGCTTCTTCGCCGGCGGCGGCGCCGCCAAGTTCATCCGCGACTACGCCGCCGCGGGCCTGAAGGACAAGATCCCGCTGTGGGGCTCCGGCTTCCTGACCGAGGGCGTGCTGGACGCCGCCGGCCCGGCCGCCGAAGGCATCATGACCACGATGCACTACGCGGACTCGCTCGACACGCCGCGCAACAAGCAGTTCCGCACGGCCTATGCCTCGGGCTTCAAGATGCAGCCGGACGTATATGCGGTGCAGGGTTACGACACCGGCCTGCTGCTGGCGCAGGGCCTGGCCGCCGTCAAGGGCGACATGGGCAACAAGCAGGCGCTGTACAAGGCGCTGGAGACGCAGGTGATCGACAGCCCGCGCGGCAAGTGGAGCATGAGCAAGGCCCACAATCCGATCCAGGACATCTACCTGCGCCGTGTCGAGAACAAGGACAACAAGGTGATCGGCATCGCGGCCAAGGCGCTGGAGGATTCGGGCGCGGGCTGCAAGCTGGGCTGATCGCGCTGCAGTGGTGAGCGACCTGTCGTGCCGGGCCCGCCCGGCACCGATCGGGGCACGTCGTGAGGGATGCCGGGTGCAAGCCGGCACGACAGCTGCTTGCCTGCCCCGGACTCCATGGACTTCGCCAACTTCCTGATCCAGCTCCTCAACAGCGTGCAGTACGGACTGCTGCTGTTCATGCTCGCCGCCGGCCTGACGCTGATCTTCGGGATCATGGGCGTGGTCAACCTCGCGCACGGCAGCTTCTACATGCTGGGCGCCTACCTTGCCTGGTCGCTGGCGGCCAAGACCGGCAGCCTGGCGCTGGCCATCGTGCTGGGCACCGTGCTGTCGGTGCTGTTCGGGCTGGTGCTGGAGAAGGTGCTGTTCCGCCACTTCTACCACCGCGATCACCTGGACCAGGTGCTCCTGACCTTCGGCCTGATCTACATCTTCGAGGAGATGCGCTCCATCCTGTGGGGCGACGACGTGCATGGCGTGCCCATCCCGCAGGTGCTGTCGGCGTCCATCCCGCTCACGGACAACCTGTCGTACCCGGTCTATCGCCTGTTCATGTCGGGGCTGTGCATCGCGCTGGCGATCGGCCTGTACCTGCTGATCTCGAAGACGCGCCTGGGCATGAAGATCCGCGCCGGCGCCTTCAACCACGAGATGACCGAGGCACTGGGCGTCAACGTCAAGTTGATCCACGCGGTGGTGTTCGCGCTGGGCGTGGGACTGGCCACCATCGCCGGCATGATCGCGTCGCCCATCTCCAGCGTGTACCCCAACATGGGCTCGCAGGTGCTGATCATGTGCTTCGTGGTGGTGGTGATCGGCGGCATCGGGTCGGTGCGCGGTGCACTCATTTCGGCGCTGCTGGTGGGCCTGGTGGACACCTTCGGCAAGGTGCTGCTGCCGCAGGTGGCCGGCATGCTCGTGTACATGCTGATGGCGGCGGTGCTGCTGTGGAAGCCGGAAGGGCTGTTCAAGCAATGAGCGCGACCCGCCTGGGCAAGGTCGCCCCATGAGCGCCACCTCGGTCCATCTGGAGCGGCTTCCGCGCGGCCTGCAGGTCGCGCTGGCGCTGGGCATCGTCGCCCTGCTCGCCTTCCCCTTCGTGGCCACCGAGTTCTACGCGCAGATGGCCGCGCGCATGATGATCCTGGCGATCTTCGCGATGAGCCTGGACCTGCTGCAGGGCGTCACCGGCCTGGTTTCGCTCGGGCACGCGGCCTACTTCGGCCTGGCCGGCTATGCGCTCGCCTTCCTGACGCCGCAGGGCGAGGCGGTGAGCCTGTGGTGGACGCTGCCCGCGGCGGTGGCCGCCTCGGCGCTCGGCGCCCTGGTGATCGGCTTTTTCGTGGTCCGCACCCACGGCATCTACTTCATCATGGTCACCATGGCGTTCGCGCAGATGGTGTTCTTCCTGTTCTTCGACAACAAGGCGCTGGGCGGCTCGGACGGCATCTACATCAACTTCAAGCCGTCGGCCGGCGTGTTCGACCTGGAGAACAAGCGGGTCTTCTACTACTTCACGCTGGCGATGCTGGTGCTGGTGTACGCCTTCCTGCGGCGCCTGCTGTTCAGCCCTTTCGGTCGCGCGCTGGCCGGCATCCGCGTCAACGAGCACCGCATGCGCGCGATGGGCTTCGGCACTTTCGGCTACAAGCTCGCGGCCTTCACGCTCGCCGGCGGGCTGGCCGGCCTGGCCGGCTACCTGTGGGGCGCACAGACCGGCTACGTGAACCCGGAACTCATGGGGTTCCACATGAGCGCGCACGCCATCATGATGGTCATCCTCGGCGGCATGGGCAACTTCGCGGGCGCAATCGTCGGGGCCTTCGCCTTCGAATACCTGCTGCACGCCTTCAAGGACCTGCCCGCCATCGGCCGCTTCGACACCGGCAAGCACTGGCAGCTGTGGATCGGCCTGTTCATGGTGCTGGTGGTGGTGTTCGCGCCGCGCGGCCTGCTGGGCCTGCTGGAGCGCGTGCTGCGGCGCAAGGAGAAGCCGGATGCCTGACGTCCTGCTGTCCGCGCGCAAGCTCACCAAGCGCTTCGGCGGCCTGGCCGCCGTCAACGACGTGACGCTGGAGCTCTGGCGCGGCCGCATCCACGCGGTGATCGGCCCCAACGGCGCCGGCAAGTCGACGCTGACCAACCTGCTCTCCGGCGACCTCGTGCCCACGGCGGGCGAGGTCACGCTGGCGGGCCGCGACGTCACCGGCTGGAACCCGGAGCGCATCTCGCGCGCGGGCCTGGGCCGCAGCTACCAGAAGACGAACATCTTCCGGCCCTTCACCGTGTGGGAGAACATCCGGCTGGCCGCGCAGTCGCGCACGCCGCATGCGGCGGGCTGGCTGCGACAGGCATCGGCCGTCGCGCCGGCCAATGAACGCGCCGAGCGCGCGCTGGAACTCGCCGGCCTGCAGGCCCGCCGCGACCACGTCGCCGGCGCCGCCAGCCACGGCGAGCAGCGCCAGCTCGAAATCGCGATGACCCTCGCCACCGACCCCCAGGTGCTGCTGCTGGACGAGCCGCTCGCCGGCATGGGCACCGCCGAGGCCGAGCGCATGGTCCAACTGCTGCTGCGCCTGAAGGACGCGCACGCGATGATGCTGGTGGAGCACGACATGGACGCGGTGTTCACGCTGGCGGACCACCTCACCGTGATGGTCAACGGCCAGGTGATCGCCACCGGCACGCCGGCGCAGGTGCGCGCCGATGCCAACGTGCAGTCGGCCTACCTGGGAGAAGACCATGGCTGAGCGCCTCATCGCGGCGCGCGGTCTGCACACGTACTACGGCGCGAGCCACATCCTGCGCGGCGTGGACTTCCATGTGGACCGCGGCGAGACCATCGGCCTGATGGGCCGCAACGGCATGGGCAAGAGCACGCTGCTCAAGAGCCTGATGGGCCTGGTCAAGCCGCGCGAGGGGACTGTCGAGGTGAAGGGCCGCGACATGGTGGGCCGGCCCTCGTACGAGGTCGCCCAGCTCGGCATCGCCTATGTGCCCGAGGGCCGCGGCATCTTCGGCAACCTGAGCGTCAAGGAAAACCTGGTGATGGCCGCGCGCCCCGGTACGGCCGGCCAGCGCGACTGGACGTTCGAGCGGGTGCTCGACACATTTCCCCGCCTGCAGGAACGCCTGGCCCACGGCGGCCAGCAGCTGTCGGGCGGCGAGCAGCAGATGCTGACGATCGGCCGTGCGCTGATGACCAATCCCGACGTGCTCATCCTCGACGAGGCCACGGAAGGCCTCGCGCCGCTGATCGCGCGCGAGATCTGGCGCATCTGCGGGCTGATCCGCGAGAGCGGCATCTCGAGCGTCATCGTCGACAAGGCGTGGAAGCAGGTGACGCAAGTCACCGACCGCAACGTCATCCTGGTCAAGGGCGAAGTGGTGTTCGAAGGCAGTTCGGACGAGCTGCGGTCGCAGCCCCACCGGCTCGACCAGTTCCTGGGCGTATAGCGCTGCCTTTGCGCCAGCCCGGCGTCGGTGCGGCGACTACGCATTCCTGAACGCCGGAGTCCTGTGCGACTGTAGGTTCGCACCTACGCCGCTTGATCTGCGCTTCCTTCACATGCCTCGGCGGCGCGCCGCCACAATGGCCGGCTGACAACGACGCAGGCCATGAAGCCCAAATTGACCGACGAGGAGAAGAGCGCGCCGGTGCAACCGCGGGCGGAGACGCCGGAAATGCGCCGCGCCAGCCACCACCACCACCGCCAGTTCGAAGTCATGGGGGCGCACGCGGTGGAAGGCGGAACCCGGTTCACCGTGTGGGCGCCGAATGCGCGCGCGGTCGGCGTCATCGGCACCTTCAACCATTGGCAGTGCGATCCGCTGGAGCGGCAGGACGACGGCACTGGACGCTGGAGCGGCGTCGTCCAGGGCGCGCGCCCGGGCCATTGCTACAAGTACCGCATCCAGGACGCCTGGGGCCACTGGATGGACAAGGCGGACCCCTATGCCTTCCGCATGGAACATCCGCCGGGCACCGCCTCGCAGATCTGGGACCTGGCGCACGAATGGGGCGACGCCGAGTGGATGCGCAGCCGCGCGCAGCGCCAGTCGCACCGATCGCCGATCTCCATCTACGAAGTGCACCTGGGGTCCTGGCAGCGCGAGGAGGACGGGCGCTTCCTCAATTACCGCGACATTGCGCAACGCCTGGCCGTGCATTGCCACAACCTGGGCTTCACGCACGTGGAGCTGATGCCGATCACCGAGCACCCGTTCTACGGCTCCTGGGGCTACCAGACCACCGGCTACTACGCCGCGTGCTCGCGCTACGGCACCCCGCAGGACCTGATGGTCTTCGTCGACACTCTGCACCAGCAGGGCATCGGCGTCTTCCTGGACTGGGTGCCCTCGCACTTCCCGGCCGACCCACATGCGCTCGCGCGCTTCGACGGCACGCACCTGTACGAACACGAGGACCCGCGCCTGGGCTTCCACCCCGAGTGGAACAGCCTGATCTTCAACTACGGGCGCTACGAGGTCCGGGACTTCCTGATCAGCAACGCGATCTTCTGGCTGGAGAAGTACCACTTCGACGGCCTGCGCGTGGACGCGGTCGCCTCCATGCTGTACCTGGACTACGGCCGGCGCCACGGCGAATGGATTCCCAACGCGCACGGCGGCAACCAGAACCACGAGGCGGTGGCCTTCCTGCAGGACCTCAACACCTCCGTGTACGGACAGTTCCCGGACGTGCACATGATCGCGGAGGAGTCCACCGCCTGGCCCGCGGTCTCGCGACCGGTCGACTGGGGCGGCCTGGGCTTCGGCATGAAGTGGAACATGGGCTGGATGAACGACACGCTGCGCTACGTGTCGCGGCCGCACTTCTACCGGCGCTGGCATGGCGACGACATCCGTTTTTCCGCCGTCTACGCGTTCCACGAGAACTTCATCCTGCCGCTGTCGCACGACGAGGTGGTGTACGGCAAGGGCAGCCTGCTGGCGCGCCAGCCCGGCGACGAGTGGCAGCGCTTCGCCGGCCTGCGCAACCTGTTCGGCCTGATGTGGGCGCATCCCGGCAAGAAGCTGCTGTTCATGGGCGGCGAGTTCGGTCAGCCCGAGGAATGGCACCACGAACGCACGCTGGACTGGCACTTGTGGGCCCGGCCCTACCACGCGGGGCTGGCGCGCTGGGTGTCCGACCTCAATGCCGCCTACCGCAACACGCCGGCGCTGCACCTGCACGACTTCGACAGCCAGGGCTTCAGCTGGCTGCCGTGCGAGGGCCACGAGCCCACGATCCTCACCTTCCTGCGGCGCGGCGGCCCGGACGATGCCCTGGTGGTCGCCCTGTGCAACATGACCCCGGAACCCCGCACCGCGCTGCGCGTCGCGATGCCCGAGGCGGGCACCTGGCACGAGCTCCTCAACAGCGACGCCCCCTTCTACGGCGGCAGCGGCGTCGGCAACCTCGGGCGCGTGCAGGCCACGGCCCATCCGCTGGGCGGCTGGCCGGCCAGCGCCCTCGTCACGGTGCCGCCGCTGGGCACCGTCGTCCTGTCCAATCGACCCCTCCCAACGATGGCCCCGACCCCCGGAGATGTCCATGCCCGCCACTAGAAACGTCCTGGCCTTCGTGATGGCCGGCGGGGAAGGCTCGCGCCTGCACCCATTGACCGCCAACCGATGCAAGCCGGCGGTTCCCTTCAACGGCAAGCACCGCATCGTCGATTTCGTGCTGTCCAACCTGGTGAACTCGGAGATCTATTCGATCTACCTGCTGGTGCAGTACAAGTCGCAGGCGCTGATCGAGCACGTGCGGCAGTCCTGGACCATGGCGCGCTTCATCCCGCAGCACTTCATCACCGTCGTTCCGCCGCAGATGCAGCACGGCCCGGCCTGGTTCCAGGGCACGGCCGACGCGGTCTACCAGAACATCCACCTGATCGAGAGCATGCAGCCGGACGTCGTCGCGGTGTTCGGTGCCGACCACATCTACCGCATGGACGTGCGGCAGATGATCGACTGCCACGTGAAGGCCAACGCGCACGCGACGGTGGCGACGCTGCCGGTGGCGCTGGGCGAGTGCGACCAGTTCGGCATCGTGGACGTGGACGACAGCCACCGCATCGTCGATTTCCGGGAGAAACCGAAGGTGGCGCGGCCGATGCCGGGCAGCCGGACCCATGCGCTCGCGTCCATGGGCAACTACGTCTTCAACACCGACGTGCTGCTGCGCCAGCTCAAACGCATGCACGACGACGGCGAGACCGACTTCGGCAAGCACATCCTGCCGTCCATGGTGAAGACGCACAAGCTGGTGGCCTACGACTTCGCCACCAACGAGATCCCCGGCACCGAGCCCTACGAGGAGCACGCCTACTGGCGCGACGTGGGCACCATCGATGCCTACTACCATGCGCACTTCGACACCCTGGGCGCGCAGCCGCGATTCCGCATGACCAACCGCCAGTGGCCGATCTATGCCAGCCCGGACCAGGCCGAGTCCGCGCAGATCGAAAACGGCGTGATCAACCGCTCCGTGGTGGGCTCGGGCAGCATCGTCGACGGCGCGACCCTCGACCACGCGATGCTGCGCCGCTCGGTGCAGGTGGAGCGGGGCGCGCGGCTGGAGCACTGCATCGTCATGGAGCGTTCGCGAATCGGCCGCGGTGCGCAGGTGCGGCGCGCGATCATCGACCAGGACAACGACATCCCGCCGGACGAGCGCATCGGCTTCGACCTGGAGCAGGACAGCAGGCGCTTCCACGTGACGCCTTCGGGCATCGTGGTGGTGCCCGCGGGCGCCTTCCCGGCACGTCCCGCCTCGCCCCTGCGCGCCCCCATCGAGCAACCCGCGCGCAGCGGCGGGATGGCGCCGCGCATGGAGGTCCACGCATGACGGCGCAAGCCGTCGACGATCCCCTCCCGCACCGCATCAGCATCCAACCGGCGGCGGCCGGTCCGGCGGGCTGCCTTCCCGGCAACGCCTGGCCCCTGGGGGCGACGCCGCGCGAGGGCGGCGTGAACTTCGCCGTCTTCGCCAGCGGCGCCGAGCGCGTCGAGCTCTGCCTGTTCGGCGCCGGCGGGACGGACCCGGAGCGGCGCATCCCGCTGTCCGCCCGCACCGACGACATCTGGCATGGCTTCGTGCCGGGCATCGGCCCCGGCACCCGCTACGGCCTGCGCGTGCACGGCCCCTACGATCCGCTGCAGGGCTGGCGCTGCAACGGGAACAAGCTGCTGCTGGACCCGTACGCGAAAGCGCTGGACCGGCCGCTGCGCGGCGCGCCCTGGCAATACGCCTACCCCCTCGGCCAGGACCGGCGCGACCTGCAGGTCGATCCGCAGGACAACGCCGCCCAGGCCGCCAAGTGCGTCGTCGTGGACCCGCACTTCGACTGGCAGGGCGACCGGCATCTGGCCACGCCGATGGAGCAGAGCGTGTTCTACGAGGTGCACGTGCGCGGCTTCACCCGGCAGATGCCCGAGGTGCCGGAGCTTCTGCGCGGCACCTTCCTCGGCCTGGCCAGCGAGCCGGCCATCGCGCACCTGAAGGCGCTGGGCGTCACGGCGGTGGAACTGCTGCCGGTGCACGCCTTCAACGACGAACGCCGCCTGGTCGACCTGGGCCTGGCCAACTACTGGGGCTACAACAGCATCGGCTTCTTCGCGCCCGACGCGCGCTACCTCGCCCACGGCGACGTCAACGAGTTCCGGCAGATGGTGAAGACGCTGCACGCGGCGGGCCTGGAGGTAATCCTCGACGTGGTCTACAACCACAGCTGCGAGGGCAACCACCTCGGCCCCACGCTGTGCTTCAAGGGCATCGACAACCGCAGCTACTACCGGCTGACCGAGGACCACCGGCACTACCTGGATTTCACCGGCACCGGCAACACGCTCAATGCCAGCCACCCGGCGATGCTGCGCCTGGTGATGGACAGCCTGCGCTACTGGGTGGAGGAGATGCACGTCGACGGCTTCCGCTTCGACCTGGCGCCCGCGGTCACGCGCAACGGCCAGGGCGCCTTCGACCATCGCGGGCCATTCCTGTCCGCGGTGGCGCAGGACCCGGTGCTGCGGCGCGCGAAGCTGATCGCCGAGCCCTGGGACCTGGGCGACCACGGCTACCAGCTGGGCGGCTTCCCCCAGGGCTGGAGCGAATGGAACGGCCAGTACCGCGACCGCGTGCGCGACTACTGGCGCGGCATCGAGGGCAGCCTCGGCGACTTCGCGGCGGCGCTGTGCGGCTCGCATGACATCTTCGGGCCGTCGCGGCGCGGCCCGCGCGCCAGCGTCAACCTGGTGACCGTGCACGACGGCTTCACGCTCAACGACCTGGTGAGCTTCAACGACAAGCACAACGAGGCCAACGCCGAGGACAACCGCGATGGCGAGAGCCACAACCGCAGCTGGAACTGCGGCGTCGAGGGCGCGACCGAGGACCCGGCGGTCCTCGCCCTGCGTGAACGCCAGAAGCGCAACTTCCTCACCACCCTCTTCTGCTCGCGCGGCGTGCCCTTGCTGCTGGGCGGCGACGAGATGAGCCGCACGCAGGGCGGCAACAACAACGCCTACTGCCAGGACAACGCGGTCAGCTGGTTCGACTGGTCGGACGCGAGGCGAGGCGACCCGCTGCTGCCCTTCACGCAGGCCCTGCTGCGGCTGCGGCGGGAACTGCCCGTGCTGCGGCGCGATGCCTGGCTGACCGGCCAGCCCGACGAGGACAGCCGGCGCGACATCGTCTGGTACAGCGTCTGGGGCCTGGAAATGACCTCGGAGGAATGGCGCAACCCCGCCGTGCGCTGCGTGGCGGCGGTGCTCGACGCCCGCTTTGCGCCCGCGAACGAGGAAGGTACGCGCAACCGCTCGGTGCTGCTGGTGTTCAACGCCACGGCCGAAGACGCCACCTTCACGCTGCCCGTCGTGGCCGGCCACACGGGGGAATGGGCGCTGCGCATCTACACCGCCGAAGGCCACTTCGAAGAGGCGGGGGCACGCAGCTTCGGGTCGCCGGCCAAGCTGCAGCTGCTGGCGCGTTCCATGGCGCTGCTGACGCAGGAGCCGGGGGAATGAGCGCGCGGCATCTTCACGACATGCCCTTCGGCGCACGCCTGCGCGAGGGCGGCGGCGTGCGCTTCCGCCTGTGGGCGCCCGCGGCGCGCCAGGCGGAAGTCGCCCTGGAGCAGGCCATCGGCGAACCCGAACTGCACGGCGCGCAGCGCGACGCTGACGGCTGGTGGGAATGCACCGTGCCGCAGGCGGGCGTGGGCAGCCTGTACCGCTGGCGCATCGACGGCGCGCTTCGGGTGCCCGATCCCGCCTCGCGCCACAACCCGGAAGGGCCGCACGGGCCGAGCCGGGTCGTCGACCCCGGTGCCTTCGCCTGGGACGAGGACTGGCACGGCCGGCCCTGGAACGAGGTGGTCCTGTACGAACTGCACGTCGGCTGCTTCACGCGCGAAGGCACCTTTGCCGCGGCGGCCGCGCGCCTGCAGGAACTCGCGGACACCGGCATCACCGCGGTGGAGCTGATGCCGGTCGCCGACTTCCCCGGCCGCTTCGGCTGGGGCTATGACGGCGTGCTGCCCTTCGCTCCGCACGATGCCTACGGCACGCCCGAGGACCTCAAGCGCTTCGTGCAACAGGCCCACCGGCTGGGTTTGATGGTCTTCCTCGACGTGGTCTACAACCACTTCGGGCCCGACGGCAACTACCTCCATGCCTATGCGCCGGGCTTCTTCTCGCAGACGCACGACAGCCCCTGGGGTCCGGCGCTGAACTTCGACGGGCCGGACAGTCGCCTCGTGCGCGAATTCTTCCTGCAGAACGCCCTGTACTGGGTGCAGGAGTACCGCTTCGACGGCCTGCGCCTCGACGCGGTGCATGCAATCCAGGACGACGGCGCCGTGCACCTGCTGGAGGAACTCTCGCAGCGCGTGCGCGCCGCCAGCGCCGGGCGCCACGTTCACCTGGTGCTCGAGAACGAGGACAACGACCACCGGTTGCTCGCCGTCGCGCCGAAGCCGGGCCGTTTCGACGCCCAGTGGAACGACGACTTCCATCACGTCCTGCACGTGGTGCTGACGGGCGAGACGCACCGCTATTACCACGACTACGGCGATTCGCCGATGGACCTGCTGGCGCGTGCCTTCACGCACGGCATGGTGTTCGAAGGCGCCGAACGCAGGGAGGGCGGCGCCCGCAAGGTGGTGGCCCCCGCTCCGCCGCAGGCGCTGTCGACGCTGGTCAACTTCGCGCACAACCACGACCAGGTGGGCAATCGCGCCCGCGGCGAACGCTTGCGGGCGCTGGTGCCGGAAGCGGCCGCCATGCTGCCGACCCTGCTGGCCCTGCTCACGCCGGCGATCCCCATGCTGTTCTTCGGCGAGGAATGGGGCGCGCGCGAGCCCTTCCTGTATTTCGCCGACTGGCAGGGCGATCTGCGCGATGCCGTGCGCGCAGGGCGGCAGCGCGAGTTCGGCCACGGCCCCGGCAACGACCTGCCCGACCCGTGCAGCGAAACCACCTTTGCGGCGAGCCGGCCCGAACCGGCTGCCGCGCGAGCGGCGGACGGCCTGGCCTGGCGTGACCAGGTGCGCGCCGCGCTGGCCGCGCGCCGCCGCTGGATCACGCCACGCCAGCCCCTGCTGCTCACCGGCCGGCACTCGGCGCAGCGCGTCGGCCCGCACGCCCTGGCGGTGCAATGGCGCTACGAGGACGGCCGGATGCTGGGCCTGGAGCTCAATCTCGGCGCCGAGGCGGTTCTGGTCGAGCCCCAGCACCCGGGCCCGGTGGAAGCCGAACCGGTGTTCAGCCATCGCCGGCCCGAAGGCACGCCGGGCGGCACCTGGCCGGCCTACAGTGCGCGCTGGACGCTCGGCGAGGAGATCACGCTGTGAGCGCCGCCCGACCATGAACGCGCCCGCCGACCACGCCCCCATCTCCCTGGCGGAGCAGGCCCGCCGGTTGGGCGTGGCCGACCGCTACCACGGCTTCTGGGGCAAGGAAGAGACCGTGTCCGAGAAGGTGCTGCAGCGGGCCGTGGACGCGATGCGCGGCGATGGCCGCGAACCGAAGCCCCAGTACCTGGGCCTGCCGCCCGTGCAGGTGGTGACGGAAGGCCACGAAGCGCTGGTGCGCTGGACCAGTCATGACGCGGCGCCCGCGGGTTGGCACCTGGCCGCGGAGGACGGTGGCCGGGAACTCGCCACCGGCGAGCTCCAGCGCAGCTTCCAGCAGGCCGCGATCGCGCTGCCCGCGGGTCTCGCCGCAGGCTACTACCGGCTTCGCGTGGACGGCGCGCCGCCGCACGAACACTGCCGGGTCATCGTCGCGCCGCGCCAGGCCCATGTGCCCGCGGCGCTGCAGCAGGGCGAGCGCTGGTGGGGTTGCACCATCCAGCTGTACGCGCTGCGCTCGGCGCGCAACTGGGGCATCGGCGATTTTGGCGACCTGCGCCGCTTGTGCGATGCCGCGGCGCACCAGGGCGCCTCCTTCATCGGCCTGAGCCCGCTTCACGCCCTCTTCCCGCACCGCCCCGAAGCGGCAAGCCCGTACAGCCCGTCTAGCCGCAAGGCGCTCAACCCTATCTACCTGGACGTGCAGACGCTGGTGGAGCTGAGCGGCTGCGAGGAGGCAGTGCAGAAACTGCAGTCCGAGGCGTTCCAGGAACGGCTGCATGCGCTGTGCGAAGCCGAGATGGTCGACTACGACGGCGTGGCCGCCGCGAAGGAGGAGGTGCTGCGCATCCTGTGGCGCGACTTCGAGCGCAACGAGCTGGACAAGGACCGCTCGCGCGGCGCGCACTTCCTGGCCTACATGCGCGAGCGGGAGCACACGATCGGGCCGCACGCCCTGTTCGAAGCCTTGCAGGACCACCTGTTCGCGCGGGATCCCAAGGTCTGGGGCTGGCCGGCCTGGCCGCAGGCCTACCGCGACCGCGAAGGGCCCGAAGTGCAGGCGTTCCGGCAGGCGCACGCCTCGGACATCCGCTACCGCTTCTGGCTGCAGTGGCTGGCCGAAGTGCAGCTGGAGTCGTGCCAGCGCTTCGCGCGCACCCGCGGCATGGGCATCGGCCTGTACTGCGACCTGGCGGTGGGCGTCAACGGTGGCGGCGCCGAGACCTGGGTGGAGCATGAACTGTTCGCGCTGGGCATGCATGCCGGCGCGCCGCCGGATCCCCTCGCGCCGGGCGGGCAGGACTGGGGACTGCCGCCCTGGAGCCCGCAGCGGCTGCGGGAAGCGCGCTACCAGCCCTTCATCGACACGCTGCGCGCCAACATGCGCCACTGCGGTGCGCTGCGCCTGGACCACGTGATGGCACTGATGCGCCTGTTCTGGACCGGGCCGGAGGGCGGCACCTACGTGGAGTACCCGCTGGAGGACCTGCTGGCGGTGCTCGCGCTGGAGAGCCAGCGCCACCAGTGCATGGTGATCGGCGAGGACCTGGGCAATGTCGCGCCGCGCATGCGCGAGGCCATGCGCGAGCGCAACCTGCTGTCGTACAAGCCGCTGCTGTTCGAGCGCGACGACGACGGCGGCTTCCGCCGGCCCGCGCAATGGCAGCCCAAGGCGCTGGCCGTGGTCAGCACCCACGACCTGCCGACGCTGCGCGGCTTCTGGCTGGGCGAAGACATCGAGCTGGCCGCGAAGCTGTCGCTGTACCCGGAACCTTCCGCGCACGAGCAGCAGGTGATCGGCCGCTCGCAGGACCGCGCGCGCCTGCTGCTGGCGCTTCAGCACGAGGACCGGCTGCCCGATGGCGCCAGCGTGCAGCCGACTTCGCTGCCCGATGCGACGCCGGCCCTGGTGGACGCGGTGTACGCCCTGCTGGCGCGCACGCCCTGCTGGCTGGTCGGCGTGCAGCTGGAGGACGTCACCGGCCAGCTGCTGCAGGTCAACGTGCCCGGCACCACGGAGGACCGCTTCCCCAACTGGCGCCGCAAGCTGTCGGTGACGGTGGAGGGACTGGGCAGCGACGCACGCTGGGGCTCGCTTGCCGCCGTGCTGCGCGCGGAACGCAGCGGCCCCACGCCCATGGAGGGCGGGCCGCTGGAACTGCCGGCGCTGGAGACCGCCAGCGTGCCCGGCGGCACCTACCGCGTGCAGTTCCACGCGGCCTGCACCTTCGAGGACGTCACCCGGGCCGTGCCGTACCTGAAGGCGCTGGGCGTCAGCCACCTGTACAGCTCGCCCTACCTGCGCGCGCGTCCGGGCAGCACGCACGGCTACGACATCATCGACCACGGCCAGCTGAACCCGGAGGTGGGCGACGAGGCCGCGCATGCCCGCCTGTGCCAGGCGCTGCGCCGCAACGGCATGGGGCAGATCCTGGACATCGTGCCCAACCACATGGGCGTGCTGGAAGCCGACAACGCGTGGTGGCTGGACGTGCTGGAACATGGCCGGGCGTCCTCGCACGCCGAAACCTTCGACATCGAGTGGGCGCCGGCGCAGCCCGAGATGGCGGGCCGCGTCCTGCTGCCGGTGCTGGGCGACCACTTCGGCAAGGTGCTGGAAGCGGGCGAGATCCGGCTGCACTTCGACGAGGACACGGGCGAGTTCGGCCTGCGCTATTGGGACCACCGCTTCCCCATCGACCCCGCCAGCTATCCGGCGATCCTGTCCGCCCTGCCGGCGCCGCCGGTGCGCGACGACAGCGAGGGCGACAGCCATGCGGTGGTGTCGGCGCTGCTGGACGCGGTGGGCCGCCTGCCCGCGCGCGACGACCCGCACGAGGATGCACGCCGCGCGCGGGTGCGCGACACCACCGTGTACAAGCGGCAGCTGGCCCGGCTCGCGGCGCGCAACGAATGGCTGGCGCGCTGGATCGAAGCCTGCGTGCAGCGGCTCAACGGCCAGCCGGGCGATGCCGCGAGCTTCGGTGCGCTGGAGCAGCTGATCGCGGCGCAGGCCTATCGGCTGGCCGACTGGCGCGTGGCCAGCGACGACGTCAACTACCGCCGCTTCTTCGACGTCAACACGCTCGCGGGCCTGCGCATGGAGCGGCCCGAGGTGTTCGCGGCCACGCACCGCAAGGTGCTGCAGTGGCTGCAGGAAGGGCTGCTCTCGGGCCTGCGCATCGACCACCCGGACGGGTTGAGCGATCCGCAGGCTTACTTCGTGCAGCTGCAGTCGCGCCATGCCGCGCAGGCGGAAGCCGGCGGCCAGCAGCCGCGCGCGCTGTACCTGGTGGTGGAGAAGATCCTCGCCGAGCACGAATCACTGCCGGAGGACTGGCCGGTGCACGGCGACACGGGCTACCGCTTCGGCAGCCTGGTCAACGGCCTGTTCGTAGCTCCGGCCAACGAGAACGCCCTGCTGGCCGCCTACCAGGCCTTCACCGGGGACGTGACCGAGTTCGACGAAGTGCTGTACCAGTGCAAGAAGCTGATCATCGAGACCTCGCTGTATTCCGAGCTGAACTGGCTCGCGCACAGCCTGCACCGGCTCACGCGCGGCAACCGCCGGCGTTGCGACTTCACCCGCAACCGCCTGCGCTGGGCGATGGCCGAGGTGGCCGCCGCGTTCCCGGTCTACCGCACCTACCTGCGCAGCGACGAGTCCGCGAGCGCCATGGACCGGCGCCACATCGACTGGGCGATCACCGCGGCGGAGCGGCGCCTCGGCAAGTCCGAGGCCACCGTGCTCGCGCACCTGCGCGAGGTGCTGCTGGGCGAAGGCGAAGCCGCGAACCTGCCCGCCGAAGGCCGCCGGCGCTTCCTGGCGCGCTGGCAGCAGTTCACCGCGCCGGTGACGGCCAAGGCGATGGAGGACACGGCCTTCTACCGCTACATCCCGCTGCTGTCGCTCAACGAGGTGGGCGGCGACCCGCGCAGCTTCGGCGTGTCGGTCTCGGCCTTCCACTTCGCCAACCTCACCCGCCAGCGGCACCGGCCGCATTGCCTGCTCGCGACGTCCACGCACGACAGCAAGCGCGGCGAGGACCTGCGTGCGCGGATCAACGTGCTGTCCGAGCTGCCGGCCCAGTGGGAGGACTGCCTGCTGCGCCTGTCCGGATGGGCACACCTGTACCTCACGCGCACGGCCAAGGCCACCTGGCCTCAGAACAACGACCTCTGGATGCTGTACCAGACGCTCGTGGGCCTGTGGCCCGCGGAGCCGCCCGGCGACGCGGAACGCGAGGACCTGCGCCAGCGGGTGCAGGCCTTCATGCGCAAGGCGATCCGCGAAGCCAAGCAGCAGACCACCTGGGTCTGCCCGGACAGCGACTACGAGGACGCCGTCGAGCGCTACGTGGATGGCGTGCTGCGCGTGGACGCGAGTCCCTTCGCGGACGAATTGCAGAAGTTCACGGCCCGCATCGCGCCCTTCGGCTTCCACAACAGCCTGGCGCAGCTGGTGCTCAAGTTCACGGTGCCCGGCGTGCCCGACCTGTACCAGGGCTGCGAGCAGTGGAACTTCAGCCTGGTGGACCCGGACAACCGCCGCCCCGTCGACTACCCCGCGCTCGCCCACACGCTGGAAGGCCTGCAGGCGCTGTACCGCCAGGGCTGGCCGATGCCCCAGCAGTGGCACGCGCTGAACCGCGACGCCGCCGATGGCCGCATCAAGCAGCTGGTCACCTGGCGGCTGCTGCAACTGCGCCGCGAACACGGCAGGCTGTTCCGCGAAGCGGCTTACCTGCCGGTCGCGGTGGAAGGCGTCGCCGCCGACCACGCCGTCGCCTTCGCGCGCATCCATGAACGCGAGGCCGTGCTGGTGGTCACCGCGCGCCTCACCTGCACCCTTTGCGGCGGCGACCCGGCGGCGTGGTCGCCGGCCCTGTGGCAGGGCACGTCGCTGCGCTGCACGGCCGAGGGCGGCCTGCGCCGCTTCGGCCGATGGCGCAACTGGCTCACCGGCGAAGAGGTCGCCCTGTCCGGCGACGAGGAGCAGGCGGCCGTCGACCTGCAGGCGCTGTTCGAAGGCGCCGGCGGACTGCCCTTCGCCGTGCTCGTGGCGCAAGCGGAGGCCGCTCCATGAAGATCCTGTTCGCCACGCCCGAATGCACGCCCTACGTGAAAACGGGCGGGCTGGGCGACGTCAGCGCCGCGCTGCCGGCCACGCTCGCCGGCCTGGGCCATGACGTGCACCTGCTGCTGCCCGCCTACCGCGGCATGAAGGTCGCGGGAGAGATCGGCGACGGCGTGGACCTGCCGCCCTGGGGCCCCTGGCCGGCCGCGCAGCTGGTGCCGGTGAAGATCCCCAACGGCGTCACCCTGCTGTTGCTGGCCTGTCCGCACCTCTACCAGCGTCCGGGCGGCCCTTACGTGGACACGAGCGGGCGCGACTACCACGACAACGCGCTGCGCTTCGGGCTGCTGGCGCGCGTCGCCGCGCAGCTGGGCACCGTGCATTCGCCGCTGAAGGGCTGGAGCGCGGACGTGGTGCACGCGAACGACTGGCCCTGCGGCCTGGCGCCGCTGTACCTCGCCCAGTCGCGCCTGGTCGCGCCGCAGGAACCGACGGCCGCGAGCGTGCTCACCATCCACAACCTGGCGTTCCAGGGCGTGTTCCCGATGGCCAGCGCCGACGTGCTGGACGTGCCGCATCCCTGGCGCGGCATGGACGGCGTGGAGTTCTGGGGGCAGCTGTCGATGCTGAAGGGCGGCATCCAGTTCGCCGACGCGATCACCACCGTGAGTCCCACCTACGCCCGCGAGATCCAGACCCGCGAACATGGCATCGGCTTCGACGGCATCCTGCGTGCGCGCGCGTCGCGGCTGCGCGGCATCCTCAACGGCATCGACACCCGGCAATGGGATCCGGAGAAGGACCCCTTGCTGCCCTCGCACTACACGCGCGAGCGGCTGGAGGGCAAGGCCTTGTGCAAGGCCGCGCTGCAGGAGCGCGTGGGGCTGCCGCAGGACCGCCGGCCGATGCTGTTCGCGGTGGTGAGCCGGCTCACGCCGCAAAAGGGCATCGACCTGGTGCTGGGGGCGCTGCCGCGGTTGCTGAGCGCGGGCGCGCAACTGGTCGTGCTGGGCCAGGGGGACCCGGGACTGCAGCAGGCGCTGAAGGACGCGGCGCAGAAGCATCCGCGCCAGGTGGCGGTGACGCTCGGCTTCGACGAAGGTCTCGCCCACCTGGTGGAAGCCGGGGCGGATGTGTTCCTGATGCCCTCGCGCTTCGAGCCCTGCGGCCTCAACCAGATGTACAGCCAGGCGTATGGCACGCCCCCAATCGTCGCGCCAGTGGGCGGCCTGCTCGATTCCGTGACCGACGCGGTCGCGGACCCGGACCACGGCACGGGGTTCGTCATGAGCGCCTGCGATCCGGCCGGGCTGGAACAGGCGCTGGAGCGCGCGCAGCGCCTGTGGCGCGAGCCCGCGGCCTGGCGCCGCATCCAGGCCAACGGCATGGCGCGTCACTTCGGATGGGAAGACAGCGCGCTGGAGTACCTGGAGGTCTACCAGCGCGCGCTGCTCCAGGCGCGCAGCGACGCCGCCGGCCCGCTCAGCCCGGCGCGCTGACGACGCGTTCGCCCACCACGTTCTCGCCCAGGAAATCGAGCAGCCGGCGCACGGCCGGCACCATGCCGCGCCGCGACGGGTACACCGCCAGCACCATGGCCACCCGCGGCGCCCAGCCGCGCAGCACGGGCACCAGCTCGCCCCGGCGCACTTCCTCGCTGCACAGGTAGTCGGGCAGGATGCACATGCCGGTCCCCTGCACCACCGCGTGCCGGAGCACCATCAGGTCGTCCGCGGCGAGCACCGGATGGTGGTGGAACTCGAACTCCGCGTTCTTGGGACCGACCAGCATCCAGCTCGCCTGGCCGTCGGCGGACGACATCGCCACCGTGGGCAGGTGGCGCAGCGACTCGATGTCCTGCGGCGCGCCGAAGCGTTGCAGGAGCTGGGGGCTGGCGACCAGCACGCCCCGCGTTTCTCCCAGGTTCTTGACGATCAGGCTGCCGCTGTCGTCCAGGTTCGAGCGCACGCGCAGCGCGACGTCCACGCCTTCCTGCACGAGGTCGATCACGCGGTTGCTCACCCGCATGTCGATGCGCACCTGCGGGTTCGCCGCCAGGAAGCGGGGCAGCACCGGGCCGATCGTGGTCTGCGCCAGCGTCACCGGGCAGGTGACGCGCACCGTGCCGCGCGGTTCGCTCTGGACGTGCGCCACAGCCTCGTCGGCCGCCTCGGCCTGCTCGCGCATCGCCACGCAGTAGCGGTGGTAGATCTCGCCGGCCTGGGTCGGGGACAGCTTGCGCGTGGTCCGCTGGAGCAGGCGCACGCCCAGCCGTGCTTCGAGGTCGGCGACGCGGCGCGACAGTTTCGATTTGGGGACGTTGAGGACCCGGCCGGCCGCCGCGAAGCCGCCCCGGTCCACCACCTCGGCAAAGAAGAGCATGTCGTTGAGGTCTTGCATGGGATCGTCCTATGAACAGGACAATCTATCCCGAAATTGCCGTCTTATCAATCGATCGATGCGCCAGCACAATCTTTCCCATGCTGCACCGCAGCCCCACCGACAGGAGAGACCGAATGAAACTGCTTCACATCGATTCCAGCCCCATGGGCACCCAGTCCGTTTCGCGCGACCTGACCCGCCGCACCGTGGCCCAGTGGCAGGCAACCCGTCCCGGCACCACGGTCGAGTACCTGGACCTGGCCGCCGACGCGCCTTCGCACCTGGACATGGATTCGCTGGGATTCCGTCTCGGCCTGGACGCCGGCAGCCTGACCGAAGCGCAGAAGCGCGAGAACGCACGGACCGAAAAGCTGCTCACGCAATTCCTGGCGGCCGACGTGGTCGTGGTGGGCGCGCCGATGTACAACTTCTCGATCCCGAGCCAGCTGAAGGCCTGGATCGACCGCATCGCGCAGGCCGGCCGCACCTTCAAGTACACGGATACGGGCCCCGTGGGCCTGGCCGGCGGCAAGACGGTGATCGTCGTCTCCACCCGCGGCGGCGCGTACTCCGGCAATCCGGCCCTGGCCTTCCTGGACCACCAGGAGAGCTACCTGAAGGCGGTGTTCGGCTTCGTGGGCATCACCGACGTGCGCTTCGTGCGCGCCGAGGGCGTGGCCATGGGCGACGCGGCCAAGGCGAGCGCCACCGCTGCGGCCGAGGCGGACATCCAGGCGCACACCGGCGAAGCCGCCAACGAAGGCCAGGCCGCAATCCGCGCATGACGGACGCGTCATCCCGGGCCGCGCCCGGGATGACGCTCAGCGGCTCGAGTCGTTCACCCGCGACCCCTGATGGGCGTCGTCGCGGACCGTCGTGTCAGCGGCCGCCCATTTTCCGCGTGTAGATCTGGTCGAAGCTGCCGCCGTCGGCGAAGTGCACGCCGTCGGCCTTGGTCCAGCCGCCGAAAGCGTCGTCGATGGTGAACAGATTCAGCTTGGGGAACTGCTTCGCGTACTTCGCCTGGGCCTTCTGCGAAATCGCCGGCCGGTAGAAGTTCTTGCCGATGATGTCCTGGCCCTCTTCCGTGTAAAGGAATTTCAGGTACTCCTCGGCCACGGCACGGGTGCCCTTGCGGTCGACGTTGCGGTCGACCACGGCCACCGGCGGCTCCGCCAGGATGGACAGCGAGGGATACACCACGTCGACCTTGTTGCCGAATTCCTTTTCCAGCAGGTAGGCCTCGTTCTCCCAGGAAATGAACACGTCGCCCTGGTTGCGCTGCGCAAAGGTAATCGACGAACCGCGCGCGCCCGTGTCCAGCACGGGCACGTTGGCGTAGAGCTTGGCCACGAAGTCCTTGGCCTGCGCCTCCCCGCCGTACTTGCGCTTGCCGAACTCCCAGGCGGCCAGGTAATTCCAGCGCGCACCGCCCGAGGTCTTGGGATTGGGCGTGATCACGCTCACGCCGGGCTTGACCAGGTCGTCCCAGTCCTTGATGCCCTTCGGGTTGCCGTGCCGCACCACCAGCACGATGGTCGAGGTGTACGGTGCCGCGTTGTGCGGCAGGCGCTTTTGCCAGTCCGGCTTCACCCAGCCGCCATTGCGCACGAGCGCGTCGACGTCCCCGCCCAGTCCCAGCGTCACGACGTCCGCGTCGAGGCCGTCGATCACGGAGCGCGCCTGCTTGCCGCTGCCGCCATGCGACTGCTTCACCGCGATGTCCTGGCCGGTCTTGCCCTTCCAGTACTTCGCGAAGGCCTGGTTGAACTCCACGTAGAGCTCGCGCGTGGGGTCGTAGGAGACGTTGAGCACCTGCAGCGGCTGCGCGATGGAAGGCAGGCCGGTCAGGCTGAGGGCGGCGGCCGCGGAGAGGGCCAGGGGAATCTTGATAAAGTCGCGGCGAAGGCTCATGGGATCCGTCCTTGTTGTTGGATGGGCGGATTCTGGAAGCCGGCGGCTGCAAAGCGAACGACAGAGTTGTCAGTTCCTTATCCGCATAAGCTCATCCCACACCATTCATCCTAGGAGGCGTGATGGCACGCACCGTCCAATGCATCAAGCTCGGCCGCGAAGCCGAGGGCCTCGATTTCCCGCCCTATCCCGGCGAACTCGGCAAACGCATCTACGAAAGCGTGAGCAAGGAAGCCTGGCAGCAATGGCTCAAGCAGCAGACCATGCTGGTGAACGAGAACCGCCTGAACCTGGCCGACCAGCGCGCCCGCGAGTACTTGAAGCGCCAGATGGAAAACCACTTCTTCGGCAGCGGCGCCGACCAGGCCGCCGGCTACGTCCCGCCCACGGCCTGAGCGCATGAGCGAAGTCGTCGCCTGGGACGACGACGGCACGCCGCGCAGCCCGCGCTTCGCGGACATCTACCGCACCGCCGCGGGCGGGCTGGAACAGGCGCAGCACGTCTTCCTGCAAGGATGCGGACTGCCTTCGGCCTGGGCCGGACAGCCGCAGTGGCGGGTGCTGGAGACCGGCTTCGGGCTGGGCCTGAATTTCCTCGCGACCTGGCATGCGTGGCGCAGCGATCCGCAGCGCCCGCGGCTGCTCCATTACGCGGCGATCGAAGCCTGGCCGGTCACGCTGGAGGACCTGCTGCGCGGCGCGACCACCTATCCCGCGCTGCAGCCGTTGGCGCAGCTGCTGGCCGAGCGCTGGCAGGGACTGCTTCCGGGCTTCCACCGCTTTGCCTTCGAGGACGGGCACGTGCTGCTGACGCTGTGCGTCGGCGACATCGCGCCCATGCTGCGCGAGCAGTCCTTTCGCGCCGACAGCGTGTTCCTGGACGGATTCCATCCGGACCGCAATCCCGAAATGTGGAGCCTGGACACGCTCAAGGGCGTCACAAGGCTGTGCCGGCGGGACGCGAGCCTGGCCACCTGGAGCGTGGCCGGCCACGTGCGGCGCGACCTGCAGTCCTGCGGGTGGCAGGTCGACAAGCGCGACGGCCTGCCCCCCAAGCGCGAATGTCTCGCGGGCCGGTATGCGCCGACCTGGAACGTGCGGGGCCTGGACGAGGGCCAGGCCACCGTTGCGGGCGACTGCATCGTCATCGGCGCGGGCCTGTCAGGTGCGGCGGCGGCGGCGAGCCTTGCGCGGCGCGGCTGGTCCGTCCGCGTGTTCGACATCGCGGCCGGGCCGGCCACGGGCGCCTCGGACCTGCCCGCCGGCTTGCTGGCGCCGCACCAGTCCCCCGACGACAGCCTGCTGTCGCGCCTGTCGCGCGCCGGCGTGCGCATCACATTGCAGGAGGCGCAGCGTCTCGCGCGCGGGCTGGAGTGGGACCGCACCGGCGTGCTCGAATGGCGTGGCGACGACCACCGGGCGCTGCCGGATCTCGGTGACGCCCTGGCCACGTGGAGCCGCGAAGCGACGACGACGCAAAAGCGCGCCGCTGGCATCGCGGAGGAGCAGGCGGCGTGGTGGCACGAGAACGCCGGCTGGATCGAGCCCGCCGCGCTGGTGCGCCTTTGGCTGCGCGAGGGCGGCGTGCGCTTCTGCGGTGGCAAGCGGGTGGCGCGCATCGAGCGCGATGGCCCGTCCTGGGTGCTGCGCGACGCCGCCGGAGCCGAACTGGGTCGCGCCGCGCTGGTCGTGGTCGCGGCCGCACTGGGCAGCACGGCGTTGCTGGACGGACAGGTGCAACTGCAACCCGTGCGCGGCCAGGTGACCTGGGCGCCCCACGGCGACGATGCAGGGGCGTTACCGCCCTTTCCGGTCAACGGACAAGGTCATTTCCTGCCGCGCGTGCCGCTGGTGGACCGCGATGCGTGGATCACCGGGTCGACCTATGGCCGCGGCGACACCGATGAATCGCTGCGCCGGGAGGACAACGAGGCCAACCTCGAGCGGGTGCGTTCCGTGATGCCCCGGTCCGCCCAGGTGATGGAGGGCGCATTCGAGCGGCGGGAGATCCAGAGCTGGAGCGGCGTGCGTTGTGCCTCGCGCGACCGGCGGCCGCTGCTGGGTTCACTGGCGCCGGGCCTGTGGCTCAGCACGGCAATGGGATCCCGCGGTCTCACCTTTGCTGCACTGTGCGCCGAGCTGATGGCGGCGCGCCTGCACCGCGAGCCGCTGCCGATGGAAGAGCGCCTGGCGCAGGCGCTGGATCTCAGCCGGCAGGTCCCAGCTCGATCCGGCTGAGCCAGGCGTCAAGGCGCTCGGCGTCGGGCGGGTTCTCCAGCAGGGCCGCTCCGCCGGCCCAGGCGCGCATGCGCTCCGAGACCGACCGCGCCGCTTTGGTCAGCGCGATGTGCCGCACCGGGTTGCGGCCGCCTTTGAGGCTGCGCAACAGGGCCCAGGCGTCCATGTCGTCCAGGCTGGAGTCGACGAGGGCGAGGTCGTACTTCTTGCCCCGGGCAAGCTCGACGGCGTGGTTTCCGGTTTCGGCTTCATCCGCATGGGTCAGGCGGGCCAGCGCCAGGCGGGCCCGCAGGTAGAGCCGCTCCTGGCGGTCCGCGCTCACGATCAGCGCGTGCTTGCTGGACATGGCGGACTCGGGTGTTTCCCCCAATGCCACGTCGACGGACTCGTTGGGCGAGAACAACGCATCCAGGCCTTCGATGATGTCCGGCCAGTGGATCGGACGGGGAAAAGCGCGCCAGATGCTGGCCGGCGGGTTCGCGCCCACCCACAGCAAACGCAGTTCGCGGTGCAGCGGCGACTCGGCCTCGACGCGGGCTTCCCAGCTCTGCCCGTCCAGCAGCGCGGCCTTGGCCGGTTCCGCAGCCGTCGTGGTCCACAACTGGTACATGGTCCGGCACTGCTCGGAGAGCCGGAAAACGGTGTTGAGCGCGTGCCGCTCCTCATCGGAGAAACCCACCACCTTGATGTAGATGCGTTGCGCCATGCCCGTGCGTCCCTGCCCCAACGTTTGTACGGTGATCAGTGCGCCGTCCGGGTGCTTATCCAGCCTGGCGCCGGAATGCCCCGGGAGGTCGCCTGCCTCCTGCTGCATAAGCTTATCCGCATAAGACCCGAATTAAAAAATAGTTTGGATCCATAAAGGCCTTGCCTAAAGTCCCGGCTCCGGCCCTTGTCCCATGGGGCCGCCATGCCGTTCCATGTACCAATACACAGAATTCGACCGCCAGTTCGTCCACGCCCGCGCTGCCCAGTTCCGGGACCAGCTGGAGCGTTGGCAGGCCGGCAAGCTGAGCGACGAGGAACTGCGCCCGTTGCGGCTGCAGAACGGCTGGTACATCCAGCGCTACGCGCCGATGCTGCGCATCGCCGTGCCCTATGGCGACATCTCCGGCCACCAGCTGCGGGCGTTGGCCCAGGTCGCGAGGGAGTACGACCAGCCCGATGCCGAGCTGCTGCGCGAGGCCCAGGCCAAGCAACTGGCACTCGGTGAAGTCCCGGTGCCCGGCGGCACCCCGGTCGTGACCCGGCTGAAGTACGGCTACGGCCACTTCACCACGCGCACCAACGTGCAGTTCAACTGGATCCCGATCACCAAGGCTGCCGACGTGATGGAGCTGCTGGCCAGCGTCAACATGCACGGTATCCAGACCAGCGGCAACACCATCCGCAACATCACCACCGACGAATTGGCCGGTGTTGCCGTCGACGAAGTCGCCGATCCGCGACCCTTCGCGGAGATCCTGCGCCAGTGGAGCACGCTCCACCCCGAGTTCGCCTTCCTGCCCCGCAAGTTCAAGGTCGCCCTCAACGGCACGGTGGAAGACCGCGCGGCGCTGGGCTGGTACGACATCGGGCTGCAACTGGTGAAGAACGAGGCCGGCGAACTGGGTTTCGGCGTGCAGGTGGGCGGTGGCATGGGCCGCACGCCCATCATCGGCACGGTGGTGCGCGAGTTCCTGCCCTGGCAGCACCTGCTGAACTACATCGAGGCCTGCATCCGCGTCTACAACGAATACGGCCGCCGCGACAACCTGTGGAAGGCGCGCATCAAGATCCTCGTGAAGGCCGAAGGCCAGCGCTACATCGACAAGGTGGAAGAGGAATTTCGCGCCATCGTCGAACACGATGGCGGCCCGCACACGCTGACGCAGGCCGAATACGACCGCGTCGCGGCCTCGTTCGTCGAGCCGACGATCAAGCCGAACAGCCGCAAGGGCGCCGCCGCGCAGGTGCACGCCATCGTCAAGGCGGATGCCGAGGCGGACCCGTCGTACGGCCGCTGGCTGCAGCGCAACGTGCGGGCGCACCGGAACCCCGAACTGCGCATCGTCACGCTGTCGTTCAAGCGCCTGGGCTACGCGCCCGGGGATGCCACGGCGGAACAGATGGAGGCGGCCGCCGACCTGGCCGAGCGCTTCTCCGCGGGCGAGGCGCGCCTGACCCATGAACAGAACCTGCTGCTGCCCTGGGTGCACCAGGACGACCTGCCGGAGCTGTGGGCGGCCGCGCGCAAGGCCGGCTTCGCCAAGCCCAACATCGGCCTGCTGACCGACATGATCGCCTGCCCTGGCGGCGACTTCTGCTCGCTGGCCAATGCGCGCTCCCTGCCCATCGCCGAAGCGATCACGCAGCGCTACCAGGACCTCGACGAGGAGTTCGACCTCGGCGACATCCGCCTGAACATCTCCGGCTGCATCAATTCCTGCGGCCACCACCACGCCGGCCACATCGGGATCCTCGGCGTCGACAAGGACGGCAAGGAGTGGTACCAGGTGACGCTGGGCGGCAGCGACGGCACGGAGCTGTCCGGCCCGGCCCTGCCCGGCAAGGTCGTCGGCCCGTCCTTCTCGGCCGCCGAAGTGCCGGTGGTGATCGAAGCCGTGCTGGACACCTACCGCCGCGTGCGCCAGGGCACCCCCGACGGCAAGTCCGAATCCTTCATCACCACGCTGCGCCGCGTCGGCCTCGAGCCGTTCAAGGCCGCTGCCAACGGCGCCCGCTTCGTGGAGCGCGAAACCGCATGATCCAGATCCTTCCCGCGGGCGCCGTCGCGCCCGATGACCACCTCAACGTGCTGGTGCTCGCGAACGACGCCGATGCGCTTTCGGTCGCGCTCGAAGGCGTGGACCGCATCGAACTCGACTTCCCCAAGTTCACCGACGGACGGGCCTTCACCCAGGCCCGCCTGCTGCGCCAGCGCCGCGGGTTCACCGGCGACATCCGTGCCACCGGCGACGTGCTGATCGACCAGTTGGTGCAGATGTACCGCGTCGGCTTCAGCAGCGCGGTGCTCAAGGAAGGCAAGGACCCGGCCGACGCCGAGCGCCAGTTCGCCCGCTATGCCGCGTTCTACCAGGGTGATGCGGTGGTCACGCAGCCGCTGTTCGCGCGGAGCTGAGATGGGCGCCATCGAGCTGCACGCCCGCGCTTCCCGGGACTACGAGACCAAGCTCGCCGAAACGCAGAAGCTGCTGATCCAGGCCGCCTCCGAGTTCGCACCGTTGAAACAGGCGTCCAGCCTCGGGGCCGAGGACGTGGTCATCACGCACCTGATCAACAGCCTGGAACTGGACATCCCGGTGTTCGTGCTGGAGACGGGCGCGCTGCACCAGGAGACGCTGGACCTGCTGGCCCGCACCCAGGCCACGTCGCGCGCGCCGGTGGAGATCTACCGGCCGGTGCAGGAACATGTCGTCCAGTTCGTCGCGCGGGAAGGCAAGGAGGCCATGTACCGCAGCATCGAATTGCGCAAAGCCTGCTGCGGCATTCGCAAGCTGGAGCCGCTGGAGCGCGCCTTGGCCGGCCAGAAGGCCTGGATCACGGGGCTGCGCCGCGAGCAGTCCTCTGCGCGCGCGGAAGTGCCGCTGATCGACGCCGGCGAGGTCGCCAAGAACGGCCGCACCAAGATCAACCCCCTGGCCAACTGGACCTGGGGCGACGTCTGGCACTACATCCAGCACAACCAGGTCGACTACAACCCGCTGCACGACCAGTTCTTCCCCAGCATCGGCTGCGCGCCCTGCACCCGCGCCATCAGCCTGGGCGAGGACTTCCGCGCCGGCCGCTGGTGGTGGGAGGACGAGGCCGCCAAGGAATGCGGACTGCACGTGAAGAACAACGAAGAGAAAGTGGTCGCATGAACGCCCGTACCGAACCCCGGCTGCTGTCCCTCATCAGCAACCGCCACCTCGATGCCCTGGAAGAGGAAGCGATCTTCGTCCTGCGCGAAGTGGCGGGCGCCTTCGAGCGTCCCACGCTGCTGTTCTCCGGCGGCAAGGATTCGCTGGTCCTGCTGAAGTGCGCGGAAAAGGCCTTCGGCACGGGACGCATCCCCTACCCGCTGCTGATGATCGACACCGGCCACAACTTCCGGGAGGTGACGGACTTCCGCGACTTCCGCGCGAAGCAGCTGGGTGCCGAGCTGATCGTGCGCAGCGTCGAGGATTCGATGCAGCGCGGCACGGTGCGCCTGTCGCGCCCCGACGAGAGCCGCAACGCGCACCAGTCGGTGACGCTGCTCGAGGCGATCGAGGAATTCCGCTTCGACGCACTGATCGGCGGCGCCCGGCGCGACGAGGAGAAGGCCCGCGCCAAGGAGCGCATCTTTTCCCACCGCGACAGCTTCGGCCAGTGGCAGCCCAAGGCCCAGCGGCCGGAGCTGTGGACCCTGTTCAACACGCGGCTGCAGCCCGGTGAACACTTCCGCGTGTTCCCCATTTCCAACTGGACCGAGCTGGACGTCTGGCAGTACATCGAGCGCGAGAACATCGAGCTTCCCTCGCTGTACTACGCGCACCGGCGCCAGGTGGTCGAACGCCGCGGCCTGCTGGTGCCGGTCACGGACATCACGCCCCCGAAAGCCGGGGAAGAGGTCGTGACCCGCACCGTGCGCTTCCGAACCGTGGGGGACATCACCTGCACCTGCCCGGTGGAAAGCCCGGCGGCGAACGCGAGCGACGTCGTCGCCGAAACGCTGACGGCCGAAGTCAGTGAGCGGGGCGCCACGCGGATGGACGACAAGACCTCCGACGCATCCATGGAAAAGCGCAAGAAGGACGGGTATTTCTGATGACGACGACCGCGATCGCCACCGACCACGACGCCGCGCTGCGATTCATCACCTGCGGCTCGGTCGACGACGGCAAGAGCACGCTGATCGGCCGGCTGCTGGTGGACAGCCGCGCCGTCCTGCAGGACCAGCTGGCGTCCGTTTCGCACTCCGGCGAAACTGACCTGGCGCTGCTGACCGACGGCCTGTCGGCGGAGCGCGAACAGGGCATCACCATCGACGTGGCCTACCGCTACTTCGCCACGCCGGCTCGCAAGTTCATCATCGGCGATGCGCCCGGCCACGAGCAGTACACCCGCAACATGGTGACGGCCGCCTCCAGCGCGGACGCCGCGGTGGTGCTGGTGGATGCCACCAAGCTGAAGTGGCAGAGCCCGGGCCTCGAGCTGCTGCCCCAGACGCGCCGGCATACCCTGCTGGCCAACCTGCTGCGCGTGCCGGCCATCCTGTTCGTCGTGAACAAGCTCGATGCGGTGGAAGATGCGACGCTGGCCTTCCACAACATCCGGGAGGCACTGGAAACCTTCACCGAGGCCGCAGGCATCCACGCCCGTGCGGTGGTGCCGATCTCCGCGCTGAAGGGCCACAACGTCGTGGACGCGAAGCCTGGCTGGTGCGGCTACCAGGGACTTCCCTTGCTGGCCCTGCTGGAGCAGCTCGATGTGACGCCGGCGGAGACGACCGAAGCGTTCGCCTTCCCCGTGCAGTGGGTCGAGAAGTTCTCGTCGTCCGCCGACACCTCCCAGGGCCGCCGCGTGTTCTGGGGCCGCGTGGCCACGGGCGCCGTGGAGCCGGGACAGGAAGTGACGGTGCTTCCCAGCGGACAGACCGCCCGGGTCGCGCAGGTGCTGGACCACGCCCGCCAGCCCGGCTCGGTGATTGCGCGCCACAGCGCCGGCATCATCCTGGACCGCGAAGTGGATATCTCCCGCGGCGACTGGCTGCTGGCGCCGGGGGCCTTTGCGCCTTCGCGCGACATCTCCGCCACGATTGCATGGATGGACGACGAACCGCTGGTGGCAGGCCGCACCTACTGGGCGCTGCACGGCCACCGCTGGGTCAAGGCCAAGGTGAAGAAGATCGTCCACAAGCTGGACGTGAACTCGCTCGCGGAGGAGGACGCCGACCACCTGGAACCCAATGGCATCGGCCACGTGGAGCTGGCGCTGCAGGAGCCGCTGGCCACCCTGCCCTATGCCCGCTCTCGGGCGATGGGCGCGCTGGTGCTGGTGGACACTGCGAGCCACAAGACCTCGGGGGCCGTGCTGGTTCGTTGACGAAACGCAAATCCCGGGGGCCGCAAGGCCACGTTTGGGGAAGGCCGCACCAAAATCCATAAAATAGAGGGTTTCCCCCGCCCTCGGCACAACAATGACCCACGTCGTTACCGAATCCTGTATCCGCTGCAAGTACACCGATTGCGTGGATGTCTGCCCCGTGGACTGCTTCCGCGAGGGTCCGAACATGCTCGTGATCGACCCGGACGAATGCATCGACTGCGCCGTTTGCATTCCCGAGTGCCCAGTGAACGCGATCTATGCGGAAGAGGACGTGCCCGCCGACCAGGTCGCCTTCACCAAGCTGAACGCCGACCTGTCGCACGCGCCGGGCTGGAAGAGCATCACCAAGCGCAAGCCCGCGCTTCCCGATGCGGAGGAATGGAAGGACAAGCCGGGCAAATTGTCCGAGCTGGTCAAGTAAGAGATCATGGAACCTCAACTGAACCAAGAAGTGATCAAGACCGCCGCCGAGCATGACGGCCCGATCGAGACCGACGCGGTCATCGTCGGCGCGGGACCCGTGGGCCTGTTCCAGGTGTTCGAACTGGGCCTGCTGGAAATCAAGGCGCACGTCATCGACTCGCTCGCCTACCCCGGCGGCCAGCCCATCGAGCTGTATCCCGACAAGCCGATCTACGACATCCCCGCCATTCCGGTGTGCACGGGCAAGGAACTGACGGACGCACTGCTCAAGCAGATCGAGCCCTTCGGCGCCACATTCCACCTGGGCCAGACCGTGAGCGTGGTGCAGAAGCAGGACGACGGGCGTTTCTTCGTGGAAACGTCCAAGGGCACGCGCTTCCTGACCAAGACCATCTTCATCGCAGCCGGCGTGGGCGCTTTCGAGCCGCGCACGCTCAAGGTCGACGGTCTGGACAAATTCGACGGCACGCAGCTGTTCTACCGCGTGCGCAACCCCGCCGACTTCGCCGGCAAGAACCTGGTGATCGTCGGCGGCGGCGATTCCGCGCTCGACTGGGCGCTGAACTTCACCGCCGGCAACGCCGACGGCAACCCGCACAAAGCCGAGAGCGTCATCCTGCTCCACCGCCGCGACGGCTTCCGCGCCGCGCCCTCGTCCGTGGCGCGCATGCACGAGCTGTGCGAGCAGATGGAGATGCAGTTCATCGTCGGCCAGATCACGGGCTACGAGGAGAAGGACGGCCGGCTCACCGGCGCCAAGGTGACCGGTTCCGATGGCGTGACCCGTCTCGTCCCGCTCGACACCCTGCTGGTGTTCTTCGGCCTGTCCCCCAAGCTCGGCCCGATCGCCGAATGGGGGCTGGACATCGAGCGCAAGCAGCTGAAGGTGGACACCGAGAAGTTCTCGACGAACGTGCCGGGCATCTTCGCAGTGGGCGACATCAACACCTATCCCGGCAAGAAGAAGCTGATCCTGTCGGGCTTCCACGAATGCGCTCTGGCCGCCTTCGGGGCCGCACCGATCATCTTCCCCGAGAAGGGCAAGATCCACCTGCAGTACACGACCACCAGCCCCAAGCTGCACAAGGTGCTGGGCGTAGAGACGCCGGTGTTCGACTGACGTGTTCCTGAATGCTCAGCCGAGCTCCAGGAACCGCGAAAAAGCCACGCTATAATCTAAGGCTTGTTCCCCGATAGCTCAGTCGGTAGAGCGCCGGACTGTTAATCCGTAGGTCCCTGGTTCGAGCCCAGGTCGGGGAGCCATCACAAACCCTCGTGGTTCCAGATGCCCCGCTATCAAGTTGGTAGCGGGGCATCTCCTTTTTGGGCTTGCCCCTGAAAAGTTGTCACGATCGATGTCTCGCTCTGGCCAAGGCTCCGGCCGGACCATTGGGCTCACTTGGGTCCCATACCGGCCCGGCTTCGTCTTCATGCGGGTTGCCTTTCCTTCAATGTCAGGACTGGCACTCACCGACAGCACCGCCAACCGCGGTCTCGGGGCCACGGAATCCCACCGCCGAACCCGACCCACTCGGCGCCGGGCGCACGAGGGCAGCCGATCCACCTGGTATCGGCTGGCCTGGCACGTAGACATCGAACGCGGTCTCGTTGGCGAACACGTACTGCATGTAGACGACCTGCTGCGTGCTGTTCGCCCATTTCTGCGCGATGCATGTGGCGGCTGCCCTTGGAGCCAACTGGCTCTGCCCGATAGGACGGACGTCTGACGGTTGCGACGATGGCGGGGGGGATGCTGGTTGACTGGCGCATCCGGTGACCGCGATGACCAAAGTGACGAAAGCAATTTTCACGGTTGAATCCTCCAAATATGGGTGACACCGATCCCACTCGATTTCGTACGAGATGATCATTGGCCGCCGACAGTGCGACACTTCGACTGATCAGTACGCTCCCCCGAACAGGCGCGGAGTGTAGGCTTGGGGTCCACGACCGTGGTGCTGCAAGGTGCGCGCTTCCGTATCAATTTGCGGTCACAACTTTGACTGTTTCGCAAGGGACGGGAAGCCCGCCGAGACGAACTCGATCCCCCATCTGCTTGCTGCTCGCTTGCGTCGCAGCGCGTGAGCCCGTAGCTCAGTGCACAAGTAATTTCATGCTGGTGAGTGAATCCTGCACACGAGTATTCGCCGCCAAGCCCAAGTGATATATGCAACTCTCTATGGACTCTGTTCAAGGACCGAGGGACATGAGAAATTGCATGGCATGCTCTGTCGCACAGTGATCGGCCCAGTCGCAGGCCGGAAGGGTTGTCCGTGCAAGGCCGACCGTAGGTCCACCGATTTCGCGAAGCGCTCGTTTCGCGCTGTCGCAGATGGTGACTACATCGCGGCAAGGGCTAAGCGCTGGCGAGAGCGTGCGCTCTTGCACTCCGTCACGTCACGGGCCGTGGCGTGACGCCGTGCGGATCCGACTGGTAAAGAACCCGCAGGCTGGTGCATCCCCCCAGGGAGCACGGCAAGAAGCGGAAGCCTGAGCAGAATGCATTGATCTCCAGCAGATGTTCACGCCTCCGGGCCCGTCAACTGCACGACGGTCCACGTCTACGGCGTCGCGAACACGAACTGCTACCAGCGCGTCTCCCAGTCGCTGCCGAACTGCGTTTTTTGGATCGGCAGTCCAGCATCCTCACTTCAGGACGACCGCAGATTCCTTGCGACGGATGATCGTCGCGCGTCGCTCGTCTTCCTTGTAGGCGTACGCGCGCTCCTGGTTGCGCCAGGTTCCCAGCCAGAGCATGTTGGCCGAGATCGCATCGTGGTCGGTGGGCGAAAAGGCGCGCTCGTAGGTGGTCACCACGCCGCGATAGGAGCCGGAAGGATTTTCCAGGGCTTTCTTCAGCGCCGGTCCGCTCAGGTCGCCCTTGGAATCGAACATTGCGCGCAACAGGAGATAGACGCTGTCGTAGGTCTGCGCCCCAGACATCATCGAACCTATGGGGGATTCCTTACTGAGTTTTGTGTAGTTGCGCAGGAAGGTGCTGTTGCGTTCCAGGAAGATGTTCGGCAGAACGGTCTGCACCATCAGCGCGCCATCGACCTTGCCTTTCGAGGTGGCGAACGCCGATGCATGCGAGAGGCCCCAGGGACCGAGTTGCGGCACGTTCCAATTCACCGCGGCGCGGGCGGCGGAGATCACGCCCTCTTCGGGGCCGACAGTCCATCCGATCAGCGCGTCGGCGCCCGATGCCTTGAGCTGGCGCATCTCGTCTTCGAGGTTCTGCACACCAACCTTGAATCTCAGGGTGAGAGTCGACTTGAGTCCCGCTCGCGCAATCGCCGCTTCCAGATCCTTGAGGCCCGCATCCCCATAGCCGGAGCTGTCCACCAGCAACGCGACCTTGCCCAGACCGCGCTTGGCGATCTCGTCGATCAGGAACTGCGTCTGCAGCTGGTCGCGGGCGGAAGTGCGGAAGATGAAGCTGTCCGCCGGGGGGTACTTCGCAGTGATGGCGGTACCAGTGGCGCACGGCACGATCAGCAGGTGCTTGCTGGTCTGGAAGACATCGAGGGCCTTCATCGCGACGCCGGAGTTGCAGAAGCCGATCGTCGCTGCGACCTTTTCAGTCAATACCAACTCCTGGGCGTGCTTGAGGCCGACATCGTTGTTCGCCTGGTCGTCACGAATGACCAGTTCGAGCTTGCGGCCCAGGTAGCCGCCCACCTGGTTGATCTCGTCAATGGCAACCTGCGCCCCGACCCTTGCACTGTTTCCCATGTCCGCCGACCCGCCCGTCAATGGGAAGATGAGCCCGATGCGAATGGTCTGGTTCGGGGCCTGCGCATGCGCGGGCATGGAGAGCGCCGCGAGGGCAAGTGCGGCGAGAGCTGTGGCACGCTTCATGGAACACCCCTTGAATTAGTAACATCACGTTACATTGCGCCACCCGATGTTGCAAGCGCACAGCCGCCGTCCGGCGGAAGCATTTCACGCCGGGGAATAAAACAAACGAGCTAGTTCGGAATCAGTGCCGGTGGCGCAACGGACGCAGAGCCTCGTCCATGGCCGGGAAGACGGGATTGCGGATGGACGCAGTCAGCTCCGTGTCGCCGCCCGGGCGAGCCTGCAGGCCGAAGGTGATGTACGGGACCAGGCTGTGCGCACCGAAACCCCAGCGTCGGCCTTCCGGCAGCAGACGTGGAGTGGATTCGGGGGGGAGGGAGACGCGCATCATGGCCAAACTCGGCCAACAAGTTTCGCACACGGCCAGTCTGGCGTTACTGCTTTTTTTTTCGCCTCGCACCAGGACGCGGGCCTCCCGCGAATGAAAGCGCTAGGACGCAGTCAACGCCAAGGCAAACAAAGTCCACATCAGCAGCGATGCACCTCCTCCAAGCCACCAAGCGGCCTCGCCCAGGACGCTTTCGCGAGCTTCGGTAGCTAGGGACGGGGCGAGCCACAGGGGCGTCACGTCTGCAAATGCTTCGCGTGGGTCGTTCTCCATGGCGGTTCCTGCGGCAAGGGAGTACGCATGCTCGAAGCACGCGCTCTCGCTCCGTGTCGGAAAGCGCCGTTGCAAGGCGTAGTCGTCCTGCTGCCGCTCACGCCAGCCCCGTCCTCCCATGGATCCGGTGCAAGCCTTCTGATCCATCCCGCAGCCTCGCAGGAGTTATCCACCCAAGTGGAAAGCCATAAGGAACCCGGATTCCCACAGTGTTCATTGGACAGTGCTTCGCGCCCGCCACCGCGGCGGCACAATGGAATGGATGCACCTGCCCTGGCTCCAACCCGGAGACCCGTTTCCCGATCCCTCCCAGGCCTGGGACGAGAAGCAACCAGCCCCCGGCCTCCTCGCCGCCGGCGGAGCGCTCGACGTGGACAGCCTCCAGCGCGCCTATGCGAGCGGGATCTTCCCCTGGTTCAGTGAAGGCCAACCGATCCTGTGGTGGAGCACGGATCCGCGCATGGTCCTGTTCACTGACGAATTCAAGCTGCACCGGTCGCTGCGAAAGACGCTCGGGCGCTTCGTCGCCGACCCGCGCTGCGAAATCCGGTTCGATGGAGACTTCGACGCGGTGATCCTTGCTTGCTCCAACAGCCAACGGCCTGGCCAATCGGGCACTTGGATCGTGCCCGCGATGGTCGATGCCTACCGGGCATTCCACCGCGCGGGATTCGCCCACAGTGTCGAAACCTGGATCGATGGGCGCTTGGTGGGCGGGTTGTACTGCGTCGTGCTAGGACGCGCCGTGTTCGGTGAGTCGATGTTCACGCGGGAACCCGACGCCTCCAAGATGGCACTGGCAGCGCTCGTGGCCTGGTGCCGTCATGCCCGGGTGCGCATGGTGGATTGCCAGCAGAACACACGCCACCTCGCCTCCCTCGGCGCGCGCGAGATTCCGAGAGCGGAATTTGTGCAACATGTGGCCGCGCATGCTGCGCATCGGCCTGCCCATTGGCAATTCGAGCCCGTATACTGGAACGCACTCCTGCCGCATTCGACACCTGCGTGACGCATCTCAAGGATCTTCCGCTCCAGACGCTGCAGTTCTACGCGACGGCGCCGTATCCGTGCAGTTACCTGCCGGGCAAGCAGGCCCGCTCGCAGGTGGCCACCCCAAGTCACCTGATCCACAACGACGCCTATTCCGACCTGGTGACCAGCGGGTTCCGCCGCAGCGGCATGTTTACCTACCGCCCTTATTGCGATGGCTGCCGCGCCTGCGTGCCTTTGCGCGTGCTGGTGGACGATTTCCAGCCGAACCGCAGCCAGCGGCGCGCATCGAGGCAGCATGGCGCCCTGCAGGCGCGCGTGCTCAAGCTCTGCTTCGTGCCTGAGCACTACCACCTCTACCTGCGTTATCAGACCGGACGCCACGCCGGCGGCGGAATGGACCACGACAGCATCGACCAATACACCCAGTTCCTGCTGCAAAGCCGGGTGAACTCGCGGCTGGTGGAATTCCGCGAAAGGCTTCCCGACGGCAGTTCGGGCCCCTTGCGCATGGTGTCCATCCTGGACGTGCTCAACGACGGGATTTCCGCTGTCTACACCTTCTACGAGCCGGACCCTGTCGCCAGCTACGGCACCTACAGCGTGCTCTGGCAGATCGATCAGGCCAAGCGACTCAAGCTGCCGCACGTCTACCTCGGGTATTGGATCGACGAAAGCCCGAAGATGAACTACAAGTCCCGGTTCCACCCGCACCAAGTGCTCGTGGACGGCGAGTGGCAGCCCGGAGTGCAGCCAGCCTGAGGATTTCGCTCCCGGCTCCCCCGGCTCTTTTCACAAGGTAAAATGCGCGCTGAGGTACCGACCTATGCGCCAAAAAGACTCCCAGGCTGCCGCCACTCCGACCATCCAGGTCATCGAGCGCATGTTTGCGCTGATTGACGTGCTGGCGTCCCGCGAGGAGGCCATCTCGTTGAAGGAAATCAGCGAGAAGACCGGCCTGCATCCTTCCACCACCCACCGGATCCTGAACGACCTGGCGACGGGCCGCTTCGTGGACCGACCGGAGGCCGGCAGTTATCGGCTCGGCATGCGCTTGCTGGAATTGGGCAACCTGGTGAAGGCACGGCTGAACGTCCGTGATGCGGCGCTGTTGCCAATGCGGGAACTGCACAAGCAAATCCAGCAGCCGGTCAACCTGAGCGTCCGCCAGGGCGATGAAATCGTTTACGTCGAGCGCGCCTACAGCGAGCGTTCAGGCATGCAGGTGGTGCGAGCCATCGGCGGCAGGGCGCCGTTGCACCTGACCTCGACCGGCAAGTTGTTCCTGGCGGCCGACGACCCCCAACGCGTGCGCGCCTACGCTACCCGAACCGGACTGGCAGGCCACACCAAGAACAGCATCACCCAGTTGCCTGTGCTTGAGCGCGAACTCGGCAAGGCGCGCCAGTACGGCATCGCCCGGGACAACGAAGAACTGGAACTGGGAGTGCGGTGCATGGCGGCGGGCATCTACGACGACCAGTCCAAGCTCATCGCAGGCCTGTCCATATCCGCACCCGCTGATCGGCTCGACGAGAGTTGGCTGGCAAAGCTGCAAACCACGGCCGACGAGATTTCCAGCGCTCTGGGCTACAAGCCGCCGACCCAGAGGCTGGCGGCCTGACTGTCCAAAGCTGATTCCGCCAAAAAACAAGGCCCCATACGGGGCCTTGGCTGGGAGCACGGAAGTTTCAGCCGCTGACCTGTCGGACCATCGTCGTCCCCGCCGGCATCGGCACGCCGGTGGGCGAATGGGTCTCGACCCACTTGCGAACGCGTTCGGCGTCCGCGATGCGGCTCAGTTTGCCGGCGGAATCAAGGAACACCATGATCAGCTTGCGACCCGCCACCTTGGCTTGCATGACCAGGCACTGCCCGGCCTCCGAGATGTAGCCAGTCTTCTGCAGGCCGATATCCCACGCCGGATTCTTGACGAGCCGGTTCGTGTTGTTGAACTGGAGAGTGCGACGCCCGATCTCGACCTGGTGGCCCGGCGAGGTGGACAGCTCGCTGAGCATCTTGTCCTGCGAGGCGGTGGCAACGAGGCGAGCCAGATCCTGCGCGCTGGATTGGTTGCGACTGGACAAGCCAGTCGGCTCGACGTACTTGGTGTCGCCCATGCCCAGCAGCTGCGCGCGCTGGTTCATGGCTTCGACGAAGGCGCTGAGTCCACCCGGATAGGTGCGACCCAACGCGTGCGCCGCCCGATTCTCACTGGACATGAGCGCCAGGTGCATCAGCTCACCACGGGACAGGGTGGTGCCCACCCGAAGGCGCGAGCTGCTGCCTTTCTCGGTGTCGACATCGTCCTGGCTGATGGTGATGGTTTCGTCCATCGGCAACTTCGCCTCGCTGATGACCAGGCCCGTCATCAGTTTGGTGATGGACGCGATCGGCAGGACGGCGGAATCGTTCTTGCGCAGGAGCACCTCGCTGGTGTCCTGGTCGATCACCAGTGCCACGCTGGACTTCAGGTCGAGTTCGTCTTCGGTGGAATGAAGGCCCGCCATCTGGCCAAACGAGGGCTTCGCCGGCAATCGCACGACGGAGCGCGACTGTTTGGCAACCATTTGCGGCTTGCCGACCGTATACGTCTTGCTGACCCGCGCGCGCTTGACGACGCTGGCCTCGGCGTCTTTCTTCACCACACGTTTCGCCTGCGCCGCCTGAACGCCGGCGGGAGCCAATGCCAAGGCCAGAACAGACAGGGCGATGGTGTGGACGAAACGGTTCAAGTTCTGTACTCCTGGCAACGACGACCTGGGGTGTAGGACAGTCCTTACAGCACCCCTAACGCGAAGTGTACTTCGGCCGTGTACCGGCGGGCGCAAAAGTTACAAAAATCAATGACTTAGAAGGCTAATCTCACAGCTGAGCTTCAGTATCCGGATTAACCCTAAACATTTCCACCCCCTTGCGCCGCGACGCGCTCCACCTTGCTGCGCAGCTTGTTCAACGCGCTGAGGTAAGCCTTGGCGGACGCGACAACGATGTCCGGATCGGCTCCCACGCCATTGACCACGCGGCCGGAGTTCTGCAACCGGACCGTGACCTCGCCCTGGCTCTCGGTTGAGCCGCTGATGGCGTTCACGGAATAGAGCACCATTTCCGCCCCGCTGTTCACTTGCGTTTCGATGGCCTTTAGCGAGGCATCGACGGGTCCATTGCCGTCCGATTCGCCTCGCACCTCCTTGCCATCCGAGGTAAACACGACCGTTGCGTGCGGCCGTTCGCCGGTTTCGCTGTGTTGCCGCAGCGAAACGAGGCGATAGCTCTCTTCTTCCTTGGTCACCGATTCATCGCTGACGAGCGCCAGGATGTCCTCGTCGAAGATCTCGCTCTTGCGGTCGGCCAGTTCCTTGAACCGCGCAAATGCGGCATTGATTTCCACCTCGCTGTCGAGCTCGACGCCCAGCTCCTGCAGCCGCTGCTTGAATGCATTCCGGCCGGACAGCTTGCCGAGCACGATCTTGTTGGCGCTCCAGCCCACGTCCTCCGCCCGCATGATCTCGTAGGTGTCGCGCGCCTTGAGCACTCCATCCTGGTGGATGCCGCTGGCATGGGCGAAGGCATTGGCGCCGACCACCGCCTTGTTCGGCTGCACAACGAAGCCTGTCGTCTGGCTCACCATCCTGCTGGCGGCGACGATGTGCTTGGTGTCGATGTTCACGTCGAGGCCGAAATAGTCTCGCCGGGTCTTCACCGCCATCACGACTTCTTCCAGAGAGCAGTTGCCGGCACGCTCGCCCAGTCCATTGATCGTGCACTCCACCTGCCGCGCGCCCCCGAGCTTCACGCCGGCCAGTGAATTGGCCACCGCCATGCCCAAGTCGTTGTGGCAGTGGACGGACCAAATCGCCTTGTCCGAATTCGGGATGCGCTCGCGCAGCGTCTTGATGAACTGCCCGTAGAGCTCGGGCACTGCGTAGCCCACCGTGTCGGGCACGTTTATGGTCGTCGCGCCTTCCTTGATCACCGTCTCCAGCACACGGCAGAGGAAGTCCACTTGGCTGCGGTAACCATCCTCGGGCGAGAACTCGACGTCCGCGCACAGGTTGCGGGCAAAGCGCACCGACTGCTTAGCCTGCTCCAGCACCTGCTCGGGCGTCATCCGCAGCTTCTTTTCCATGTGCAGCGGCGAGGTCGCGATGAAGGTGTGGATGCGCGCCCGGTTGGCGCCCCTGAGCGCTTCCGCGGCCCGCGCGATGTCGCGATCGTTCGCACGCGACAGCGAGCAGATGGTGGAGTCCTTGATCGCGTTGGCGATGGACTGAACCGCCTCGAAGTCGCCGTTGGAACTGGCGGCAAATCCGGCCTCGATCACATCCACCCGCAGGCGCTCCAGCTGGCGCGCGATGCGGAGCTTCTCGTCCTTCGTCATGGATGCGCCGGGCGACTGCTCGCCGTCGCGCAAGGTGGTGTCGAAGATGATCAGTTGGTCCATGTGGATTCCTCTTGTTCGTTGGCGATGCCTGCGCGCTGAAGACCCGAAACGATGGCCTTGAGCGACGCCGACACGATGTTCGCGTCCATGCCGACACCGAACAGCGTCCGATCGCCGACACGCAATTCCAGGTACGCAACAGCGCGCGCATCGGCGCCGGACGCGATCGCATGCTCATGGTAGTCGAGCACGCGGATGGCTTCGCCGGTTGCCTGGCCCAGCCCTTGAACGAAGGCGTCGATGGGGCCGTTGCCGATGCCACGCACCGTGATGCTGCGCTCGCCCATGCGAAGGTCGGCTGCCAAAGTCACGAGTTCGCCGGTCGCGCCACCGCCCGACTCCAGCACCTGGTGCGCGACACTGCCCTGTTCCAGGGAGTATTCCTTGCCGAAAAGGTCCCAGAGATCGCGCGCGCTCAATTCCTTGCCGCTCGCGTCCATCACGCCCTGCACGACCCGGCTGAATTCGATCTGCAGCCGCCGCGGCAATTCCAGGCCGTACTCCGACTCGAGCAGGTAGGAGATGCCGCCCTTGCCCGATTGGCTGTTCACCCGGATCACCGCTTCGTAGCTGCGGCCCAGGTCCTTGGGATCGAGCGGCAGGTAGGGCATGTCCCAGACGTCCGCCGGGTTGCGCGCAGCGAACGCCTTCTTGATCGCGTCCTGGTGCGACCCGGAGAAGGACGTGTAAACGAGGTCGCCCACGTACGGATGGCGCGGGTGCACGGGCAGCTGGTTGCAGTGCTCCACCGTTCTGCGGATCTCGTCGATGTCGGAGAAGTCCAGGCCAGGGTCCACGCCTTGGCTGTAGAGGTTCAGCGCCACGTTTACCAGATCGAGATTGCCGGTGCGCTCACCATTGCCGAACAGGCAACCTTCCAGCCGGTCGGCCCCCGCCATCACCGCGAACTCGCCGGCCGCCGTGCCCGTGCCGCGGTCGTTGTGCGGGTGGACCGAAAGCACGATGCCGTCACGCCTCGCCAGGTTGCGGTGCATCCACTCGATCATGTCCGCGAAGATGTTGGGCGTCGAGTGCTCCACCGTCGACGGCAGGTTGACGATGCACTTGCGTGCGGGCATGGGCTGCCAGACATCCGTGACCGCGTCGACGACGCGCTTCGCGAACGTGAGCTCGGTGCCGGAGAACATCTCGGGCGAATACTGGAACACCCAGTCCGTCGCCGGCCGCTGGGCCGCCAGTTCCTGGAACAGGCGCGCCTGCGCAGCGGCGAGGTTCACGATGCCGTCCTCGTCCAGGCCCAGCACCACCTTGCGCATCACGGGCGCAGTGGCGTTGTACAGGTGCACGATGACGCGGCGCGCGCCCTCGAGCGACTCGAAGGTGCGGCGGATCAATTCCTCGCGGGCCTGCGTGAGCACCTGGATGGTCACGTCGCGCGGGATGAGGTCATCGTCGATCAGCTTGCGCACGAAGTCGAACTCCACCTGCGAGGCCGAGGGGAATCCCACCTCGATCTCCTTGAACCCGATCGCCACGAGGGTTTCGAACATGCGCAGCTTGCGGGCGATGTCCATGGGTTCGATCAGCGACTGGTTGCCATCGCGCAGGTCCACGCTGCACCACACGGGAGGCTTGGTCAGCACGGCGTCCGGCCAAGTGCGATCCTTCAAGTGGACCGGCTGGAACGACCGGTACTTGCTGGCGGGATTCTTCAACATCGGCATGGTGATCTCTCGTTGGGGTGGTGGAACCAGCAGCCCCAATGAAAAACGGCCCGCTGCTGGTGCAAACGGGCCGTGATCCGGAATTCTGCGCACGCGCTACCGTCTCCGCCCGTGGGGGATGAGTAGTAGGGCCAGCGCGATGCGGTTCATGGTTTGGACTTTAGCACAGGCCCGAGCGGCCGCCGCATGAGGGTTTTCTATCGGTGCAACCCCGATTCCTCGGGCTCGTCGGTCGACGTGCTGATGACGCTGGCGCGCTCGCCGCGCGCCTTGCGCCAGAAGTACAGGACGTAGCCCGACAGGCCGTAGATCACGAAGATCGCGAACAGCACCACCGGCGGGTCGATGTTGATCACCGCGATGCCCAGCGCGATCAGGACGATCACGGCGAAGGGCACGCTCTTCTTCATCTGGACGTCCTTGAAGCTGTAGAACGGCACGTTGGTGACCATCGTCAGTCCCGCGTACAGCGCCACCGCGAACATGATCCAGGTGATGTCGTAGGGCTTCACCCCATAGTCGGTCATCAGCCAGATGAACCCGGCCACCAGTGCCGCCGCGGCCGGGGATGGCAGGCCCTGGAAATAACGCTTGTCGACCACGGCGGTGTTCACGTTGAAGCGGGCCAGCCGCAGGGCGGCGCACGCGCAGTAAACGAACGCCGCGATCCAGCCCCAGCGGCCCAGGCCCTTGAGCGCCCACTCGTAGGCGATGAGCGCCGGAGCCGCCCCGAAGGACACCATGTCCGACAGCGAATCCATCTGCTCGCCAAAAGCGCTCTGCGTGTTCGTCATGCGCGCGACGCGGCCGTCGAGGCTGTCCAGGACCATCGCACTGAAAACGCCCGCGGCCGCCAGGTCGAAGCGGCCGTTCATGGCCATGACGATGGCATAGAAGCCACCGAACAGGGCCGCCAGCGTGAAGAGATTGGGCAGGATGTAGATGCCCTTGCGGCGCTTGCGCACCACCACTCCCTCGGCAGGCATCTCGTCGTCGTGTCCATCATGCATGGCGCAAGTGTAAAGGCAGGATCGGCGCGCCCAACAAGAAAGGCCGCCCGGAGGCGGCCTTTGCACGGCGCACGAGGTGCGTCAGTTGCGGGTCTGGTCCACCAGCTTGTTCTTCTTGATCCAGGGCATCATCGCGCGCAGCTGCTCGCCCACCACCTCGATCGAGCTCTCCGCGTTCAGGCGGCGGCGCGACTGCAGGGTGGGGGCGCCGGCGCGGTTCTCGATGATGAAGCTCTTGGCGTATTCGCCGGTCTGGATGTCCTTGAGCACCTGCTTCATCACCTTCTTGGTTTCGTCGGTGATGATGCGCGGTCCCGTGACGTACTCGCCGTACTCCGCGTTGTTGGAGATCGAGTAGTTCATGTTCGCGATGCCGCCTTCGTAGATCAGGTCCACGATCAGCTTCAGTTCGTGCAGGCACTCGAAGTAGGCCATCTCGGGCGCGTAGCCGGCTTCCACCAGCGTCTCGTAGCCGGCCTTGATCAGTTCGACGGTTCCGCCGCACAGAACGGCCTGCTCGCCGAACAGGTCGGTCTCGGCCTCTTCACGGAAGTTGGTTTCGATGATGCCGGCCTTGCCGCCGCCGTTGGCCATCGCGTACGACAAGGCCAGGTCACGAGCGCGGCCGGACTTGTCGGCATGCACGGCCACCAGGTGGGGCACGCCGCCGCCTTGGGTGTAGGTGTTGCGCACGGTGTGGCCGGGAGCCTTGGGAGCGACCATCCAGACGTCGAGGTCGGCGCGCGGCACGACCTGCCCATAGTGCACGTTGAAGCCGTGCGCGAAGGCGAGCGACGCACCCTGCTTGATGTTCGGCTCGACGTCGTTCTTGTACACGGTGGCGATCTGCTCGTCGGGCAGCAGGATCATCACGACGTCGGCGGCCTTGACGGCGTCGGCAACCTCGGCGACCTTCAGGCCGGCCTTTTCGACCTTGGGCCAGGAAGCCCCGCCCTTGCGCAGGCCGACGATGACCTTGACGCCGCTGTCGTTCAGGTTCTGCGCGTGCGCATGGCCTTGCGAGCCGTAGCCGATGATGGCGACCGTCTTGCCCTTGATCAGGCTGAGGTCACAGTCCTTGTCGTAATAAACCTTCATGGTCTCTCCTAGTAATCCGTCTTCGGGGTGTGTTGAGGGGGGTGATCAGAGGCGCAGGATGCGCTCGCCGCGGCCGATACCGCTGGCACCGGTGCGAACCGTCTCGAGAATGGCGCTGCGGTCGATGGCCTGCAGGAAAGCGTCATTCTTGGACTGGTCGCCCGTGAGTTCGATGGTGTAGCTCTTGTCGGTGACGTCGATGACCCGCCCGCGGAAGATGTCCGCCATGCGCTTCATCTCCTCGCGCTCCTTGCCCACCGCCCGCACCTTCACCATCATGAGCTCACGCTCGGTGTAGCTGCCTTCGGTGAGGTCGACGACCTTCACCACCTCGATCAGGCGGTTCAGGTGCTTGGTGATCTGCTCGATCACGTCGTCGGAGCCGGTGGTCTGGATCGTCATGCGCGACAGCGACGGGTCTTCCGTCGGCGCCACGGTGAGCGACTCGATGTTGTAGCCGCGCGCCGAGAACAGGGCCACCACGCGAGAGAGTGCGCCGGGCTCGTTTTCGAGCAGCACGGCAATGATGTGCTTCATGTGCGATTCCTCTTTTCGGCGCCCTCCCCTGCAGCCGGTAAGCGGCAGGCTTGGCAGCCAATAGATTCTTCGGGAGTGCGGCGGGCAGGCCCGCCGCGTCGGTTTACAGGTCCTCGCTTCCGAGGAGCATTTGGGTGATGCCTTGCCCGGCCTTCACCATCGGCCAGACGTTCTCGGTCGGGTCGGTGCGGAAGTCCATGAACACGGTCCGGTCCTTCAGCTTGCGCGCCTCGCGCAGGGCCGGCTCCACATCCGCCGGACGCTCGATCAGCATGCCCACGTGGCCATAGGCCTCGGCGAGCTTCACGAAGTTGGGCAGCGCGTCCATGTAGCTGTGGCTGTAGCGGCCCTCGTAATCGAGTTCCTGCCACTGGCGCACCATGCCCAGGTAGCGGTTGTTCAGCGCCAGGATCTTGATCGGCGTGTTGTATTGCAGGCAGGTGGAGAGTTCCTGGATGCACATCTGCACCGAGCCCTCGCCCGTCACGCAGTACACCTCGGAGTCCGGCTTCGCCAGCTTGATGCCCATGGCGTAGGGAATGCCCACGCCCATGGTGCCGAGGCCGCCGGAATTGATCCAGCGACGCGGCTCCGGGAACTTGTAGAACTGCGCGGCCCACATCTGGTGCTGACCGACGTCGGAAGTGACGTAGGCCTCCACGTCCTTCGTCATGTTCCAGAGCGTCTCGATCACGTGCTGCGGCTTGATGACGTCGCGGTTGTTGCGGTCGTAGCGCAGGCAGTCCTTCTTGCGCCAGCCGTCGATGGTCTCCCACCAGCCGCCCAGGGCAGCGGCATCGGGCTTCTGCCCGGATTCCCTGATCTGAGCGATCAGCTCGGCCAGCACTTCCTTCACGTCGCCCACGATCGGGATGTCGACCTTCACCCGCTTGGAGATGCTGGAAGGATCCACGTCGATGTGGATGATCTTGCGGTCGCTGGAGGCGAAGTGCTTGGGGTTGCCGATCACGCGGTCGTCGAAGCGCGCACCCACGGCCAGCAGCACGTCGCAGTTCTGCATCGCGTTGTTGGCCTCGATCGTGCCGTGCATGCCCAGCATGCCCAGGAACTTGGGATCCGTGCCGGAGATGGCACCCAGCCCCATCAACGTGTTGGTGCAGGGATAGCCAAGCAGGTTGGCGAGCGTGCGGAGCTCTTCGCTCGCGTTGCCGAGGACCACGCCGCCGCCCGAATAGATGTAGGGACGCTTGGCCGCCAGCAGCAATTGCAGCGCCTTGCGGATCTGGCCGCTGTGGCCCTTGCGCACCGGGTTGTAGGAGCGCATCTCCAGCTTCTCGGCGTAGCCGTTCCAGGGCGTCTTGTTGAAGGAGACGTCCTTGGGGATGTCCACCACCACCGGGCCCGGGCGGCCGCTGCGGGCGATGTGGAAGGCCTTCTTCATCACCATCTCGAGGTCGCGCACGTCCTTCACCAGGAAGTTGTGCTTGACGATGGGGCGGGTGATGCCGACCGTGTCGCACTCCTGGAAGGCGTCCAGGCCGATCGCGGCCGTGGGCACCTGGCCGGTGACGATCACCATCGGGATGGAATCCATGTACGCGGTGGCGATCCCGGTGACTGCGTTGGTGACGCCAGGGCCGGACGTCACCAGCGCGACCCCGACGTCGCCGGTGGCACGGGAGTAGCCGTCGGCCGCATGCACCGCCGCCTGCTCGTGACGCACCAGCACGTGCTGGATGGTGTCCTGCTTGTAGAACGCGTCGTAGATGTGCAGAACCGCACCACCCGGGTAACCCCAGACGTACTTCACGTTCTCGGCCTGGAGGGCCTTGACGAGGATTTCGGCTCCGCGAAATTCGTTGGTCTGGCCTGCCGTGGCGGCGGCCGCGGAGCTGAGCTCCGTGCGGGAGATTTCCATGATCAACCTTTCGGGTTTCGAACTACGAACCTTGGGGTGCCCCTTCGCCCGCTCTCGTGAAGCTGCGTCGGGACTTAGAGCACCTGGCCATGGGCGGGCGCTTCGCACCACCGGACCAGGACTCGTTTGCCTTTGACTTGCAGGCCGCATTATCGCACTGCAGCAGACGGCCCCCAAGAGCCCGACCGCCGCAATGCCATAATTTCCGGCTGCCCAGTCGCTCCAGCGGCCTGCGCGCGACCCGAACAACGCATCACAGGCGCCCCGCACTCTTGGCCACAGACCGCGAACTCTCGGATTTCCTTCAGGGCGTCGAAAAGCGTGCCTTCAAGCGCACGGTCTACCACGTGCGGGAGGAGGAATCGGCGCTGGACATCGTCCAGGACAGCATGATGAAGCTGGCGGAGCACTACGCCGACAAGCCGGTGAACGAGCTCCCGATGCTGTTCCAGCGCATCCTTTCCAACTGCACCCTGGACTGGTTTCGCCGCCAGAAGACCCGCAACGCCCTCTTTTCCAACCTGAGCGACTTCGAGTCCGCTTCGGAGGACGGCGATTTCGACCTCCTGGAAACTTATTCCTCGGCCGACCCCTCTCAGCAGGTGGAAAGCGCTGAAGATGCGACGCGACGGGCTCAGATCTTGCGTGAAATCGAAACCGAGGTCATGGAACTTCCCGCCCGTCAACGCGAAGCGTTTCTAATGCGTTACTGGGAGGACATGGACGTGGCCGAGACGGCGGCGGCCATGGGCTGCTCGGAAGGCAGTGTCAAGACCCACTGCTCCCGGGCGGTGGCCGCCCTCAGCAAGGCACTGAAGGCCAAGGGAATACAACTATGACGACCGCTCACGACCCACTGCGCGCCTCGACGCTGGCCGACCAGTTCGGCCGCCGCGTCGCCATGCGCCTCGACGCCGGCACCGACGCAATGGCGTACGAGGTGGGCGAGCGCCTGCGCGCCGCCCGGGTGCGTGCATTGCAGGTGCGCAAGCAACCGGAAGTTGCGCCTGTCATGGTTGGCCGTGGTGCCAGCGCCACGCTCGCGCTTGGCGGCCGCAACTGGATCCACCGGATCGCGTCCGTGCTGCCCTTGCTGGTGCTGGCCGCCGGCCTCGTGCTGATCCATACCGTCCAGACCGAGCGCCGCGCCAACGAATTGGCGGAAGTCGACGCCGCCCTGCTCACCGACGACCTGCCGCCGGCGGCGTACGCCGATCCCGGCTTCGTCCAGTTCCTGAAGGCTGGCGGCGGCGACTGAACACGACAAGATGACGCCGCCCCGCAGCCATGCAACGGTCACCGGCCTGCTCGCTGCAGGGCTGGCAGTGGGCCTCGCCTGCGCTGCAGAGGCTCCGATCGCCCCCACGCCCGCTGCTCCGGTCCCGCCGCGCACCACGGTGGCACAGTCCCCGAAGCCCTCGGTGTCGACCCAGGCGCCGATTCGCGCCAACCAGGTGCGCACCGCACCGGCTCCCCGGGCCGAGGCGCTACCCACCTGGACCACCCTGACACCCGCGCAGCAGGCGGCGCTGGCGCCGCTTTCGGTCACCTGGCGTTCACTGGGCGAGGCCCACAAGCGCAAGTGGATCGCCCTGTCGGAAAACTTCTTCATCATGCAGCCGGCGGAACAGGCGCTCCTCCATAGCCGCATGACGGAGTGGGCGGCGCTGTCGCCGCAACAGCGGACCCTGGCCCGCCTCAATTACGCGGAAGCGCAAAAGGTCGCGCCCACCGACAAGCGAGCCAAATGGGAGGCCTACCAAGCCTTGCCGCCTGAGGAGAAAAGCAAGCTCGCTGCCGGCGCCGCCGCCAAGCCGGCGCCGCCTCCCACCGCCACGGCGGTCAAGCCGGTGCCGCAGCAGAAGCTCGCCAAGATCCCGAAGTCGAAGAAGCAGGACGACGCCGCCAAGATCGCCGTCGTCCCGGGGCAGGTGGACAACAACACGCTGCTGCCCCAGCCGCTCGCCCCCCTGCAGCCTTGAGCGCCGACGTTTCCCTGGCCGCGCCCAGCCTGGGGCGCCGCATGGCGGCCTGGCTCTATGAAGCCTTCCTGCTGTTCGCGATCGCGCTGGTCGCCTCCCTGGTGTTTTCGGTCACCGTCGACATGCGCAGCGGAATGGACCCGCGCCGCTGGCTGCTCCAGGGCTTCCTCGCCGTGGTGTTCGCCATCTACTTTTCCTACCTCTGGTCGCGCGGGCAGACGCTGGCCATGAAGACCTGGCGCATCCGCATCGTCGACCGCCACGGCCGCCGCCTGACGCAGGGTCGCGCCTTGCTGCGCTACCTGTTCTGCTCCATCTGGTTTTCGGTGCCCCTTGCGGCCTACACCTCCGGCCGCTACTCGCTTCCGCAACTCGGCGGGATTGCCGCCGGCTGGGTTGCCGTGTGGTGCTTGCTCAGCCAGTTGCATCCCCAGCGCCAGTTCTGGCACGACGCATGGGCCGGAACCCGGCTGGTGGACGCAGGCGAGGCCTAGGCGACAATCGCCCGCATGACCAGCCGCGAGGAAGTCCTGCCGGACGTCGTCAATCCCCAGAAGGGCCGCACCGGATTCAACCGGGTCTGGCACGCCACCGGCTATTCGATGGCCGGCTTGCGCGCAGGCTGGGAAGAGGCAGCTTTCCGGCTGGAGGCCTGCCTGTCATTCGCGATGGTCCCGCTTGCCTTCTGGATCGGCCGGAACTGGGTGGAAGTCGCCCTCCTGGCCGGTTCGGTGCTGCTGGTGATGATGGTGGAGCTGCTCAATACCGGCATCGAGGCGGCCATCGACCGCATCGGACTCGAACGCCACGACCTGTCCAAGCGCGCGAAGGACATGGGCAGCGCCGCGGTGTTCCTCTCACTTCTCCTGGCGGGCGGCATCTGGGCCGCCGGCCTCTGGCATTTCTTCTTCCCATGACTCCCAAGTTCTCGCTCTGCGTGTATTGCGGCTCGCGCACTGGCGCCGACGCTCGTTTTTCCCAGGTAGCCGCCGAGGTCGGGAACTGGATCGGCCAGCATGGCGGCCAGCTGGTGTACGGGGGCGGCAACAACGGCCTCATGGGCATCCTGGCGGATGCGGCGCTCGCCAATGGCGCGCGTGTCGTGGGCATCATCCCGCGCTCCATGGTGGAGCGGGAATGGGCCAAGCGCGATTGCACGGAACTGCACATCGTCGACAACATGCACCAGCGCAAATCAATGATGGCCGAGCGGGCCGACGCCTTCCTGGCGCTGCCGGGCGGCATCGGAACCTTCGAGGAATTCTTCGAGGCCTGGAGCTGGCGGATGCTGAACTTCCATCACAAGCCGGTGGCCTTGCTGGACCAGGATGGCTACTACCGGCCGCTGCTGCAGTTCCTGGAACAAAGCGTGCGCCACGGCTTCATGAACGCCGCCCAGATGGAACTGCTCACGGTGGGCAGCGAGCCTGCGAGCCTGTTGCCGCAACTGGTCCAGGCGGCTGGATTCGATGCCCGGCCCGTGGACGTCTCGCAGATCTAGGGGCCAAAGCCCCGACGCGGCGCGGTTTCCACCGCCCCGCATGGCTCGGCGGATGGACTAGACCGCGCTTTCGTCGATCTCGCCGGTGCGGATGCGCACGATCCGTTCGACGGTGGTGACGAAGATCTTGCCGTCGCCGATCTTGCCGGTGCGGGCGGCCTTGACGATGGCGTCGACGCAGCGGTCCACGTCGTCGTCCTTGACGACCACTTCGACCTTCACCTTGGGAAGGAAGTCGACCACGTACTCGGCGCCGCGATAGAGCTCCGTGTGCCCTTTCTGGCGGCCGAAGCCCTTGACCTCGGTGACCGTGAGGCCCGTCACGCCGCACTCGGCCAGCCCCTCGCGGACCTCTTCCAGCTTGAAGGGCTTGACGATGGCGGTGATCTGTTTCATGGCTTCTCCAGCAATCTCGTTGTAAGGCCGCACGGCATCCGTCTTCCGGGGACTGCACGGAGCGTCGCGCAGCGCAGTCCTGCTCGCAGGGGCACCGGCCTTGCCGGCTCTCCCCGCCGGGACTCGGCCACCCGATGGGTCAACTGCGCCCCTATCCGGTGATCAAGCCCTGAACTTGCCGGTAATAGGATAGCGCCAATCCTTGCCGAAGCCGCGGTGGGTCACGCGGATGCCCACGGGCGCCTGCCGCCGCTTGTACTCGTTGATGCGCACCAGCCGCGCCACCCGCTCGACCACCGCGCGCTCGTACCCTGCCGCGACGATGTCCTCGATGCCCTGGTCGTTCTCCATGTAGCGCGTGAGGATGGCATCGAGGATCTCGTAGGGCGGCAGGCTGTCCTGGTCGACCTGGTCGGGCCGAAGTTCGGCGCTGGGGGGCCGGGTGATGATGCGCTCCGGGATCGGGTTCATGCCCTTGCCGAACGGGTCGTTCGCGTTGCGCCAGCGCGCCAGCCTGAACACCGTGGTCTTGAGGACATCCTTGATCACGGCGAAACCGCCTGCCATGTCCCCGTACAGCGTGCAGTAGCCGGTGGCCATCTCGCTCTTGTTGCCGGTGGTCAGTACGATGCCGCCGAACTTGTTCGACAACGCCATCAGCAGGACGCCTCGGATGCGCGCCTGGATGTTCTCCTCGGTCGTGTCTTCGGACAGCCCGGCGAACTCCTTCGCCAGCGATTGCTTGAAGGCCTCGAATTCCGGCTTGATCGAGATTTCGTCGTAGCGCACGCCCAGCCGCCGGGACATGTCGCGGGCATCGATCCAGGAGATGTCGGCCGTGTAGGGCGACGGCATCATCACGGCGCGCACCTTGTCGGCGCCGAGCGCGTCCACGGCGACCGCCAGCACCAGGGCGGAATCGATGCCTCCCGACAGTCCCAGCAGGACGCTGGGAAAGCCGTTCTTGCCGATGTAGTCGCGCACGCCCATCACGAGCGCGTGCCAGAGCTCCTCTTCGTCACCCAGGTCGGGGGCGATCGGCCCCGACAGCCGCACCGCATTCGGGCCCGGTGTCGCTTCCACGTAGAACAGGTCCTCGCAGAACGCCGGCGCGCGCGCGGCCAGCGAACCGTCGGCGTTCACGGCGAAGGAGCCGCCGTCGAAGATCACCTCGTCCTGTCCCCCCACAAGATGCGCGTAGATCAGCGGCAGGTCCACCGCCTTGGCGCGCTCGCCCATCTGCGTGATCCGCTCCGTCACCTTGCCCACGTGCATGGGCGACGCGTTGGGAACCACCAGCAGTTGCGCACCGGAAACCCGCGCCAGCTGGGCGGGCTCCTCGAACCAGGCGTCCTCGCAGATCAGCAGGCCCACGTTGATGTCCTCCACCTGGAAGACGCAGGTGCCCTGGCCCCGCGTGAAATAGCGGTACTCGTCGAAGACCTGGTAATTGGGGAGTTCCCGCTTGGCGTAGCTCTCGATGACCTTGCCTTCGCACAGCACGCTCGCGGCGTTGTAGCGCATCTGCACTTGCACCGACTTGCCGCGGATGGCGCTGCCGCGCGGATGGCCGACCACCACGTGCAGCCCCTTCAACACCGCGAGCTCTCTGGCCACCGTTTTCACGGCATCATCACAGGCAGCGATGAAGGCGGGGCGCAGCAACAGGTCTTCCGCCGGGTAGCCGCAGATCGACAGCTCCGGGGTGAGCACGAGCCGCGCGCCCTGCCCGTAGGCCGTCCGTGCGGCATCGATGATTTTTTGCGCGTTGCCCGCCATGTCACCGACGATGACGTTGAGCTGCGCCGTACAAATTTTGAGTGTCATGAGCAAGGTGCCGGACCTGTCGAACGATTATGTTACCCGCGTGGTGCACGCCCCGTCGGACATCGACGCAAGCGCGTGGAACGCATTGCTCGCACGCGCGGGCGGCTCGCCCTTCATGCGCCACGAATATCTCGCGGCCCTGCACGACAGCGGCAGCGCCGTGCGCGGGACGGGCTGGACGCCGCAGTTCGTCACGCTGTGGCGCGAAGGCGAACTCGCGGCCGCCTGCCCGCTATACCTGAAGAGCCACTCGTATGGAGAGTACGTGTTCGACTGGGCCTGGGCCAATGCGTACGAACAGCACGGCCTGCGTTACTACCCGAAGGCGCTGGCCGCGGTGCCTTTCACACCGGTGCCCGGCCCTCGCCTGCTGGCCCGCGATGTGGAGTCGCGCGCGGCGCTGGTGCGCGCCGTGCTGGCCTGGTGCAAGGAGAAGAAGCTGTCGTCCCTGCACCTGCTGTTCGGCAGCGACGAGGACATCGCCGCCTGCGCCGACGCCGGATTGATGCTGCGCCACACCGTGCAGTTCCACTGGATGAATGCCGGTTATTCGGACTTCGACGCCTTCCTCGCCAGCCTTTCGCAGGACAAGCGCAAGAAGATCCGCCAGGAGCGGCGCAAGGTCGCCGAGGGCGGCGTCACGTTCCGCCACGCGGAGGGAGCGGCGATCAGCGACGCTGACTGGGACTTCTTCTACCGGTGCTACGAACGCACCTATCTCGAGCACGGCAACCCGCCCTACCTGGCGCGCGACTTCTTCCGGCGCATGGCGCGCACCATGCCGGACAACTGGCTGCTGTTCATTGCCGAGCGCAAGGGTCGCCCCATCGCCAGCAGCCTGATCGCCATCGGCGACCAGGCCGCGTACGGCCGCTATTGGGGCGCGCTCGAGCGCGTGGACTGCCTGCATTTCGAGGCCTGCTATTACCAGCCCCTGGCCTGGTGCATCGCCCACGGCTACCAGCGTTTCGAAGGCGGAGCGCAGGGCGAGCACAAGATGGCGCGCGCCCTGATGCCGGTCAAGACGACCAGCGCGCACTGGCTGGCGCACCCGGCTTTCGCGGACGCGGTCGAGCAGTTCCTGCGGCGCGAGGGCCGCGGCATCGAGAACTACCTGGAGCACCTGGAAGCCCGTTCGCCCTTCCACCAATGAAAAAGCGGCCCGCGGCCGCTTTTTCACACACGGGCCGCCGGCTCAGGCGCCGTGCTGCTTGTTGTAGTTCGCGATGCCTTCCAGCACTTCCTGGCGGGCGGATTCCGGGCCTTCCCATCCCAGCACCTTGACCCACTTGCCGGGTTCCAGGTCCTTGTAGTGCTCGAAGAAGTGGGCGATGGTCTTCAGGCGCAGCGGGTTCAGGTCTTCCGGCTTTTGCCACTGCGTGTAGATCGACAGGATCTTGTCGATCGGAACCGCCAGGACCTTGGCGTCCTGCCCGGCTTCGTCTTCCATCTTCAGGATGCCGATGGGACGGCAGGTCACCACGACCCCGGGGATCAGGGGCACCGGCGTGACCACCAGCACATCGACCGGGTCGCCGTCGCCGCTGATGGTCTTGGGCACGTACCCGTAGTTGGTCGGGTAATGCATCGCGGTGCTCATGAAGCGGTCCACGAAGATCGCGCCCGTCTCCTTGTCCACCTCGTACTTCACGGGGTCGGCGTTCATCGGGATCTCGATGATCACGTTGAAGGCATCGGGAACGTTCTTGCCGGGGGAGACTTGGTCGAGGGACATGTTTTGTTGTACCGGAGTGGAGTCGACTGATCGGGAGAAACCCTGATTTTAGTCAATGACGCCTCCGTCTCGCTGACACGTCGTTTCTGTGTAAAGCCTTTGCTGATAGAGTGCGCCGGTTGGCCAATCGTCTCCTGCAGCTGGAGCCACGAGGAAGCAACGCAGCGGGGCTCCGCAGCGTTGGCGCCCTCGCAAAGACTCAAGCGAAACGACAGGAGAAACTTCAATGACTGGCAACTCGGCGCTGATCCTGGCGCTTGTCTGCGGCCTCGCGGCCGTGGTGTACGGCTTCTGGGCCCGCAGCTGGATCCTTTCCCAGGACGCGGGCAATGCGCGCATGCAGGAGATCGCCGCGGCGATCCAGACCGGTGCCGCGGCCTACCTGGCAAGGCAGTACAAGACGATCGCGATCGTCGGCGTGGTCCTCGCGATCCTCATCGGCGTGTTCCTCGACACCCGCACCGCGACCGGCTTCATCATCGGCGCCGTCCTGTCGGGGGCCTGCGGCTTCATCGGCATGAACGTCTCGGTGCGGGCCAACGTGCGCACCGCGCAGGCCGCCACCCGCGGCATCGGCCCGGCCCTGGACGTCGCCTTCCGCGGCGGCGCCATCACCGGCATGCTGGTGGTGGGCCTGGGCCTGCTGGGCGTGACGGCGTTCTACTGGTTCCTGGTGGGCAACGGCAACCTGACGCCGGACCGCAAGCTGGCCGACCTGCTCAATCCCCTGATCGGCTTCGCCTTCGGCTCCTCGCTGATTTCCATCTTCGCGCGACTGGGCGGCGGCATCTTCACCAAGGGCGCCGACGTGGGCGCGGACCTGGTGGGCAAGGTCGAAGCGGGCATTCCCGAGGACGACCCGCGCAATCCGGCCGTGATCGCCGACAACGTGGGTGACAACGTGGGCGACTGCGCCGGCATGGCCGCCGACCTGTTCGAGACCTATGCGGTGACGCTGATCGCCACGATGGTGCTGGGCGCCCTGCTCGTCAGCGCCGCACCCACCAACGCGGTGCTCTACCCGCTGGCGCTGGGTGGCGTTTCGATCATCGCCTCCATCATCGGCTGCTTCTTCGTCAAGGCCTCCCCGGGCATGAAGAACGTGATGCCCGCCCTGTACAAGGGCCTGGCGATCGCCGGCGTGCTGTCGCTGGTCGCGTTCTATGCGGTGACCCTCTGGATCATGCCGGACAACGCCATCACCGCGAGCGGCTCGCAGATCCGCCTGTTCGGCGCCTGCGCAGTGGGCCTGATCCTGACCGGCGCGCTGGTCTGGATCACCGAGTTCTACACGGGGACGCAGTACTCGCCGGTGCAGCACATCGCCGAGGCGTCCACCACCGGGCACGGCACCAACATCATCGCCGGCCTCGGCGTGTCGATGCGATCCACGGCCTGGCCTGTGCTGTTCGTCTGCATGGCGATCGTCGCCGCCTACCAGCTTGCCGGCCTGTACGGCATCGCCGTCGCCGCGACCTCCATGCTGAGCATGGCCGGCATCGTGGTGGCGCTGGACGCGTACGGCCCGATCACCGACAACGCCGGTGGCATCGCCGAGATGGCGGAGCTGCCCTCCTCCGTGCGTGACATCACCGACCCGCTCGATGCGGTCGGCAACACGACCAAGGCGGTGACCAAGGGCTACGCGATCGGCTCCGCCGGCCTGGCCGCGCTGGTGCTCTTCGCCGACTACACGCACAAGCTGGAGAGCTACGGCCGCCAGATCACCTTCGACCTGTCCGACCCGATGGTGATCGTCGGCCTGTTCATCGGCGGCCTGATCCCTTACCTGTTCGGCGCGATGGCCATGGAAGCGGTCGGCCGCGCGGCGGGCTCCGTCGTCGTCGAAGTGCGCCGCCAGTTCCGCGAGATCAAGGGCATCATGGAAGGCACGGCCAAGCCGGAATACGGCGTGGCGGTGGACATGCTGACCAAGGCGGCCATCAGGGAAATGATGATCCCGTCGCTGTTGCCGGTGGTGGTGCCGGTCCTGGTCGGCCTCATCCTCGGCCCGAAAGCGCTGGGCGGCCTGCTGATGGGAACCATCGTGACCGGCCTGTTCGTCGCCATTTCCATGTGCACGGGCGGCGGCGCCTGGGACAACGCGAAGAAGTACATCGAAGACGGCCACCACGGCGGCAAGGGCTCCGAGGCGCACAAGGCCGCCGTCACCGGCGACACCGTCGGCGATCCCTACAAGGACACGGCCGGCCCGGCAGTCAACCCGCTGATCAAGATCATCAACATCGTGGCGCTGCTGATCGTGCCGCTGGTGGTGAAGTTCCACGCCTGAGGACGCGAGTCCCGCGACGACAAGGCCCGCTCCGGCGGGCCTTTTTCATGGGCGCTGCACGACGGCCCGGACCAGCGCGCAGGCCGTCCGGGTCAGCTTGGGCAATTCGTCCACCTTGCCGTCCTCGATTGCCTGCAGCACCAGTTCGTGGATGCCGCCCACGACGGCCATGGCCAGCCCGGCGGTCACCTTGCCCGGACCGACCACCGCGCGCATGTAGTCGGCGATCTCCTGGTTCATGCGCCGGCGCGCCTCCAGGCCTTCCGGGCCCAGGCCCAGGATCTCGATGAACAGGGTGCGCATCAGCAGCGGGTTGCCGGCCATGCATCGCAGGTAGGCGCCAATCGCCCGTTCGACCTGCTCCTCCCAGTCGTGGGCCGGATCGATGGCCTCCCGCAGCACCTTCAGCGCGTTGCGGCTGGCGGCTTCGTACAGGGCGATGAAGCATTCGGCCTTGTCGCCGAACTGCTCGTAGAAGGTCCGGCGCGACACGCTGGCCTCGCGCACGACATCGGCGATTGTCGTGTCGGCATAGCCCTTCTCCGCCACGGACTGCGCCATGCCGCGCAGCAGCCGCCCGCGGTGCTCCTGCGTGGTTGACAGTGCCCAGTCCTGCATGCGAACATGGTACCAGCTCGTACCACTGCGTGCGCAATCTCATCCTTTGGAACGAAATGACCGACCTCGTCGTCCGCCGCCTGCTCGTGGACATGGAACAGCCGATCGCGCGCCACTGGTGCGGGGGCGATGCCTTCCGCACCGCGCTGTTCAATGCGTTGTCGATGAGCTTTCCCGTGGGCGAGCAGTTCTTCATCGACTCGGTGCAATGGCCTGGCCACGCTGCCGACCGAACAGCAGGCGCAGTTCCGCGCCGAGGTCCAGGGCTTCGTCGGCCAGGAGGCCACGCATCGGCGCCTGCACTCCCTCTACAACGCCCACCTGGAGAAGCTGGGGCTGGTCAACGCATGGGAAGGAAGGGCGCGCAAGCGGCTGCTGCAGATGGAGGGCCTGCACGCGCGCCACTGGCTCGGCATCACTGCGGCCAACGAGCACTTCACCGCGATCCTGGCGGACTTCATGCTGAACAACCCCGACCTGCTGGGCGACCAGGACCCGCGCCTGGCCACGCTGTGGCTGTGGCACAGCGCCGAGGAGTCGGAGCACAAGAGCACCGCCTTCGACCTGTACCAGGCCCTCGGCGGCAGCCATGAATGGCGCGTCAAGTGGATGTGGCGCGTCACCGTCTTCTTCCTGTACGACACGCTGTTGCAGACGGTCGACAACCTGCACCGCGACGGCACGCTCTGGAAGTGGAGCACCTGGAAGAGCGGCTGGAGCTACCTCTTCGGCCGGCGCGGGCTGGTGACCCTGACCTACCGGCCCTGGCGCGAGTACTTCCGCAGCGACTTCCACCCCAGCCAGCAGGACGCGACCGCGTCGCGGCGCTGGCTGGCGGAGCACGGCGACCAGTTCGTCCCGGTGGGGGGCTGACGGTTCTGGCGCAAAATTGCGCCATGCAACTCCATTACATCGGCAACACCGCGGTGCGCTCCTCGGCGGAGCGCACCCTGCCCGTCATCGACCCGTCGGACGGCCAGACCTACGACACCATCCAGCGCGGCACCACCGAAGACATCGACGCGGCCGTCCGCGCCGCGCGCCAGTGCTTCGAGGGACCCTGGAGCAAGCTCAGCGCGGCCGAGCGAGGCCGGCTCCTGATGCGCCTGTCGCTCAAGGTGTCCGAGTGCGCCGAAGAACTGGCCGCCATCGAGCAGCGCGATTGCGGCAAGCCGACCAAGCAGGCGCGTGCCGACGCGCTGGCCCTGGCCCGCTACTTCGAGTTCTACGCCGGCGCCTGCGACAAGCTGCACGGCGAGACGCTGCCCTACCAGGAAGGCTATACGGTGATGACCTGGCGCGAGCCGCACGGCGTCACGGGCCACGTCATTCCCTGGAACTACCCGATGCAGATCTTCGGGCGCAGCGTCGGCGGCGCACTGGCGGCCGGCAACGTCTCCGTCGTGAAACCGTCCGAGGACGCCTGCCTTTCGCTGATCCGCGTGGCCCAGCTCGCCGCCGAAGTGGGATTCCCCGCCGGCGCCATCAACATCGTCACCGGCTATGGCCATGAGGTGGGCGATGCCCTGGCGCGCCATCCCGGCATCGACCACATCAGCTTCACCGGCAGCCCGCGCGTGGGCACGCTGATCCAGCAGGTGGCCGCCGAGCGGCACTGCCCCGTCACCCTCGAGCTGGGCGGCAAGAGCCCGCAGATCGTCTTTGCCGATGCCGACGTCGACGAGGTGCTGCCGGTGGTGATCAACGCCATCGTGCAGAACGCCGGGCAGACCTGCTCCGCCGGCTCGCGCCTGCTGGTGGAGCAGAGCCTGTACGAACCACTGCTGGAACGCCTCGGCGAGGCCTTCTCGCGGCTGCGCGTGGGTCCCGCGGCGATGGACCTGGACGTGGGCCCGTTGATCCGCCAGACGCAGCAGCAGCGCGTGTGGGATTTCCTGTCGGACGCGCAGCATGCCGGGATCCCCGTGGTGGCGCAGGGCACGGTGGTCGACGAAGCGCCCGAGTCCGGCTTCTACCAGGCGCCCACGCTGCTGCGCGACGTGCCCCTCTCGCACCGCCTCGCGCAGGAAGAAGTGTTCGGCCCGGTGCTCGCGGCCATGAGCTTCCGCGACGAGGACCACGCGGTGGAACTCGCCAACGGCACGCAATTCGGGCTGGTGGCCGGCATCTGGACGCGCGACGGGTCCCGCATGCTTCGCATGGCCAAGCGGGTGCGCAGCGGCCAGGTCTTCATCAACAACTACGGCGCCGGCGGCGGCGTGGAACTGCCCTTCGGAGGCGTGAAGTCCTCGGGCTACGGCCGCGAGAAGGGCTTCGAGGCGCTCTACGGGTTCACCACGCTCAAGACCGTGGCCATCAAGCACGGGTGAGCTGAAACGGGCGAGCCGCCTTGGGGCGGCCCGTCTCCCGGTGCGGGACCTCGATCAGGACCGTGGGGGTGTACTGCGGATGCGCGCGCTCTTCACCACGGCTTCCGCCAACGGCAGCAGCCGCTGGTAGAAGGACAACCGCGGCGCCACGAAGGTGGCGGCGTAGAGCTCTTCGCCCCAGGTGGCATCCTGCCGCACGGCGACCCAGCCCACGCCCTGCATGTCGAGGTCGTCCGAGCGGCGTGCCAGCGTGAACTCGAAGCGCACGCCCTTCTGGCCCGCGAACATCGCCGGCTCCATCCTGGTCACGGTCACGGTTCCCGCGGTCGCATAAAGCTCTTCGAACAGGCTCACGAGCCGTTCCGGCGGCAGCCCCACGCGGAAGGTGGGCACGCGCCGGTCCTTGGCATCCTCGGCGCGCGAGAACACGGCGGGCCGGGTCATCAGCGGCTGCCCGGGTCGCACGCCGCCCCACAGGCGCAGATGGTCCAGCGGGAGGCCCTCTTGCGTCCAGGTGTCGTAGGGATCGACGTCCCACGGATCGCTCACCTTGTTCCACGCGTCGGTCAGGTGGACGGCGAGCCTGTCGTTGACCACCTGCTCGCCCTCCATTCGGCTGACGTTGGCGCAGGCGGCCAGCAGCAGCGCCAGCAGCAATCCAAGGATCTTCTGCATCACTTCAGCTCCGCGAGGTAGCTGCGCACCATGGCGGCATCGGGAGCCTGGGGCGCCTGGGCCAGATAGGTCTCGAAGGCCTGGGCTGCCGCCGCGCGGTCGTTGCGCTGCCTGTGCACCAGCCCCAGCGCGCGGAAGGTTTCCGCCGGCGCCTTGGGCACGCGGCTGGCCGCGTCGAGGTCGGACCGGGCCAGTTCCAGGTCGCCCGCATCGTCGCGCAGGCGGCGGACCTCGCCACGGGCATAGAGCAACTCGGCGTCCCCCGGCGCCTTCGCCAGCATCCGGTCGAACAACACGAGGCTCTCTTCGTACTGCCCGCGCTTCACTTCGTCCTGCAGCCACCCCAGGCGCAGCGGGGCGATCACCTTGCGGTAGCGGTGCTCGCCGGTGATGCCGCCGGCGTCGCCCGCCAGCTGCAACAGCTGGTCGCGTCGGCCGGCCGTGGTCGGGTGCGTTTCGAACATGTCCCCCCGCTTGCCCGCGTCCTTGCCGCCCGTGATGCGCAGTTCGGCAAGCAGGTTCTCCCAGACGACGGCGGCCTCGCGGCCGTCATAGCCCGCATGGCGCATCAGGCGCATGCCCATGCGGTCGGCGCGCTCCTCGTGCTCGCGGGAGAAGGCGAACGTGTCCGCGAGCAGGCCGATCTGGCCCAGGACCGACCCGACCCCACCGACCATGCCGACCAGGGTGGACAGCACCGCGCGGTCCTTGGCGGCGCGCAACTGTTCGACCTGGTGACGCTCCAGGTAGTGGCCCAGCTCGTGGCCCAGGACCGCCGCCAGCTGCGCCTCGTTCTCCGCCCGCAGCATGAGCCCGCTCCAGACCAGCATCATGCCGTTGGGCGCCATCATGGCGTTGAACTTCGGCACGCGCACCGGATGGACGCGGATGTCCGCGCAGTGGCCTTCGCTCAGGCGACAGACCAGGTCGGACAGGTAGGCCCTCAGGTCCTTGTCCTGGATCGTCAGGGGGCTGCGCTTCAGGCGAGCCTCCTCGCGGTCCATCAGGCCCCACAGGCCTCCTTCGTCGGTGTCGGCGGCGGGACGCTTGAAACGCGGCGGAACCCGGACCGAGGACAGGTCCTGGGCGATCGCGGGCAGGCCTGCCAGCGCGCCAAGGCCGAGGCAATGGCGGCAGGCAGACCGCAGAAAGCCGCGCCGGCCGGTGTCACTGCTTTGCATGGGGCACCTCCGCGCTGGCGGCGGCTCCAGGAAAGCCCCTGAGCAGCGCCTCCACCGTCTCGACGGAGGCGCCGGCGTCCCGCAGGTCGCCCCACATCCGGTCGAGTTTGTTGAACCAGACCACGCGGCCGGTGTTCAGGTCCACCAGCGAGGCGTAGCCGACCTGTTCTCCACCGAGGGTGATGGCACCGAGCAAGGCCAAGGCCACCATCGCCAGCTTGCGCTCGTTGCTGGTGTAGCTGTCGCGCATCCAGGTGAACAGCGCGTAGTCGGCGCCGGTGCGCTCCTTGATCGGTCGCACGGCGTCGCCCAGCGACCAGTCCAGCCGTTCTCCCTTCGTGGGCAGCGCCATGAGCCCGCCCTGGATGTGGTGCAGGGAGATCGCATCGGCGACGGCGCGGTGCAGCGTCGTGATGTCCGCGAATTCGTCCCCCTGCGCGGCATCGAGCTGTGTCACGTGGGGACCCAGCCGCTGCTTCTGGGCCGCCAGGGCGGCAATGAAATTCGTCTGCGCCGACTGCGTCCAGTCCTCGCGCGGTTCCACCACGCCGCCGGCGCTGATGGAGTACAGCTCCATGTCGGCGGGCAGGATCACCAGGCGCGACTCCGGCGCGCGGGCGGTGAATCCCGGCGCGAGCTGTTTCGTCGAGGCCTCCTGGGCCTGCACGGCGGGGCCGACTGCGATGAGGGTCGCGATCAGCAGGGTTCGGGTGGTGCGCGAAGCGAGCGCGGGCATGTGGTACTCCTGCCTCGGGCCGGAAGCGGCGGGGACGCGGGGAGCCCGCGGCCGCGCCGGCGAGAACCGAACTGTATGCAGGGGGGCGCCGGGGTCCAGTACTGGCTGCGATACCCGGGTAAATCTCTGCCATGCCGATCAATTTTCACGGGCTGATGGGCAGGGAATCCCCGGGCGAGCCGGGGCTTGACCGCCGTCATTTGGCGTTGCCCCCGGCCGGCCCCACAATTCCGCCATGGCTGAACGCGTGATTCCCCTCGTCGACCAGCGCCTGGCGGCGCTGCGGGCGGACCTGCCAGCGCGGCCCGTCGCGGCCAGCGGCCTGCTGGCGGACACGCTCGGCCGGCCCCTGCGCGACCTGCGCATCAGCGTCACCGACCGGTGCAATTTCCGCTGCAGCTATTGCATGCCCAAGGAGGTGTTCGACAAGGACTACCAGTACCTGCCGCATGCCTCCCTGCTGAGCTTCGAGGAGATCACGCGCGTGGCCCGCCAGTTCCTGGCGCACGGGGTGCGCAAGATCCGGCTCACCGGCGGCGAGCCGCTGCTGCGCAAGAACCTCGAGATCCTGGTCTCCCAGCTGGCGCAGCTGCGCACCGTGGAGGGCACGCCGCCCGAGCTGACCCTCACCACCAACGGCTCGCTGCTCGCGCGCAAGGCCCGGTCCCTCAAGGACGCGGGGCTGCAGCGCGTGACCGTGAGCCTGGACGGCCTGGACGACGCGGTGTTCCGCCGCATGAACGACGTCGACTTTCCCGTCGCAGAAGTGCTGGAGGGCATCGCTGCTGCACGCGAGGCGGGCCTCGGGCCGGTGAAGGTCAACATGGTCGTCAAGCGCGGGACCAACGAGCACGAGATCCTGCCGATGGCGCGCCACTTCCGTGGCACGGGCATCGTGCTGCGCTTCATCGAGTACATGGACGTGGGCGTCACCAACGGCTGGCGCATGGACGAAGTGATGCCATCGGCCGACGTGCGCGCGCGCGTCGCCTCCGAATTCCCGCTGGTGCCGCTGGACCCGACGACCGCCGGGGAGACCGCCGAGCGCTGGGGCTATGCCGATGGCGCGGGCGAGGTCGGCTTCATCAGCAGCGTGACGCAGGCCTTCTGCGGCGACTGCAACCGGGCGCGTTTGTCCACCGAGGGCAAGCTCTACCTGTGCCTGTTCGCGGCCAACGGCTACGACCTGCGCGCGCTGGTCCGAGGCAGCGCCTCCGACGAGGAACTCGCCTCGGCCATCGGCCACATCTGGCAGGGCCGCAGCGACCGTTATTCCGAGTTGCGCGGCACGCTCGCCGCCGCCCCGGGCACGGGTGGACGGCGCGTCGAGATGAGCTACATCGGCGGCTGAACCGGGACACGCGCTTGCCCATGACGCAAGCGTGGCCTCCGAAGGGCCTTGGCCCTCTAGGGGTCGGCCCGGCGGAGGCTAATATCGCGCCATGATCCAGAAGGACGATGTGACCGGCGTGATCCTCGCCGGTGGCCGCGGCTCGCGCATGGGCGGCGCCGACAAGGGGCTGCAGAACTTCCGCGGCATGCCCATGGCGATGTTCACGCTCATGCGCCTGATGCCGCAGGTGGGCGAGGTGATGATCAACGCCAACCGCAATCTCTCCGCGTACGAATCTTTCGGCGTGCCGGTCTGGCCCGACAGCCTCGCGGACTATCCCGGTCCCCTCGCCGGCTTCCTGACCGGGCTGGAGCATTGCGAGACCGAGTACCTGCTGACGGTTCCCTGCGACACACCGCTGTTCCCCCAGGACCTCGTCGCTCGCCTCGGTGAAGCGATGGAACGCGATGGCGCGGAGATCGCGATGGCGGCGGCGCGCGAGGAAGACGGACAGTTCCGGGCCCAGCCGGTGTTCTCGCTGCTGAGGCGCGAGCTGATGGAAAGCCTGGTGCGCTTCACCCACGGCGGCGGCCGCAAGATCGACGCATGGACCGGGCAGCACCGCACCGTCGTCGTCCCGTTCGACCGGCAGGGTGACGACGCATCAGCCTTCTTCAACGCCAACACCCTCGCCGAGCTGCACCGGCTCGAACAGTCGCCATGACCCGCTCCATCGCGGAGATCGCGGCGCAACTGCAGGGCTACGACCCGCAGGCGCTGTCGGCGGACGACGTCGGCGAATTCCTCGCGCGCCTGGTGGCACCCGTGCGCGAAACGGAACAGGTGGCAGTGTTCGACGCCCTGGATCGCGTGCTTGTGCGGGACCTCGTCTCCCCCTTCAGCGTTCCGCCGCACGACAACTCGGCGATGGATGGCTACGCCTTCGACGGCGCGCTGCTTGCCCGTGGTGTCCTGCAGCTGAAGGTGGTGGGTACCGCCCTGGCGGGCAAGGCCTGGCAAGGCCAGGTCGGCGCCGACCAGTGCGTGAAGATCATGACCGGAGCCATCATGCCGGCCGGCCTCGACACCGTGGTGCCGCAGGAGTTCACGAAGACGCTGCCGGACGGGCGCGTCGAAGTCCCGGCGGGCCTGTTGAAGGCCGGCGACAACCGCCGCTGCGAGGGCGAAGACCTGATGCGGGGCCATCCTGCCCTGGCGGCCGGCGAAAGGCTCACCCCGGCCGCCTGCGGCCTGGTCGCCAGCCTGGGGATGGCCGGGGTCGAGGTGGTCCGGCGCCTGAAGGTCGCCTACTTCTCCACCGGCGACGAGATCCTGAGCCTGGGCGAGCCGCCGCGCGAAGGCGCGGTGTACGACAGCAACCGCTACACCGTGCACGGCCTGCTCACGCGCCTGGGCTGCGAGGTCATCGACCTCGGCGTGGTGCGGGACGAGCCGGCCCTGCTCGAACGGGCGTTCCGCGACGCGGCGGGGCGCGCCGACGCGATCATCACCAGCGGCGGCGTGAGCGTCGGCGAGGCCGACTACACCAAGGCGATGATGAAGCAGCTGGGCGACGTCGCTTTCTGGAAGATCGCCATGCGCCCGGGCCGGCCGATGGCGGTGGGCCGCATCGGCGATGCCGTGCTCTTCGGGCTGCCCGGCAATCCCGTCGCCGTGATGGTCACCTTCCTCGCATTCGTGCGTCCCGCCTTGCTGCGCATGATGGGGGCGCGGACCACGCAGCCCGTGCTGCTCCGGGCGCGCAGCGCGGAGGCCATGCGCAAGAAGCCCGGCCGCACCGAGTACCAGCGCGGCACGGTCACCCGCACCCCCGACGGCGGGCTGGCCGTCCGCACCACCGGCAACCAGGGTTCCGGCGTGCTCAGTTCCATGGTCCACGCCAACGGCCTCATCGTGCTGCACCACGCGCAGGGCAACGTCGCCCCGGGCGACGAGGTGGACGTGATGATGTTCGAGGGCGTGGTCTAGGCGAAGCGCACCGCGGCGATCGGCGGCAGGTCGCGCGACAGGCAGTGCCACTGCGCCCCCTCGTCCGTGCTGAACCAGAGGCCGCCGGTGGTCGATCCCATCGCCAGGGCGCGGCCGTCGTCGGTGCAGGCCAGCGCATGCCGGTACACCAGGTGGTACGCATCGCGCGGCGGCAGGCCATAGGCGAGCTGGTGGAAGGTCTGGCCGCCATCGCGCGTCTCGTTGACCACCATCTGCCCATCGACCGGCATGCGCTGGGCGTCCGAGTGCGCCGGCACGAACCACGCGCGCTGCGGGTCCTGCGGATGCGCGGCGACGGCGAACCCGAAGCCGCTGGGCGCAGGCGCCGCGATCGCCTGCCAGCGCAGGCCGCCGTCGCTGGAACGGTAGATTCCGCCGTGATGCTGCGCCCACAGGACGTCCGGCTGCGCCGCGCAGGCGGCGATGCGGTGCACGTCCTGGATGTTGCCGTCGAAGCGGCGTTCGGGCGGCATGTAGGCCCCGGCATCGAAGCCTTCCGAGGTCAGGGTCCAGCCCTTGCCGCCATCACGGGTCTGCCACGCGCCGCCGCAGGAGATCGCCACGGTGAGGTGGCCCGGGTCGCGCGGGTCGATCACGATGGAATGGATGCCGGCATGGTCGTAGCCGCCGCCGAACCACTCGCGACGCTCCGGCCGCTGCCAGAGGCTGTCAATGAGTTGCCAACTCTCGCCGCGGTCCGGCGAGACGAACAGCCCGGCCGGCAACGCGCCCGCCCACAAGAGGCCACCGGCGGCTTCGAGGCACCACACCATGTCCACGGTCCACGGCGTCGGATCGTCCTTCCCCGGCCCGTCGGTGGGCTTGGCGGGAAACGCGGGCGCCGCCACGTCCTCCCAGCGGACACCCCCGTCGCTGCTGCGCTTGATCTTCACGCCGAAGTGCCCCAGGCGCAGTGCCGCGTACAAAGTGCCATCGGCCGGATCGCGCACCACCTGCGTGACCGGTTCGCCGGGGAAATGCGGGCGCGCGAGCTCCCAGCCATGCCGGCCGGGCGCCAAGATGAAGAGGCCCTTGCGGGACGCGACCAGCAACTGCTGCATGTCAACCTCCTGTGAGCGCCTGGATCACGTGCACGCGGTCCTGCGCCGCCAGCGGGCGCGCGAGGTCGCTGCGGTCCGGGATCATGTCGCCATTGACGAAGACGGCCACGTGCTTGCGCACGGCGCCCTGCTCGTCCAGCACGTAGGCGCGCAGGGCGGGCGCCGCGGCGAACGCGGCATCGAGGGTCGCGGCCAGCGTGCCCGCGGGCACCTCCTGCCGGGGGCACGGCACGTGGCGCGTCAAGGCGGGTGCGAATTCGACGATCGGCATGGCGGAGCGCCATTGCACACCGGGGTGTGCCGCCGGTCAACCAGCCGCACGCCGCTATTTGGCGATCAGCTCGCCAGGTGGAGGATGCCCGTGCTCGCGTGCCTCGGCCTTGTTGGCGCCCGGGACTTCCCGCCGCGCGAACAGCGTGTACATGGTGGGCACCACGAAGATCGTCAGCAGCGTGCCCAGAGACATCCCGCCCACGATCACCCAGCCGATCTGGATGCGGCTCTCGGCGCCCGCACCCGTCGAGGTGGCCAGGGGCACCGCGCCCAGCACCATGGCCCCGGTGGTCATCAGGATCGGTCGCAGGCGTTGCGAGGCCGCCTTCACCAGCGCGTCCACCATCTCCAGGCCCTGCTCGCGCAGCTGGTTGGCGAACTCGACGATCAGGATGCCGTGCTTGGTGATCAGGCCCACCAGCGTGATCAGGCCGATCTGGGAGTACACGTTGAGTGATCCTCCGCTCCACTTCAGCGCCAGCAGCGCGCCCACCATGGACAGCGGGACCGACAGCATGATCACCAGCGGGTCGACGAAGCTTTCGAACTGGGCAGCCAGCACGAGGAAAATGAACAGCAGGGCGAGCACGAACACGATGGCCAGCGCGCCCTGCGAATTCTTGAATTCGCGCGAGGTGCCGTTGAGGTCCGTCGTGTAGCCGGGCTTGAGCACCTTGGCCGCAGTCTGGTCCATGAACTGCAACGCCTGCCCGAGCGAATACTCGGGCGCCAGGTTGGCGGTGATGGCCACCGCCCGCCGCTGGCCAAAGTGGTTGAGCTCGCGCGGGCTCACGCTCTCGCGCGCCTTGACCAGCGTGGAAAGCGGGATCATGGTGTCGTTGCGCCCGCGCACGTTGATGTTCTCGATGTTCTCCGGCGTGGTGCGGCCCGTGGCGGTGGTCTGCACGATCACGTCGTACTGCTCGGCATCGCGCTTGTAGCGGGTGACCTGGCGGCCGCCCAGCATCGTCTCGAGCGCACGCGCCACCACCTCGACGCTCACGCCCAGGTCGGCCGCCTTGGCCCGGTCCACGTCGATGCGCAGTTCGGGCTTGTTCAGGCGCAGGTCCACGTCCACGCTCTGGATGCCGGGGTTCTTGGCGATCTCGTCGAGCAACTGGCGCGTGACGCGGTTCAGGTTCTCGTAGCTGTCGGACGTCTGGATGACGAAGTTCAGCGGCCGCTCGCGGAAGCCCTGCCCCAGCGACGGCGGCGTGATGGGGAAGGCGCTGACGCCCGGCAAGGCGTTGAATTTCGGTCCCATCTCGCGGGCGATTTCCAGCGTCGTGCGCTTGCGGTTCTCCCAGTCGATGGCCCGGTACACCACGCTGCCCTGCGAGACCGTCGGATTGCCCAGGTTGGCGAAGATGCGGTCGAACTCCGGGTATTGCTGGCCGATGCGCTCCAGCGTCGTGGCATAGCGATCGGTGTAGTCCAGCGTGGCGCCGTCCGGGGCGTTGATGTTCGCCAGGATGGTGCCGCGGTCCTCCAGCGGCGACAGCTCGGACTTCATGGTCGGCCACACCGAGGCGATCACCGCGCCGCAGGCGATCATCACGCCGACGACCAGCCAGCGCGCCTGCAGCAGGCGTGCCGTGCGGCCGCGGCCCGAGCCGAAGCGCGCCGTGACGACCCAGCGCAGCGCGCGCTCGTAGCGACTGGTCAGCCCGGTGAGCCACTTCTCCATGTGGGCATCGAACCAGGTGTGCTTGTTGGTGTGCCGCAGCAGCTTGGAGCACATCATGGGCGTGAGCGTCAGCGCCACGAAGCCCGAGACCAGCACCGCGCCGGCCAGCGCCAGCGCGAACTCGACGAACAGCCGGCCGGTGCGGCCCGGCGTGAAGGCCAGCGGTGCGTAGACCGCCACCAGGGTCATCGTCATCGAGATGATCGCGAAGCCGATCTCGCGGGCCCCCTTGATGGCGGCCGAGAACGGATCCAGGCCCTCCTCGATGTGCCGGAAGATGTTCTCCAGCATCACGATGGCGTCGTCCACCACCAGGCCGATGGCCAGCACCAGCGCCAGCAGCGTCAGGGTGTTGATGGTGAAGCCGAAGGCCGCCATCAGCGCGAAGGCGCCGATCAGGCTGACCGGGATGGTCACGATCGGGATGATCGAGGCGCGCACCGTGCGCAGGAACACGAAGATCACCAGCGCGACCAGCACGATGGCCTCGCCGATCGTGTGGTACACGTTCTTGACGGAGCGGTCGATGAACAGCGAGTTGTCGTTCGCCACCTCGATCTGGACGTCCGACGGCAGGTCCTGCTTGAGCTTGGGAATGATGTCGCGCACGCCCTGGGACAAGGTCAGCGGATTGGCCGTGGCGTTGCGGATCACGCCGGCCGAAATGGCCGCCCGCCCGTTCAGCCGCACCCGGCTGCGCTCGTCGGCAGCGCCTTCCTCCACCCGCGCGACGTCGCGGATCTTCACCGGGAAACCGTTGACGTTGCGGATCACGATCTCGTCGAACTGGGCCGGCCGGACCAGGTCGGTCTGCGAGGTGACGCTGAACTCGCGCTGCTGCGACTCGATGCGCCCGGCCGGCACTTCGAGGTTGCTGCGGCGGATCGCGTCCTCCACGTCCTGCGTGGTCAACCGGTAGCCCGCCAGCTTCTCGGGATCGAGCCACACCCGCATCGCGTACTTGCGTTCGCCGAAGATGCGCACGTCGGCCACGCCGGTCACGGTCTGCAGCCGCGGCTTGACGATGCGGTTGACCAGGTCGTTGATCTGCAGCGGGTTGAGCGTGTCGCTGGTGAAGGCCAGCCAGATCACCGGAAAGGCGTCGGCCTCCACCTTGGCGATCACCGGCTCCTCGATCGCCTGCGGCAGCCGGTTGCGCACGCGCGAGGTCCGGTCGCGCACCTCGGCCGCGGCGGTATCGGCATCCTTCTCGAGGCGGAACCGCACGGTGATCTGCGCCTGTTCTGGCCGGCTGATCGAGGTGATCACGTCGACGGCATCGATGCCGGCGATGGAATCCTCCAGCGGCTTGGTGACCTGCGACTCGATGACCTCGGCGGATGCCCCGACGTACTTGACGCTGACCGTGACCACCGGCTCGTCGATCTTCGGGTACTCGCGCACCGACAGGCGCATGAAGCTGACCGCGCCGACCAGCAGCACCAGCAGCGACAGCACGGTCGCGAAGACCGGACGCCGGATCGAAATTTCGGGCAGTTGCATGGATGGCTCCTCGCGGCTTCAGCCGGCGGCCGGCGGTCGGCGACCGGGCGCTGGAGAAGCAGGCGGAACGGCTCGCTGGCTGGGCGCCATGCGCGGTGCGGCGGCGACCGCGCCACAGGGATTGCCGGCCTCCGGCGGTTCCGCCGCCTGTACCAACCGGCGCCCGGTCGCTGGCGGACCGCCCGCGACGGACGCGCCATTGCCTGCGCCGGCCTTGCCGAGGTCCAGCACGCGCACAGCCATGCCGTCCTTCTGGATGCGCTGCTGGCCGGCCGTGACCACCAGGTCACCGGGCATGAGGCCTTCGATGATCTCCACCTTGCCAGGCTGGCGGATGCCGACTTTCACCTCGACGCGCTGGGCGATGCGGGTGTCCTGGTCCGGCCCGTCCACCAGCTTGTAGACGAACTGGCGGCCGCCCTGCGGCACGATGGCCTCTTCGGGGATCACGCGTGCGTCCTCGCGCACCCCGAACACGGGGGTCACCCGCGCGAACATGCCGGGGCGCAGGTCGAGCCTGCGGTTGTCGATGCAGCCGCGCACGCCGATGGAGCGGCCGTTCGTGTCCAGCAGCGGATCGACGGCCATCACCAGCGCCCTGAAGCCGCGGCCCGGCAGGGCGTCGACTTCGATCTGCGCGGTCTGGCCGGGACGGATCTTGGTCTGGTAGCGCTCGGGGAGGCGGAAGTCGACGAACATCGCATCGAGGTCCTCGATGTTCACGATGTCGGCGCCGTCCTTGAGGTAATCGCCCACGCTGACGTTGCGGATGCCGGCAATGCCGTCGAACGGCGCGATGATCTTCAGGCGCGCGAGGGTGGCGCGCGCCAGCGCCAGCTTGGCGTCGGCCACTTGGAGGTTGGCCGCGCTTTCGTCCACCGCGCGCTGGGCGATGAACTTTTGCTCCACCAGCTCCTGGTTGCGCTTGTGGTTCGCGCGCGCGATGGACAGTTCGGCCTCGGCCTGCTGCACCTGGGCTTGGGGCAACTGGTCGTCCAGTTGCACCAGCAGCTGCCCGCGACGCACGCGCTCGGCGTCGCGGAAGTTGATCTTGGTGACCCGGCCGGAGACCTCGGGCCGCAGCATCACGCTCTGGCGCGAACGCAGGTTGCCCACGGCCTGGGCGTCGTCGGTGATCCGCAGGTTTTCGACCCGGGCGACTTCGACGGCGGGCGCGCGCCCCGGGCCGCTGGCTGCGGGGGCGGCAGCCGAAGCGCCAGCGTTGCCGGCCGTTGCCGGTTCGCGCTCCTGGGCGGAACGCTGCGGCTGGTGCTGGAACCACCACGCAGCGCCGGATGCGGCAGCGATGCCGATGACGGCAACCACGCTGTAAAGGGACTTCGATGGCATGTAGGCTGATCCGTGGACAATACTGGTGCGCGCAGCGCTGCCGGCATCTCCGGCCAATCACACAATGTAACAGCGGGGTGTGCGGTCGAGCATCCGCAGTGCCCCTTACAGGCCCGCGGCGCCGCCAATGTGCGTGGCTTTTACCCGCCCTTTACATGGGAGCTGCTAGCCGCGCTGGATGCTCGCCACCCCGAGGTTCGCCAGCGCATCGGCCCGTTCGTTGCCGGCGTCCCCGTTATGGCCACGCACCCAGCGCCAGTCCACCACGTGCCCGCCCTGCATCAGCAGATCATCCAGACGCCGCCACAGTTCCGCGTTTTTCACCGGTTGCTTGCTCGCCGTCTTCCAGCCCTTGGCTTTCCAGCCTGGCAGCCACTCCGTGATGCCCTTGAGCACGTACTGGCTGTCGAGGTAGAGGGTGACGGCGCACGGGCGCTTGAGCGCCTCCAGCGCCTGGATCACGGCCATCAGCTCCATGCGGTTGTTGGTGGTGGCGGGCTCGCCGCCGTACAGCTCTTTCTGCGTGGCACCGGAGCGCAGGAGCACGCCCCAGCCGCCGGGGCCGGGATTGCCCTTGCAGGCCCCGTCCGTATAGATCTCGACCTGGTTCATTCGATGGGAGTGAGTTCGCGGGTTCCGCGCCGGCTGCGATTGGCCAGCGGCACCGGAGCGGCCGCCATGCGCTTGGCCTTCTTCCACGCCGGCCCCATGAGCTTGACGCCGCGCACGCGCTTGACCGCCACGATGAAGTAGGCGGCACCGAAGATCGGCCACGAGCGCTCGCCCACCGCATCCATCCATGAGAAGCGTTCCAGCCACTTCTCGCTGGAGAAGGCCGGGCGGTAGCAGCCGAAGCTGCTGGTTTCGACTTCGAAACTCAGCAGGCGCAGCCAGTCGCGCAGCCGCCAGTAGCCGATGAATTCACCCGCGTCCGGAAGGTAGAGTTCGCCGAATCCGAGGCGCCGGTAAATATTGGCGCGCCGCTGGCGCAGTCCCCACAGGCTGGCCGGGTTGAGGCAGCAGATGACCACCTTGCCCTCGGGGACCAGCACGCGCTCGACCTCCCGCAGCGTGGTGTGCGGGTCGAGGTTGAGTTCCAGGGAATGCGGCAGCACCACCAGGTCCAGGCTGTTCTCCTCGAACGGGAGCGCGCTGAAATCGGTCACGAGGTCGGGCTTGCGCAGTCCCTGCGCGGCCTCCGCCTCGGACAGGGCCAGCCACTTGTGCGGCATGCGGTTCGCCTGCAGCGTGTCCAGTTCGGGAAGGCCCAGCTGGAGCGCGTGGTAGCCGAAGATGTCGGCGACCGCCTGCTCGACCTGGGCTCGCTCCCACTCCAGCAGGTACCTGCCAGGCGGAGTCTCGAACCACTGGTGCATTCCTATAATCCGGTCGCTCATGAAGTTGATACCGCTGCCTGCGTTCCAGGACAACTATCTCTGGCTGCTGCACGACGGACAGCGGGCGCTGGTCGTCGACCCTGGCGATGCCGGTCCGGTGCAGGCGTTTCTCGCCGAACAGGGCCTGCAACTGACGGCGATTCTAGTCACCCATCACCATCCGGATCACATCGGTGGCGTCGACGCGTTGCGCGAGGCCACCGGTGCGCCCGTCTTCGGTCCGGCCCGCGAGCGGATCCCCCCGCCCTACACGCACCTGGCCGAAGGCGACGAGGTGAACGTGCTGGGCCTGCGGTTCCATGTGTTCGACGTGCCTGGGCACACCGCCGGCCACATTGCCTATTACTGCAGCGATGTGGAAGGCACGCCGCTCCTTTTCTGCGGCGACACGCTGTTTTCGGGCGGGTGCGGGCGGCTGTTCGAGGGGACGCCGGCGCAGATGCTGGATTCGCTGGACAAGCTGGCGGCCCTGCCGGGACCGACCCGCGTGTGCTGTACGCACGAATACACCCTCGGAAACCTGAAATTTGCCACTTCGGTGGAACCCGGCAATGCACAGCTGATCCATTACCGGCAACAATGCGAGCAAAGGCGCTCGCTCGGCGAGCCCACGCTGCCCTCCACCATCGCGTTGGAGAACAGTGTCAATCCCTTCTTGCGCACGCGCCAGCCGGCGGTGGCGCAGGCCGCACGGGGTCGCGACCCCGCGGCGGACCCGGCAGACCCGGTCGCGGTGTTCGCGGCCCTGCGCCAATGGAAGAACGAGTTCCGATGAAGAAGTACAAGCTGCTCGCCCTGACCACCGTCCTGGCCCTGGCCGGCTGCGCCACCACCGGCCCGTCCGGCGAGGCCGGCGTCGAAAGTCGCGAGCCGCCCAGGAGCCAGGCCAGGGATCCCGGTCCCGCCGTGATCCCCCAGGGCCCGCTCTCGGCGATCGAGCCTTCCGAACTCAGCTCGCAGTCCGTCACCGCCCTGGAACCGCCGCCCGACCTGTGGTCGCGCATCCGCCGGGGCTATGCCATGCCGGCGCTGGACAACGACCTCGTGCGGCAGCAGGAGCAGTGGTACGCGTCGCGCCCGGATTACATCCAGCGCATGACGGACCGGTCGCGCAAGTACCTGTTCCACATCGTCGAGGAACTCGAGCGGCGCAACATGCCCACCGAACTGGCGCTGCTGCCCTTCGTCGAAAGCGCGTTCAATCCGCAGGCAGTGTCCAGCGCGCGCGCGGCCGGCATGTGGCAGTTCATGCCCGCCACGGGCAAGGACTTCGACCTGAAGCAGAACGTCTTCCGCGATGACCGCCGCGACGTGCTGGCGTCCACCCGGGCTGCCCTGGACTACCTGCAGAAGCTCTATGGCATGTTCGGGGATTGGCACCTGGCGCTCGCCGCCTACAACTGGGGCGAAGGCAACGTGAGCCGCGCCATCGCGCGCAACCAGCGCGCGGGCCGGGGCACCTCGTACACCGAGATCGTCATGCCGAACGAGACGCGCAACTACGTGCCGAAGCTGCAGGCGGTGAAGAACATCGTCGCCAATCCGGACCAGTTCCGCGCCGACCTGCCCCTGATCAACAACCACCCGTACTTCCAGTCCGTCGTGCTCACCCGCGACATGGACGTGGAGCTCGCGGCACGACTCGCCGACGTGCAGCTGGACGACTTCAAGGCGCTCAATCCGCAATTGAGCCGGCCCGTGATCCTCGCGGCGGGCACGCCGCAGATCCTGCTGCCCTGGGACAACGCGACGGTCTTCAAGCGCAACTTCGAGGCCTACGACCAGGGCAAGTTCGCCACGTGGACGGCCTGGAGCGCGCCCAGCACCATGACCGCGAGCGAAGCGGCCCGGCGCGTCGGCATGAACGAGAACGAACTGCGCACGGTGAACAGCATCCCCCCGCGGATGTTGATCAAGGCCGGCTCGGTGCTGATCGTTCCGCGCAAGGGCAGCACGCAAGGCGACGTGACGAGCCACCTGGCCGACAACGGACAGCTGAGCCTCGCACCGGAGGCCGTGACGCGCCGCACGGTGGTCAAGGCGGGCAAGCGCGACACCGTGGCCAGCATCGCCGCGCGCTACAAGCTCAGCGCGGCGCAGGTGGCCGAATGGAACGACGTGGGGACATCGGCGTCCTTCCGTGCCGGCCAGCAAGTTGTCCTGCACCTGCCGGTGCGCAACGTCGCCCGCGCGCAGGTGCGCGTGACGTCGAAGAACGTGAAGCAGGTGTCCACCGGCACCCCGGCCAAGACCGCGAAGAAGGCCCCCGCCAAGGCGAAGAAGCGCTGAGCCAATCGGGGTGGTTGTGAAGCCACCGTGTCCGGCTGTTGCCATCCGGAGGCCGTGCAGGAGCACTCCCACGATGTCTGCCGCCCCGGGCTGATGGCCCTTCCTGGCGGAAGGCGCGACAGTGGTTCATTCGTTCCAAAGGAGCAATGACCATGCACAACAAGCCTCTTCTCGACGCCGCGTTCGCCGCGGCCCTCATGGGATTCGGAGCGGCCGCTCAGGCGCAGTACAGCGCCGTCGTGTCGACCGCCCCCCCGCCTCCGCGCCATGAAGTCGCCCCTGCCGCTCGTCCGGGCTGGGTCTGGGCGCCGGGCCACTACGAGTGGCGTGGCGGTGAATACGCGTGGATCGAAGGCAACTGGATGCGCGACCGCTCCGGCTACGAGTACCGCGAGCCGCGCTGGGTGCAGCGCGCGGACGGCAGCTGGTACCTGGTGGGCAACAACTGGGAACGTCACGCCGCGGAGCGCCAGGCGCGCCGTGAGGCCCGCATGGGTCCCAATGGGGACTTCGACCGCGATGGCATCGCGAACCAGTACGACCGCGACATCGACGGCGACGGCGTGCCGAATCGGCGCGACGCGTTCCCGTACGACGCCCGCCGCAGCTGAGGCAACGTCGCGCGATGAAAAGGGGCCCCGCCGGGCCCCTTTCTTATGTGCACTTTCGGCGAGGGACTGGGACGACGCACTTCACAGGATCACTCCGATGGCTCCGAGTCCAGCCCGGCTGCACAGTGGAGGCACTTTCACTTCAGAGGTGCATCCCCATGAACAACAAGACTGTTCTCGCCGCTCTGGCGGCTTCCCTGCTCGCCTTCGGTGCTGCTGCCCAGGCCCGGACGCTGAACCCGCGCGGTGACCTGGATCGCGACGGCATCCAGAACCGCGTGGACGGCGACCGCGACGGCGACGGCATCGCGAACCGCAGCGACCCGAACCCGAACGTGTTCAACCGGACCTACGTGGCGCGCCATGCGCATGACATGGACCACGATGGCATCGCCGACCGCAGCGACCGTGATCGCGACGGCGACGGCATCCCCAACGCCCGCGACCCGCACCCGAGCCGTCCGGACCGGATCGCGCACGTGGCTCGCACCGGGCCACGCGGTGACATGGACGGCGACGGCGTCCTGAACCGCCATGATCGCTTCCCGAACAATCCGCGCCGCTCCTGAGCGATCGCGGGGGAAAGCCCTGCGAACCTGACGGGGAGCCATGCGGCCCCCCGTTTCGTCTTGGGACTACAGCTTTTCCGTTTCGCCCTGGCGCGGCTGCCACTTCATCAGGCGCCGCTCGATGCGCCCCACCAGCGAATCCAGCCCCAGCGCGAACGCGGTGAGCACGACGATGCCGGCGAACACAGTGTTGACGTCGAAGGTTCCCTCCGCCTGGAGGATCAGGTAGCCGACGCCGCGCGCCGATCCCAGGTATTCGCCCACCACCGCACCCACGAAGGCGAGGCCCACCGAGGTATGCAGGCTGGAGAACACCCAGCTGGTGGCGCTGGGAAGGTACACGGTGCGCAGCAACTGCTTGCGGCTGGCACCGAGCATGCGCGCGTTGGCGAGCACGACCGGGCTCACTTCCCGCACGCCCTGGTAGACGTTGAAGAACACGATGAAGAACACCAGGGTGACCGCGAGCGCCACCTTGCTCCAGATGCCGAGTCCGAACCAGAGCGCGAAGATGGGGGCCAGGATCACCCGCGGCATGGAGTTGAACGCCTTGATGTAGGGGTCGAGGATCGCACTGGCGGTGGGGGCGAGCGCGAGCCACAACCCGACGACGAGACCCAGCACGGTGCCGATGGCGAACGCCAGCACCGTCTCCAGCAGCGTGACGCCCAGGTGGATGTAGATGTCCGCCCGCCCCGGCAATCCTTCGTCGAACAGCGCGTTCGGCGCCACCGCCACCGGCACGAACCAGGACCAGATGCGCCCAGCCACCTTGATCGGCTCGCCCAGGAAGAAGGCCGTCTGGTCGTTGCGCGACAGGACATGCCACGCCAGCAGCACCAGCACCAGGACGCCGATCTGCCATGCGCGCAGGTTGCGTTCGCCCGGACGCAGGGACATCTCAATCCGCCTTCACCAGTTGCTGCGCGTAGCCCTTGAGCACTTCTTCGCGCAGCACCGACCAGATGCGGGAATGCAATGCCACGAAGCGCGGGTCGCTTCGGACCTCGGCGACGTCGCGCGGCCGCGGCAGGTCGACCGTGAACTCGCCGATGGGGCGAGTCGCCGGTCCGGCGGACAGCACGATCACCCGGTCGCTCATGGCGATCGCCTCGTCCAGGTCGTGCGTGATGAAGAGAACCGCCTTGCGCCGGCCTGGCGGACCGGGTTCGCGTCCAGGCACCGCGGGCAGACCCGCGCCGGCGGCGGTCGCGTCCCGGCGACCCTCGCCGCCCGCCCACAGGTCCAGCACCTCGTTTTCCATCAGTTGCCGTGTCTGCACGTCCAGGGCACTGAAGGGTTCGTCCATCAGGATGATGTCGGGGTCCAGTGCGAGGGTCTGCGCGAGCGCCGTGCGCTTGCGCATGCCGCCGGAGAGCTGGTGCGGATAGCGGTCACCGAAGCCGGAAAGGCCCACCCGCGCGAGCCAGGCGTCGGCCTCGGCGCGCGCCTGCGCATCCGTAACGCCGCGGTACTGCAGCCCCACCATCACGTTGTCGAGCGCGCTGCGCCACGGCATCAGCGCGTCGGCCTGGAACATGTAGCCGGCGCGGCGGTTGATCCCCTGCAATCTTTCGCCGAACACCAGCACTTCGCCGCCGGAAGGTTCCAGCAGCCCGGCCCCCACGTTCAGCAGCGTCGACTTGCCGCAGCCCGTGGGCCCGACGACGGAGACGAACTCGCCCGCGCCGACGTGCAGCGTGGTCTGCGCCACGGCGGTGTAGCGCGACTCGCTCTGCTCGCGCGAACGGAAGGTGACGGTGATGTCCCGGAGCTCGAGGGCGTGCACCGGAAGCGTCAGGCCTTGAACTTCTCTTTGGCCCGCCGCGCGAAGTCGTTGGTGAAGGTCTTCCCGAGGTCGATCTTCTCCGGCTTCACCGAGGGCTCGAAGCTCGCCAGGGCCTTGAGCGCCGTCTTGCTGCCCTCCTCCGGAAGCAGGCCGTCCAGCGCAATGGCCTCGCGCACCTTGTTGAAGGACGCGAGGTACAAGGCGCGGTCGCCCAGCAGGTAGCTTTCCGGCACGGTCTTGATGATGTCGCTGGGACCCGCCGTCTGCAGCCACTTGAGCCCGTGCACGATGGCGTTGGCCAGGGCCTGGCAGGTGTTGGGATGGCTGCGCACGAACTCCGAGTGCGTGTAGAAGCACGCTGCGGGCATCGGCCCGCCGAAGACGTCCTGCGTGCCCTTGAGCGTGCGCGTGTCGGTGACGATGCGCACGTCGCCCTTCTGCTCCAGCATCGTCATCACCGGATCGGTGTTGCTGATGGCGTCGATCTGGCCGGAACGCAGCGCCGTCAGCGCGCCCGCTGCGGTGCCCACGCCGACGTAGCTCACTTCGTTCGCCTTGACGCCGGCGCGCGAGAGCACGAGGTTGGCGACCATGTTGGTGGAGGACCCCGGCGCCGACACGCCGATCCTCTTGCCGCGCAGGTCGGCGACTCCCTTGAAGCCGGGCATCGCCTTCGTGGACACGCCCATCGCGATCTGCGGAGCGCGGCCCATCAGGACGATCGACTGGATCATCTGGTTCTTCGACTGCATGTTGATGGTGTGCTCGTAAGCACCACTCACCACGTCGGCCGACCCGCCCACCAACGCCTGGAGCGCCTTGGCACCGCCCGCGAAGTCCGAGATCTCGACATCGAGTCCTTCGGCCTTGAAGTAGCCAAGCTGTTCGGAGATGGTCAGCGGCAGGTAGTAGAACGCCGACTTGCCCCCCACGGCGATGGACACCTTGCTCTTCTCGGGCTTGCCCTGCGCGCGCAGGGAGGGCGCCGCGACTGCAGCGGCACCTGCGGCCGCCAGCAGCGTGAAACGCCGCCGGTTCAGTGATGGGCTCGACATGCAACCTCTCTCTTGTCTTCTTCTGGGAATGAGGAAAGGTTAGGCGCCGTGCTGCATCGCCGCATCGGGACGATCCCCGTGCGGGTTTTCACGTAACGTGAAGGGGCTACTGCCGCGGGTGAGGGAATTCGCTGCTGCGGTTTCCCCGGGGCAGCCGATGCATCAGCGCCAGCCGCTCAGGAAGATCGCGATGTTCGCCAGCAGGGCGAGCCCCCAGATCGCCGAGCGCGCCGTCGCCAGTCCGGCAACGTACATGGCGACGTAGATGATGCGCAGCGTGACGAAGAGCACCGCCAGGATGTCCACCCGCGCCTGGGGTGCGCCGAGCTGGTGGGCGATGATCACCGCGCCGATGAAGAACGGCAGCGCTTCGAAGGTATTGGCCTGCGCGGCGTTGGCGCGCGCGCTGAATCCCTGCTGGCCGGCGAGCCAGGCGCGCGGTTCCACGTTGTCGAAGCCGCCCTTGCTGCGCGACTTGCCGAAGCCCTTGTACTTCGCGAGGTAGGCGCAGGCAAACGGCAGCAGCGCCGCGATCAGCACGCACCAGTACGCCACCGTGAAGCGGGCGTAGTTCAAGCTCATTTCGTCCTCCTGTCCACCAGCGCGTGCGCGATGGTTCCCAAATCGACATATTCGAGTTCGCTGCCTGCCGGCACGCCGCGCGCGAGGCGCGTGACCTTCAGGCCCCTTTGCTTCAATGCTTCGCCGATCACGTGCGCGGTCGCCTCGCCTTCCGCCGTGAAATTGGTGGCGAGGATGACCTCCTGGACCTCGCCGTTGGTGGCGCGCCCGAACAGCTTCTCCAGTCCGATGTCCTTGGGACCGATGCCATCCAGCGGGCTGAGTCTTCCCATCAGCACGAAGTACAGGCCGTTGTAGGCCTGCGTGCGCTCCAGCGCGGCCTGGTCCGCCGGCGTCTCGACGACGCACAGCTTGCTGCGGTCGCGCATCGGACTGCGGCAGGTGGCGCAGACCTCGTCCTGCGTGAAGGTGTGGCACTCGCTGCAGTGGCGCACGTTCGTGGCCGCCTGTTCCAGTGCGCGCGCGATCAGGTGCGCGCCCTCGCGATCGTGCTGCAGCAGGTGGAAAGCCATGCGCGAGGCGGATTTCACGCCCACGCCAGGGAGGCGCCGGAGCGCCTCGATCAACGCCTGAAGGGAAGGTTCCGCCAAGCGCTTAGAAGGGCAGCTTCATGCCGGGGGGAAGGCCCGCGGTCAGCTTGCCCATCTTCTCCTGCGAGGTTTCCTCGGCCTTGCGCACGGCGGCATTGAACGCCGCGGCGACGAGGTCCTCGAGCATGTCCTTGTCTTCCGCGAGCAGGCTCGGGTCGATGGTGACGCGCTTGACGTCGTGCTTGCAGGTCATCACGACCTTCACGAGGCCGGCGCCGGATTCTCCGCTCACCTCGATGAGGGCCAGCTCTTCCTGTGCCTTCTTCAGGTTGTCCTGCATTGCCTGCGCCTGCTTCATCAGGCCGGCCAGCTGTCCCTTGTTGAACATGGTGGTCTCTCTAGTGTTTTGCGATGGGTTTGATGCTGCCGGGGACGATTTTCGCCCCAAAGTCCCGCTGCATCTGCTGGACGAACGGATCGTTCAGGATGATCTGTTCGGCTTCCTGCTGCCGCTGCGCGGCCGCGACAGCATTGCGGCGCGCCGGGCTGTCCGTGATCGCGCCGACCTCGACCGACAGCTCCACGGCATGGCCGGCCGCCTGCAGGGCACCGCGCAGGCGCTCCCGGCTCGCGGGCTGGTTCAGCGATTCACGCTCCACCCGCAGCATCCAGTGGCCCTCGTCGCGGGCGACCAGCTGCGCCTGCAGCGCCAGCTCGCGCACGAGCGCGGTGATCGCCTCGCGCTCGACGAGCTGCTGGACGGTCGCCTGCCAGAAGTCACCCTCCGGAGTGGCCACCACCGTGGGAACGGCGGAGCTTGCCTCGCGCACCGGATCGGGCGGCACCCGCACCGGTACGCCCATGACGTCGCTGGCGCCGCGCGGCTGCGCGCCGGGGCGCGGCGGCGCCTGGCGTGGCTCGACCACGGGCAGCACGTGGCCGGGCGGGGCCACCGGACGTGGCTGCGCCGGCGTGATCGCGTTGGACTGAACTCCGGGCGCGGGCTGGACGGCAACAGCCGCAGGCTGCTGAGGCACGGGACCAGCCACGCTGGCCGCCGAGGCCGGACCCTGAGGTTGCGCAGGCACGGCCGCTCGCGGCGCGGCAGCGACGGCTTCATTCAGAGTTTTTTTTTGAGCGGAAGGCTTGAAGGCCAGCAGCCGCAGCAGGACCATGGTCAGCGCCGCGTATTCGTCGGGCGCGAGCCCCAGTTCCTGGCGGCCATGGAGGCAGATGCTGTAGAGGAGCTGCGTCTCGTCCGCCGGCATCAGCGCCGCAAGGCGCGCGATGGTCGCTGCCTCCTCGTCGGCGGCAACGCCCGGGTCGGGCACCGCCTGCAGCACGGCCATGCGCTGCAGCACCATGCTCATTTCCTCCAGGGCGGCAGCGGCCGAGAGTCCGTGCACGCGCAGCGCCTCCGACGTCTCGACGACCGTCCTGCCGTCACTCTGGGCCAGCGCCTCGACCAGCCGGAACACGTGGCTGCGGTCCACGCTGCCCAGCATCAGGCGCACGGAGGCTTCCTGCAGCTGGCCGGCGCCGAACGCAATCGCCTGGTCAGTCAGGGACAGCGCGTCCCGCATGGACCCGCGCGCCGAGCGGGCCAGCAGGCGCAGCGCCTGGGCCTCGGCCGGAACGCCTTCGGCTTCCAGCACGCGCGCGAGGTGCTCCTGCACCGTCTCGGGCGCCATCGGCCGCAGGTTGAACTGCAGGCAGCGCGAGAGCACCGTCACCGGCACCTTCTGGGGATCGGTGGTGGCCAGCACGAACTTGAGGTATTCCGGCGGCTCTTCCAGCGTCTTCAGCATCGCGTTGAAGGCGTGGCCCGTGAGCATGTGCACTTCGTCGATCATGAAGACCTTGAAGCGGCCCTGCACCGGCTTGTACACCGCCTGTTCCAGCAGGGACTGCACCTCGTCGACCCCGCGATTGGAGGCGGCGTCGAGCTCGGTGTAGTCGACAAACCGGCCGGCGTCGATGTCCGTGCAGGCCTGGCAAACGCCGCAGGGCGCGGCGGTGATCCCGCCCTGGCCGTCCGCACCCTGGCAGTTCAGCGACTTGGCGAGGATGCGCGAGACGGTGGTCTTGCCCACTCCCCGCGTGCCGGTGAACAGGTAGGCGTGGTGCAGCCGCTGCTGCTCCAGCGCGTTCGTCAGCGCCTGCACCACGTGCTCCTGGCCCACCATCTGGCTGAAGGTACGGGGCCGGTACTTCCGGGCGAGCACGAGATACGACATCCGCGCGATTCTAAGTGGCCCGCGACGCAGCTCGGCCCTGCGGGTCGCCTACAATGCACCCTGACGGGCCTCCCCGCATGGTGAAGCGGCCAACCGGGTCAGGTGGGGAACCAAGCAGCCCTAACTGTGGAGCCAGTGCCGGGGGTAAGGCTCGTCAACTTAATACCCAGATCTCTGTAGCGACAAGAACCTGTTCGCTCTGGAGAAGTTGTGTGCCCGTGCGCCATCACCTGGCTGTGGCAAGTTGCAGCGAGCTTCAGCGCAGAAGCGACAGGGCAAGACTGGAAGGCCCGTTCGCCTGCGGGGCAACGGGGGAACCATCAGTCGGCCGCTTGCCGCTTCCCATTGGAATGCTCACCTCGCCCTCCCCGGGTTCCGCGTGGGATGACAGCCGCCTTGAATCATCAAGTCCGTCAGATGAAAACATCGCACTACGCATACATCGACGCATTACGCGGCTACGCAATCTTGCTGGTCATGGCCGTCCATGCATCTCAAGCCGCTGTGGAATGGACCGGGCCGTCACGAACGCTCGTTGATCAAGGCGCAAGGGGCGTTCAACTGTTCTTCGTTGCCAGCGCCCTCACTTTGGCAATGTCGTGGACGTCGCGAAACGACGGAGCGTGGCGGTTCTATGTCCGCCGGTTGTTTCGTATTGCGCCGATGTTCTGGATCGGGACTGCCTTCTTTGTGTGGCTTGACGGATTCGGCCCGCGGTATTTTGCCCCGAACGGAATTGAAGCCAAGCACGTCATATTGAGCAGCCTGTTCATGAATGGCTGGCACCCCGAATACATCAACAGCGTGGTTCACGGCGGATGGTCGATTGCGGTCGAAATGACCTTCTACCTGGCATTTCCTCTGATGATTTTTTTCATTCGAGGATGGATTTCGGCGGCCATCGGATTGATCCTGGCAATCGTCTTGGCAGACAAAGCGCTCCAGGCTTTATGGGTCGAGCGTTTCGCCTTGTGGCCGGGCATCTCGGATGACTTGATCTCAAACTTCCTGAACCTCTGGCTGCCGAGCCAATTGCCGGTATTCGCTGCCGGCTTCTTGGTCTTCTTTCTTCTTCGCGACGTGAAAGGCATCTTGCCCGCTTGGAGCTTGAGGCTGCTGCTCATCGGAGCGTTCGTCGCAATGATGGGCCTGGCGCTGTATCCCGAGCCACTACGGATATTCGGCGTGATGGTCAGCACCTATACGTGCTATGGCCTGTGCTTTGGTGTATTCGCTTTTTGCCTTGCACAGGGGACGGCAAAATGGCTGGTCAATGCTCCGATTCGGTACTTGGGAATGGTGAGCTTCAGCGCCTATCTCTGGCATTTCGCCATTCTCGGTAGCCTGATGGCGCTGGCCGCCTCTGTAATCGATCCGCTTGGCCTGAAATCCTCCCCTCACGGATTTGCGTTCTTCTGCGGCTTCTTCCCGTTCTTGGTCGCAACAACTGTCCTGCTCTCTACCATCACCTACCGCCTCGTCGAGCGGCCCATGATTTCCCTCGGCGATAGATTGCTCAACAAATTTGGCCCTCGAGACCGTGCCGTTGCCATGGCTGGGTAAGCACATGGCAATCTCTGCTGGTTACTCGCATCGGATTGCCAAACCGGGACCGGGCCGTTGCACGAGCCGCACACGTCGCGCCGCCCCGAAACATCGGTTCTTCACCGCACGCAGTTTGACGTGCCGCAATCGTTCCTCCCGCCCTTGGTCCTAGTGTCGAGCCAGACCAGAGCGATCGACAGGAGGACTTCATGACCACGGCCGCTTCCTCGCCGCGTGCTGCCGCGCGGCGGACCTGCACTGCACTTTGCTGCGTCTCCTTCGTGCTGCTCGCGGCATGCGGGGGCGGCGGCAGTCCGAGCGGCGGCACAGGTGGATCGGCACCGGGCCCGTTTTCGATAACCAGCGCGAACGCGGCGGCGGTTGCGGCCGACGCCCTGGACAGCGCGACGAACCTGTCACTGGCGCGCGCCAGCAACGTGCTGCTCTTCGCCACCACCATCCTGACAACGAACGAGCGCCTGTGCCGCGGTGGCGGGTCCCTGACGCTCACGCGGAACCCACAGAATTTCCTGCCCATCACCACTGGCGACACGGTGCAACTGACTGCTTCGGCCTGCAAGGAACTGGTCGACGGCGTGGAAACGACGATGTCGGGCGCCCTTTCCGTCACCTTCGTGCACGCCGTGACTCCGGGCGTCGTTCCGGCCAACCTCGTCCTCGCGATCCAGGCCAGCACCTTCGCCATGGCCGCCAGCGGCAAGACCACCACCGCCAACGGCGACATGACGTATGCCTCTGCAGACTCGACCCATGTCGACCTGTCGGGCACGGCACTCACCTACGGCATCGTCACGGCAACCGGCGGCAGGACTTACACGCTGCGCAACTATCGCCAGTCGACGTCGTTCAGTGGCGGTTCGCTCAGCATCCTCGTCGAGGCCGCCGTCGACACCAGCAACCCCCGGCTCGGCGGTGAGGCCAGCTACCGGGTGAACACGCCTGCGGCGCCTATCGTGATGAACGTGCGGGACTTCACAGGCGGCGGCTTGCGGGTCGATGCCACCGTCTCGTCGCTCGTCGTGACGGTGACCGCCACCAACATCTTCCGGCTCGAGGCCGATACGAACGGCGACGGCATCGTCGACGCGACCAGCAACGCCACGCTGGACGAACTGCGCGCGCTGCTTTAGGCGCGGTCCCGCCGCCGCTGGCGAACAGGCGCAGGCCGTCCTCCATCCGCGAGGCCGCAAGGGAAGCTCGCCGCGCCTCTGCATTCTTTTGCCCTCGCCCGTTCACTGCCGTTCAGGCGGCCGACCGCACCTGTCATCCCTACGCTGTTCCCCCTCGTCGTCCAGCATATACATCCGCTCACAAATCGAGCTGGGGGTGAATCCGTGAACAAGCCGAAGAGCACGCAGGCGCCCGTCGACCTGCGCGAGGCGGTCGATGTCGTCGAAAAGAATACCGACACGTCCTGGGCGATGTTCCAGGCACTGCAGGGTCAACAGGAGCGCGGCTTCGAGAAGACGCGGCCCACCGCCCTCATCACCGGCGCGCCGGTGCAAGCGGCCGCCATCCGCGATGCCATCACCGTCGACGACGTGCTGGTCGAGGCGCGCCGCAACAACCGCGTCTGCCCACTGCCGGCGATCTGGCAGCGACTGTATGCCTACCTGCCGAACACCGGCCCGCACCTGTCCCCCGTGCCCGCCGGCCAGGCGGAATGGCGGGAGGTTTCATCGCTGCAAAAACGGGCGCGCCTGCGCGAGCACATCGAATGGGCCGCCAGCCAAGGCGTCCTGAGGCAGGTGTACGAGGCCCTGCGCAAGCTGCCCGAGGAGCGCTGGCAGCACATCGGCGAATAGGGGCGCGCGTTCGCTTGCGCCCGCGGCCGATCTGGCGCCGGGGTAGGGACTTCTCCGACAGGCGCTCCACTTGATTTCCCACAAACTTTTCGCTGCTGTCGCGCCTAGACTGGCTTGCATCACGAGGAGGTAGCCATGGGGAAGGCCGCTGCCGGCGCAGGTGCCGGCGCTCGTCGGAGCAAGTTGCCTGGACATTGCCGGACTTTCGTCCTGGCGGCTTGTGCCGTGTCTGCGTCGGCCCTCGCGCAGGCCCAGACTCCTTCTCCTGCGGATGTGCTGACGGCCCAGGCTCGCGCCGACGCGCAACCCTTGCGCGTCCAGATCCGCACCAGCGCAGTGCCACGCATCGACGCACCAGACAGCGGATTCCAGGCACCGCGGGTGGATGTTTCCCTTTCGCCCGCCGACGGACGCGGAATGTCGCCGATGTTCGGCATCAGCGGCGGCGGGGCGGCGCCAACGACCTCCGGACTGCAGTCCCAACCGACCAGCCTGGATGTGGGCCTTCGCCTGAGCCATCCGCTACGGAGCCAGCAGGTCGACATCACGGCGTGGCGCCGCATGAACAACCTCGACGACGTGTCCACGCTGGCACAGATGCGCCAGCCGACCTACGGCGCGCGCGTGGAACTGGACCTGTCACCGGTGCGCTCCAGCGGATTGACCCTGGATCGCGGCTTCCTCGGGATGCAACTGGAAGGCGGAGCGCGGATCACCATCAAGCGCAAGGACGGGCGCCCGATGGTCTATTACCGCAGCGCTTTCTAGGGCAGCGCGCCTCAGGCCATCACCAGCCGGCCCTGGGCCGTGAGGAAAGCCGCACGCACCGGCGCGCCCTCATTCGCCGCAGCCACCGCTTCGCAATAGCGCCGCATCTGCTCGACCAGCTCCGGCTGGCGCTCCGGTGCCGCCGCCGACTTGTAATCCAGGACCCACCATTCGCCCGTGTCGCGCCGGCGGACCAGGCGATCCAGCCGCAGCAACTCGCCGTCGTGGTGGAGATCGACCTCGTTGGCCTGCCAATCCACCAGCGTGGCATCCCAAGCCCAGGCGCCCTCGCCTTCCACGACCCGCCGCGCCATGGCCGCCGCCTGCTGCGCGGAGGGCGTATCCAGCGCGAACAGGCGCTGCACCTCGCGCAGTTGCGCGGCGCCTGTCCCGCCGTGCACCTGCCAGGTCTCCAGCAACCGGTGCATGGCTTCGCCGATTCGCGACGCTGCGCTGCCTTCCGGCACCGCGGGGCGCAGCCATTCGAGACTCACGGCCTCCTGCGCACCGGGCACCACATGCAGGGTGAAGATGCCATCACGACCGGCCCCGCCGTCCAACGGCTCCGCAGCCGCCGGCGCCTCCAGCGGCGTGGCGCAAGCAAGGAGCCGCTGCCACCAGCTGGCGCCGTTGCCGCCGGCCGGTACCACCGACGAGATCACCAGCTGGTGCTCGGCGCGGGTCATCGCCACGTAGAGCGCGTTCAGCTCTTCCCGCGCGCGCGCGGCCTGCTCCACGGCGAGGGCATCGACGCTGCAGGTCGGCGGCCGGGTTTCGCTGGCGAGGAAGGCAAAGCGCCAGGGTGCCGGTGCTTCGCCCGGCCACTCGCACAGCGCGCCCATGCTCTCGGGGCGTGACGGCGCACTGTCGGTGTCGAGCAGCAGCACGACGCCGGCCTCCAGTCCCTTGGCGCCGTGCACGGTCAGCAGGCGCACGACGTCCTCCGCAGCGACCGCGGGGCCGCGGATGCCTCCGGCCTTGAGCGCGCGCACGAACGCATAGGGCGTGAGGTAGCGGCCGCCGGCCACTTGCAGCGCGGCGCCCAGCAAGGCCTGGAGGTTCGCCAGCACGGCGTTGCGCAAGGGAGCGGGCGCCCGGCGTGCGAAGCGGGCCAGCACGTCGCCGTCGTCGTAGATCGCCTGCAGCGCGTCGTGCGGCGGCAGGGACAGCACCCAGCGCTGCCACTTGCGCAGGCGACCGGCGATCCCCGGCAGCGGCTGCGGCAGCGCCTCCTCGTGCTGCAGCACCTCGTACCACGAGCGGGGCAAGCCCTCGGCCGCGGCGGTCCGCACTTTCAGCGCGATCGCCACCAGCGCCTCGTCAGTGCAATCGAACAGTGGAGAACGCAAGGCGCGCGCGAGCGACAGGTCGTGTCCCGGCGACACCAGGACGTCCAGCAGCGCCGCCAGGTCCTGGATTTCCGGCGCCTCGCAGAGGTCGGTCTTTTCCGGCTGCTGGGCCGGGATGTGCAGCGCGCGCAGCTCGTCTTCCATCGCGGCCAGCCGTTCGCGCCGGCGGGCCAGCACCATCACGTCGCCGGCACGCACCCCCCTGCGCAGCTGACCGGCGATCCATGCGGCAGCCTGCCGGCATTCCAGGGTCACCAGCCGCTCCTCGGGAAGCTCGCGCGGCACGGTCAGGCTGTCCCGCCAGGCCAGCTCCTGCGCCTTCGCCGCCTCGCGTTCCCCGCGCGGGATCGGCGGCAGCGCCAGCACCGCACCGGCCGCGGTGGATTGCGTCGTGTGCGCGCGAAAATTCGTGTAGAGCCCTTCGCCCTGCGCCGCCTGCATGACGGCATTGACCGCGTCCAGCACCGCCGGGGCATTGCGGTGCGTATGGTCGCAACTCAGGCGGTCGCCCCGCAGCTCGCGGCCGATGAAGTCCTGCGCCGCCTGGAACACCTGCGGTTCGGCGCGGCGGAAGCGGTAGATGCTCTGCTTGGGATCGCCCACGATGAACACGCTGGGACCGTCGCCGCCCGCTCCCGCATAGCTCGCGAGCCAGGCGTGCAGCGCCTGCCACTGCAGCGCATTGGTGTCCTGGAACTCGTCGATCAGGAGGTGCCGCACGCGCAGGTCCAGCCGCTCCTGCACCCAGCCGGCCAGCACCTCGTCGGACAGAAGTACGTGCGCGGTGCGCTCGACATCGCTCATGTCGACCCAGCCCTGCTCGCGCTTGAGCGCAGCGTAGACGGCCAGCAGCTGGCGGGCCAGGCGCGCGATGCGCTGGTGGTGCAGCCAAGCCTCGTGCTGCAGGCTGGCCGCGCACAGCTGCTGCAGCTCCTGCTCCGCCTCCTGCGCGGCGGGGTACTTGGCAAGGTTCGCGCCAAGACGGTCCTCCTTGGCCACGAAGAGCGCCTTGCGCAGGGCGGCGAAGCGGCGCACCGGATCGTCTTCCTCGTCGAAGGCGCGCACGATCGCATCGGCAGCGACCTGCGGCGACTTGTTCTTCTCCGGTCCGAGGGCCTGCGCGCGGCCCAGCCAACGGCGACGCGCGATGTCGCCCGCGAGCGATTCCTCGGGACGGGCCAGGCCGGCGAATCGCGGGAACACCTGCGCGAAGTAGCGCACCGAATCGTCCACCACGCCGACGGCGTCGGCCATGGCGAACTCCACGCGCTTGGCCAGCGCCGACTCCAGCGCCTTCAGGGTGTTGAAGCGACCGTAGGCAGCGACGCAGGCTTCGTAGTCCGCCCGGGCGGGCGGGTCGCGCTCCACTGCCGCGTGGAAGCGTCGCCAGACGCGGCCAACCGCCTCCTTGTCGTCCTCCAGCAGCTCGAAGCGCGTGGGCAGGCCCAGGTCCTGCAGCACCGCGACCGGGGCGCCGCGCAACAGCGCGGCAAACCAGCTGTGGAAGGTGCGGATCTGCACCGGCCGGCCGGATTCCAGCAGGCCCGCGTAAAGACCGCGCAGCGCGGCGCGGGTCGCCGCGTCGGCCTGCGGCAGGCCACGCGCGCGCAGCGCTTCCGCCAGCTCCGCATCCGGTGCCGTGCTCCACAGCGCCAGCCAGTCCTGCAGCCGCTGGCGCATCTCGGCCGCGGCCTTGCGCGTGAACGTGATCGCCAGGATCTCGTGCGGTTGCGCCCCGGCCAGGAGGGCCCGCAGGATCCGCGACACCAGCATCCATGTCTTGCCCGCGCCGGCGCAGGCTTCCACGGCGACATGGCGACGCGGATCGCAGGCGATCGCATAGAACTGCTCGCGCGCCACGACGCGCCCGTTGTGTTCGTAGGCCGGCTCCGGGGGCATTCCCATCTCTTCAGGCACTCCAGGAATCGCGCCGGCACAGACCCCGTGCCGCACAGAATTCGCACACCCGCCCCTCGCCCAGCGCCGGCAACGTCGTTCCCTGCGCGATGCGGCGCAACTCGGAGGGGATCGCCTCGCGCAGCAGGTGCGTGGCCTGGGCGAGCGCCTTGTGGGGAACCTCGACGATCTCGCCGCGTTCGCCGACGTTCAGGTATTCCGCCTGAACCTCGCGACCCGGCAGCAAGGCGGCGTAGAACGCGAGCTGCGTGTCTTCCAGCGGCGCAGCCATCCGGGAGCGGGTCGCCTGCGCGCTCTCCGTCTTGTAGTCCATGACCAGCGCAGTGCCGTCGGAAAGCGCATCGATGCGGTCGATGCGACCCTGCAGGGTCAGCGTGTCCAGCTGCACCTGGTGGTCGCTCTCTCCCGCTTCGAACACCGCGCCCGTCGTTTCGTGCTTCGCCAGCCAGTCCAGGTAGCCTTCGCGCACCGCGGGCCAGGTGGCCGCAAACGGCAGGAACTCCCCCTCGCCGAGACGCTGGTCGGCAATGCCGGCGCCCGCGATGGCGTCCAGCAGGCGCACGCGCTGCGGCCGCGAAAGATTGCCTTGCTCTCGCAGGGCGTCATGGAAGCTCTTGAGCACGCCGTGCAGCCAGGTGCCGAAGTCACGCTTGTCCACCTCCGCCTCGATCTCGTCCGCTTCGCGAAGGCCCAGCATGCGCAGCGCGAAGAAGCGGTAGGGGCAGCGGCGCAGATCCTCATAGCTGCTGGCAGAGACCTGCTGCGGCACGAGGGGCGCGCCTTGCGGCGCCGGGCGCGGCACGTCCTGCGCCCGCTCGGGGCGGGCCTCGCGCGGGTCGTCCGCCGCCGTGCCGGCCCCCTGGACCACCAGCGCCTGGACCAGGGGACTGGCCACGCTGCGCTCGCCGGTGTCGTCGCTCGCGCGCCAGAGCACGTCCACGTGAGGCGCCTGCAGCGCGTACTCCCAGGCGGCCCGCTGCGCTGCCTGCAGTTCTTCCCGCGCAGGCAGCCCAAGAAGGCGGCGCTGCGCCTGCGACCAGCCGGCGGGCGGCTCCGGCGCAGCGGGCAGGCTGCGCTCGTCGCACCCGGGAAGGACCAGCGCCGCGAAAGGATGGCCCAACAGCTGGCTGAGAGGCAACACCACGACCTGTTCGTCACCAGCGTGGGGCGGCACGAAGCTGACGCTTTCCAGTACGTCGTCGGCCCAGGAAGTGAAATCGCGCAGGCCCATCCGCCGTTGCGCCTGCGCCCAACCCGCCCACTCGGCTGCCGCGCCTTCTTCCAGGCGCAGCGCGGCTATGGCCTTCATGCCGGCGGCGTCCGCGCGCAGCGGCTCCCACTGGCCGGTCTGGCGCAGCAGTTCGCGCAGGGCGTCGAACCATTCGAGCAGCGTGCGCGTCGTCTGCAGCGATTCGCGCCAGCCTTCGATGCGGGCTGCCGCCTGCTGCAGGGACTCGGAGTCACCCCAGTCGCTGCGCCGCAGCGTCCGCCATTCGCGCTGGCCGCTGCGACGCACGCGCCGCTCCAGGCCCTGGACCAGACCCGATGGCAGCACCGGCACGTTCTTCAGCCAGTCCAGCACCGCGTCGCTGTTCGCATCCCAGGCGCAGGCGCGCAGTGCACCCATGGCATGCGCCGCGGTCCGCGTGGTGGAAAGCTTCCAGCCGGTCTCGTCACGCACGCGGACCCCACGGGTGAACAGCAGCGCGCCGATGCGCCGGGTGAGCACGCGGTCGGTGGCTGCCAGGGCCACCGGGACTTGCGGGCGCTCCAGCCGCTGCAGCACGCAGGCGGCGGCGCGTTCCGCCTCTTCGGTGGCGTCTGCCGCTGCATGCAGGGCGATCTCGCCGCGGGGCGCCTCCGCCGGCAGCGGCCAGGTGAGCGCACGGTCGCCGAACTGCGCGGCAATCGCGCGCGGAATGGCCTCCTCCTGGAAGCCCTGCAGCACGACGAGCAGGTCCACGTCGCCCGCGAACGTGGCGTCGAGCAAGGCGTCGGTCGCGTAGGAAGAGGCGGCGACCCACTCGAAGGCGATGCGGGCCACCGCCGCCTCGGTGGCGAGTGCGGGCGCCTCCATCCCTTGCAGCAGCATGGGCCGCAACCGCGCGGCCCATGCGGAGCGCAGCTGCGGTGGCACCGCGCGCGCCGCCTCCGCCGCTTGCCAGGCCGCATCGACCAGCAGGCCCGCCAGCGCGTCGGATTGGGCGCGCAGTCCGCCCTGCTCCAGCCAGCCGCGGGCGGCGAGCAGGTCGCGCCCGATGTCGAACGAAAGGTCCAGTTCGCCCGGTTCCCAGGGACGCTGGCGCGCCCAGTTCATCGTGGTTTCGAAGCGCGGCGAGAAGCCGGTCGGGACCTCTTCGACCCAGAACCGTCGCGCCACCGGCATCAGCTGCGCGTAGGGCAACAGCACGACGGTGCGCGCGGGATGGGCGCCGCGGTGGCCGATCTCGTCCCGCAGTCTCTGCACGAGGTCCCGCCAGTTCCGCATGGATGGATGCAATCCTGCTATCGCATCCATAGCAATCTCCCGCCGGCCCGCTCCCGACGAGGGGTCTTGGTTTCTGTCACAATGCCCTGACTGTAGCTGTAGCGGGGATGGGCCCCGCTCTTCGAGAAGAGGAACCCATGGCCAGCGACCTGATCAAGCACATCTCCGACGCCTCCTTCGAGTCCGACGTCCTGAAGGCGGGCAAGCCCGTCCTGGTGGACTACTGGGCCGAGTGGTGTGGTCCCTGCAAGATGATCGCGCCGATCCTCGACGAAGTGTCCGAGTCGTACAAGGACAAGCTGCAGATCGCCAAGATGAACGTCGACGAGAACCGTGACATTCCCGCCAAGTTCGGCATCCGCGGCATCCCGACGCTCATGCTGTTCAAGGACGGCCAGCTGGCCGCGACCAAGGTGGGCGCCATGAGCAAGGCGCAGCTCACCGCCTTCATCGACCAGCAGCTGGCGTAGACACGGCCACCGGGCGCTCCGGCGCCTGTGGTTCGACAGCGGACGGGGCCTTCGGGCCCCGTCCGGTTTTCTGGGCGCGGGGCACCGTGGCCCCGATTCCAATTTTTGCTGCATAATCCCTTCATCGCTGATCCGCCGGTGGCAGGTGGACAGTCCGATCCGGTTCGCAGGGCAGTTCTCGCCCCGCAAGGAACCTCCCCCCTAAGACCTTCAAGAACAATTCCCCAAAGGGATCCTCCATGCACCTGAACGAACTCAAGGCGCTGCACGTCTCCGAAGTCCTCAAGCAGGCCGAAGAGCTCGAGATCGAGAACACCGGCCGGATGCGCAAGCAGGAGCTGATGTTCGCCATCATCAAGAAGCGCGCGCGCGCCGGCGAACAGGTGTTCGCGGATGGCGTCCTGGAGATCCTGCCGGACGGCTTCGGCTTCCTGCGCAGCCCGGACACGAGCTACACCGCCAGCACGGACGACATCTACATCTCGCCCTCGCAGGTGCGCCGGTTCAACCTGCACACCGGCGACATGATCGAAGGCGAAGTCCGCACGCCGAAGGACGGCGAGCGCTACTTCGCGCTGACCAAGCTGGACAAGGTCAACGGCGGCCTGCCGGAGGACAACAAGCACAAGATCATGTTCGAGAACCTGACGCCGCTGTTCCCCCGGGAGCAGATGCGCCTCGAACGCGACAACCTCAAGAGCGAAGAGAACATCACCGGCCGCGTGATCGACATCATCGCCCCCATCGGCAAGGGCCAGCGCGCCCTGATCGTGGCGCCGCCCAAGAGCGGCAAGACGGTGATGATGCAGCACATGGCCCACGCCATCGCGGCCAACTACCCCGACAGCTACATGATGGTGCTGCTGGTGGACGAGCGCCCCGAGGAAGTGACGGACATGCAGCGCTCGGTGAAGGCCGAAGTGATCGCGTCCACCTTCGACGAGCCGGCCGCCCGTCACGTGCACGTCGCCGAAATGGTGATCGAGCGCGCCAAGCGCCTGGTCGAACTGAAGAAGGACGTGGTGATCCTGCTGGACTCGATCACCCGCCTGGCCCGCGCCTACAACAACGTCGTGCCCTCTTCCGGCAAGGTGCTGACCGGCGGCGTCGACGCCAACGCGCTGCAGCGTCCCAAGCGCTTCCTGGGCGCGGCCAGAAACGTGGAGGAAGGCGGCTCGCTGACCATCATCGCCACGGCGCTGATCGACACCGGCTCGCGCATGGACGAAGTGATCTTCGAGGAGTTCAAGGGCACCGGCAACAGCGAATTGCACCTGGACCGCCGCCTGTACGAAAAGCGCGTGTTCCCCTCGATCCAGCTCAATCGCTCCGGCACCCGCCGCGAGGAACTGCTGCTCGCCCCGGAAATCCTTCAGAAGACCCGCATCCTGCGCCAGTTCATGTACAACATGGACGAGATCGAGGCGATGGAGATGGTGCTGAAGTCCATGAAGGCCACCAAGACCAACGTGGAGTTCTTCGACATGATGCGTCGGGGCGGCTGAGGTCGTCTTCCTGGATCCGGTTGTTTGAAGCGGCGCCTCGGCGCCGCTTCCCGCTTTGGGCGACAGGGCGCTGCCAAGCCCCGCGCGGGCGGGCCGGAGCGCGCTGGCAGGGCGTCCGGCGCGATGCGCCGGCAAACCTGCGTTGACCGGGC